>JANPDJ010000335.1:0-8342 GCA_031431395.1 Chloroflexota bacterium | reverse complement strand
CTCGCCGGCGCGGTGTCGCTCGGCAGCGGGGCCTCGCTCTCCGCGAGCGGGCGCATCGGCACCCGGACTGACGTGGACTGGTTCTCGTTTGCGGGGTCCGGCCCCACGACGATCACGCTGATCCCGGCCCCCTCAAGTCCGAACCTCGACATCCGCGTGGAGCTCTACAACAGCCTGGGCGTCCTCGTCAGCAGCGCCGATCCGGCGGCGGCGACAACCAGCTATGACGTGGCTTCGGGGCTTGGGGCGTCCATCTCCCTGACACTCGCCTCTTCCGGGACCTACTTCATCAAGGTTGATGGCGTGGGGTTCGGCAGCCCGCTGACAACCGGCTATTCGGACTACGGCAGTCTGGGGACGTATACGGCCAGCGTGTCCACGTCGGTCTCGTCGGCCCTCGCCGTCGCCACGACATCCCTGCCGGCCGGCACCACCGGGCTTGCGTACACCGCCAGCTTGACGGCGACAGGTGGAACGGGCTCCTATTCGTGGGCCCTCGACGACGCCTCCGGTCCTCTTCCGGCGGGCCTGTCCCTCGGCGCGAGCGGTGCCATTACCGGCACGCCGACCGCGAATGGCTCGTTTCCGGTCACCGTCAAGGTCACCGACACCAGCAGCGCCACGGCAACGAAGGCGCTGTCCATTGACGTTGCCAGTCCCGTGATCATCACGACGGCGTCACTCCCGTCCGGCACCGTCGGAGTCCCCTACTCCCAGGGCCTCGCCGCAGGCGGCGGATCGGGGCCGCTCACCTGGTCCCTGGCCGCAGGCACCCTGCCGGCCGGCTTGACGTTGAACACGTCGAATGGAGCGATGACCGGCACGCCCACCACGGCGGGTGGCAATGCGTTCACGGTCCGTGCGGCGGACGCCGCCGGCCGGTCGGCGACGAAGCCGCTGTCAATCACCGTCTACAGCCCGGTCACGGTGACCACGGCATCCATGCCGTCCGGCACGATTGGGACGGCCTACTCGGCGACGCTGGCCGCGACCGGCGGCACCGGCTCGTACAGCTGGCTGGTCGTCGGCGGCGCTCTGCCCGCCGGGCTTGTGCTGAGTGCGGGTGGCTCGATCAGCGGGACCCCGACAGCGGGGGGGACCAGTGCATTCACCGTGTCGGCCACGGACGGCGAAGCGCGGACAGCGTCGAAGGGCCTGGGCATCACGATCTCGACCGTGGCGGCAGCGCTGGTCATCACGACCGTCACCTTGCCGGGCGGGACCGTCGGCGCGCCGTACGCAGCGACGGTCACGGCAACCGGTGGGAGCGGCGGCAACACCTGGTCGATCATCCTGGGCTCACTTCCGAAGGGCCTGAAGTTGAACGCATCCACGGGCCTGATCAACGGGACTCCAACCCGGGCCCAGACCCGCACGTTCACCGTCAAGGTCGTGGACAGCTCTCTGACCACGGTTTCCAAGAGCCTGAGCATCGCCGTCGGGCGCTAGGAGCCGGCGCCAGTCGACCGGCGCAAGCCGGACGACGCCAGGGGGCCGGGCGCGGGGGCGGCCGGGCGCGGGGCGTCGTCCGGGCGCGGGGCGTCGTCCGGCACTACTCGGCCGGCACGGCGCGGCACTCGGCCTGGTGCGGCGCGGTGCAGCATTCGGCGTCTACGCGGCACTACTCGGCACGGCGCGGCCCCGCCGACTCTTGGATCCCGGCGCCACGCGGGCTCGTCTGCGAGAACCGATGCCTCTGCGCGAAGGTCCGGCAGGGACAGTTCACATGCAGGAAGGATGGTCGGGGCCCTTGCCTCGTTCCTCGATGCGATCTAGGCGGTCGGCTGGCAGCTCCACCAGGAGCTCGTCTGGCCCAGGGGCACAATCGTCCTCGGCCACTCTGATTACCACTACGCCCGCGAGCCCATCCTCTACGGCTTCGCGCCGGGTGACGGGCGACCCGGCCGGGGACGCCACGAAGGGACGCCTTGGTACGGCGACTACAGCCAGAGCTCGGTCTTCAGCTACCTGAAGCCCTCGGCGAACCGGGAGTACCCGACCCAGAAGCCGGTCGGCCTCGTGGAGCAGTGCCTTGCCAAGAGCACGGCACTGGGCGACCTCGTGTACGAGGTGTTTCTCGGCTCAGGAACCACGCTCGTGGCCGCCGATACGCTCGGCCGGCGCTGCTACGGGATGGAGATCGAGCCTCGGTACTGCCAGGTGGTCATCGAGCGCTGGCAGGGCCTCACGGGCCGGACGGCGGAGTTGGTCGATGGCTGAGGCGGCGGCGATGCCTATCGGCCCGCAGCGACAGGGATGCCGCGACCTACAGGGCACCTGATTCCATCAGGCGCTTGAGGTTCGCGAGGCCACGCGCCCATTGGCGACCATACAGGCCGACGAGGAGCGGCCCGAGGATTCGAACTGGACCGCGCAGCAGGATGTCGATGGTGACGTCGACGCGCGTTGCCGCGCCCTCATTTCGGAACGAGAGGGTCGCGTCGAACGGGGCGTTCGGAGTTGTGCCCTTCATGGATGCCCGGTTGGGAGGCTCATACACCGTCGTGACCGCGTCGTTCTCGATCCGACGGCCGAACATCCTCACAACCGCGTGGCGCGTCGAGCCGACCCCGTGTGGTGGTGGCGAGGTCCAGTGCTCCACCACGTCGCCGGGATACCAGACGCCGGTCTTCTCGACGTCCGTGAGCACGGCGAACACCTCGTCGATCGAGCGGTTGATGCTGATGGTGCTGACGACACGTGACACGCCTGTCCCCCCAGCGGACGAGTGGCTGCCATAGTGGCGCATCCGGCCAAGCCATATCCACGTCGTGACCGGACGAGCAATCATTCCGTGACGAGCAGAGGTTAGGGTACCGACCCAATCAGAAGGCCCTCCGGATCGCCCGGAGGGCCTTCTTCATGCACGAGATCTGGTCGGGGCGGAGCGATTTGAACGCTCGGCCTCCTGAACCCCATTCAGGTGCGCTACCAGGCTGCGCCACGCCCCGACGAGGCGGCGAGTCTAGCAGAAGGGCGGTTACGGTCGGTCGGGAGGCGGTGGACTTCGTCCGTCAGCAACGTGGTTCGTGGTATGCGAACGGGACGGCTCCGAACGGCCTGTTCAGGGCCGATTCCGGCCTGATTCGCCGCCCCTCAGCATGGACATGCGTACAGGACGGGGCGTCGGCCGGACGGCTCCTCTTACGACGAACCGGATTGCTGCCGGACGGCCTCGGCGCCCGCCGAACCACCGGCCGCAGTGGCCGCCGAGCCGCCAGCAGCCACAGTGGCCGGCGGGCCACCAGCAGCCGCAGCGCCGCCCGGGACCGGCGTCGACCCCGTGCGCTCGAGCCAGGGCGGCAGGTCCGCGAGTTCGTCCTTCGACTCGCGTGCGAGCAGGTCGATGAGGCACCGCTGGACGCTCTTGCCCTCGAAAAGGGCGGCGCGCACCTCTCGCGCGATCGGCATATCCACGCCGAGGCGGTCAGCCAGGGCAAGCGCGGCATCCACGGTGTAGGCACCCTCGGCGACCCCCGGCAGCGTCGCCTCGATGTCGGCCCAGCGCCGGCCGCGCGCCAGCTCCACGCCGAGACGGTGGTTGCGCGAGAGGCCGGATGCGCACGTCGCGACGACATCGCCGATCCCGGCAAGCCCAGCGAACGTCAGTGGATTGGCGCCGGCCGCAAGGCCCAGGCGGATCATCTCGGCCAGGCCCCTGGTGATGAGCCCGGCTTTCCCGTTGTCCCCGAAGCCCAGGCCGTCGGCCGCACCTGCGGCGATGGCGACGATGTTCTTGAGGGCCCCGCACAACTCCACGCCGGCGATATCGGAGTTCACGTAGACCCGGAAGGAACGCGCTCCCACCCGCGCCTGGATCCGCCGGGCAAGTTCCTGGTCCTCGGCGCCAACGACGGCCGAAGCCGGCAGGCCGCGGGCGATCTCCGCCGCGAGATTCGGGCCGGAAAGTGCCGCGATCCGGCGCGCGTCGATCCCGGTCGCCTCCGCGATCACCTGGCTCATCCGCAGCAGCGTGCCGTGCTCCAGGCCCTTGACCAGCGAGAGCACGTCCGCGCCGGGCGCGATGAACGGAGCGACCTGTGTGGCGACCTCACGGACATGCGCAGATGGAACCGCGAACACGACGAGGTCCGCCGAGGCGATCGTCGCAGGATCAGCCGACACGGTGACGCTCTGCGGAAGGTCGATCCCCGGCAGGTTCTCCTCGTTCCGTCGTTCCGCCTGCAATCGGGCCGCTTTGTCGGGGCGACGCGCGAGGAGCAGAACGGGTTCGCGAGCGCCGAGCAGGACGCTCATCGTCGTGCCCCAGGCCCCGGTGCCGATCACCGCGATCCGCGACGGCTGGGGCCCTCCCCGGGCCTCGTTCACGACGACGGCCGGCCCTTGGGCCGTGCCCCGGACGAACCCTTCCGGGAACTCCGGGCCGGCTTCACGGGTGCGCCCGACCTGGGTCGCGCCGTGGCCGCCGAACCCCTGGCCGCCGATATGCGCGCTGCCGACGACGTGCCCGCGGCCGACCTGGCTCCCGCGGCCGACGCCGCCGGCGTTCCGCCCGCTGACGGCGCACCGCCGGTCGCGGCACTCCCCCTGCCCGGCTTCGCGCGACCTGCCGGCCTCGAACCGCCGGCGCCACCTTCACCGGCCGCCAGCTTGGCCGCCCTGCGCTCACTGAGTTGCACCGACGACCGCTCCCTGAACACGAGCCTGACGGGGGTCCCATCGAACCCGAACGCTTCGCGGAGCCTGTTCTCCAAGTAGCGTTGATAGGAGAAGTGCACGGAGCCGGCCTCGCGCGCGAAAAAGACGAACGTGGGTGGCGCCACGGCGACCTGCGTCGCGTAGAAGAGCTTGGGCCGGCGGCCCTTCACCATGGGGACGGCCTGGCGCTCTGCGGCCACCGAGACCAGCCGGTTCAGTTCGCCAGTCGAAATCCGCTTGCGGCGCTCACCCCAGATGTCCACCGCGGCTTCGAGCACACGGTCCAGGCGCTGCCCGGTCTTCGAGCTGATCGAGATCACCGGGGCGAAATCGAGGAACGGCGCATCGTGGCGGATCCAATCGACGTACTGGTCAAATGTCCGGTCCGTCTTCTCCGCCAGCAGGTCCCACTTGTTGACCACGACGAGCAGGCCTTTGCCCTCCTCCACGACGTACCCGGCGATGTGCGCATCCTGCGACGTCAGTCCCTCCACCGCGTCGATGACGAGGATCGCGACGTCTGCTCGCGAGATCGCGCGAAGGGCCCGCAGGGCCGAATACTTGTCGGCGGCCGGTCCGTTCGCTACCCGGCCGCGGCGCCTGACGCCGGCCGTGTCGATCAGCACGACCTGGCTGCGACCCCACGCCAGCGGCGTGTCGATGGCGTCGCGCGTCGTGCCGGGGATGTCGCTGACGATCACCCGCTCTTCCCCGAGCAGCGCATTCAGGAGTGACGACTTGCCGACATTGGGCCGCCCGACGATCGCGATCGCCACTTCGGCGTCTTCGCCCTCCGCGGCGATCATGGCGTCCCAGCGGCGCTCCTCGGCAGACGCCGCGGTCGCCTCCTCGTCCTCTTCGCCCTGGCCGTCGTCCTCTTCCTCGTCTCGCTCCCCCACCACGATGGGTGCGAGCATGCCGAACGCGGCGTCCTTCGCCCACAGATCGGCTTCTCGCTCGCGCTCCTTGCGGGCGATCTCCTCCGGCGATTCGGGTGGGAGGTCCCACACGACGGCATCCAGCAGGTCGGCAACGCCGCGGCCGTGCAGCGCGGAGACGGGGTAGGTCTCCTCCCAGCCGAGTTCGAAGAATTCGTTCGCGTCGAGCTCGCGTGCCGAGTTATCGGCCTTGTTCGCCGCGATCAGCACCGGTGCGCGGGACGTCCGCAGGAGGTCGGCTGCCTCCCGGTCCGGTGGCGTCAGCCCCGCGATCGCGTCAACCACGAAGATGATCACGTCCGCCTGGTTGATCGCGAGGTGCGCCTGTTCCTGGACCTTGACCTCGATCACGCCTACGCCGGCCGCGGCATCGAGCCCGCCCGTGTCCACCACGACGAAGCGGCGCCCGTTCCACTCGGCGTCGCCGTACAGCCGGTCCCGGGTCGTATGCGCACGGTCCTCAACGACGGCGGTCCGCGCGCCGACGATGCGGTTGAACAGCGTGCTCTTGCCCACGTTGGGGCGTCCCACGACGGCGACGATCGGCAGTCCCGCGAGCCTCGCCACGGTCAGGCCGCGCCGCTGACAGTGCTGCGCGTCGCCCGAGCGGGCAGCGAGGTGGTCCGGCCGGCCGGCGTCGCCGCTGCGAAGAGGGCTGTCGCCGCAAGCTCCGCCGCACGACCCCGGGCCTCCGGCGTCCCGAACAGCTCCAGCACGCGCTGGGCGACCGCTTCGAGATCCTCAATGGGCGTCGAGGTGCCGCCGGTGACACCCACCACGCGGGCATTCCGGAAATCCATGTCCGCGGTGAGATCCCGGGCGCCCTCGATCTGGATCGCGTGCGTGCCGGCGATCTCGCACAGCCGCGTGAGTTCCTTCGTGTTCGCACTGGAACGCCCGCCCACCACGACCATCACGTCCACTCCCTGGGCCGTCTCGAGCGTGTCCTCCTGCCGCCGGATGGTCACCGGGCAGACGGTGTTCACGATCTTGAGCTCGTGGCTCCGCGAGACCATGTAGGCGGCGAGCTTCTCGAACTTCCACGGCGGCTGCGTGCTCTGGGAAATCAGCGCCATCTTCTTGCGACGCGGGATTCGGGCCCAGTCGTCTTCCTCGTCCACGACGATCGCGTTGGGGGCGAATCCCAGCAGACCAACCACTTCAGGGTGGCGCGGCGTCCCCAGCAACACGATCGTGTAGTCCTCCTCCACCAGCCTGGCGAGCTCGCGCTGCTCCTGGATCACCCAGGTGCAGGTGCCGTCGATGACTTCCAGGCCCCGCGCACTGGCGCGTTCCATCACTTCGGGGCGCACGCCGTGCGCACGGATCACCACCGCCGCCCCATGATCCACGTCGTCCAGCGTCTCCACGCTCCGGATGCCGTGGGCCTGGAGATCGCGGACGACGCCCTCGTTGTGGACGACCTGGCCCAGCGTGTGGGTGACCTTGCCTGCCGCAGCCGCTTCCTTGGCCTTGTCGATGGCCTCGCGGACGCCGTAGCAGAAACCCGTCCGCCGGGCGATCCGGATGTCATCGACGGTTCCAGTCACGTTCGGAAGTATCTCACGCGACCATCTGCCGACCCGGCGACGGGCCGTCCGGGGTGGGCCGACGCGAAAGCGCACCCTCCCCGCCGGGCTACCGCTCGCCGGCCGGGGGCGGAGGCGACTCGCTCTCGAGCCATCCGTCCGGGATGTCCTCGACGACCCGACCGGCATACGCACCACGGTGGCGCGGCGGCAGCAGCCCCGCGATGCGGCCCATGATTTCGGCCGTCGCGGCGGCCTGGGCCTGGCGCCGGGCGAGCCCGCGGGTCACCTCGTCGAGCCTGAAGGGGCGGCCCACGCGGAGCCCCACCCAGCCGCCGAACCGCGGCGCGCCGCCACGCGGCCAGAACCGATCCGTGTTGGCCACGCCCACCGGCAGGATCGTTGCGCCCGTCCGCAGCGCGAGGATCGCGAGGCCGTCCTTCGCCTCCTGCAGCGCTGCGGTGGGGCTGCGTGTCCCCTCCGGGAAGATGCCCAGCACGTGGCCTTCATCGAGCACGTGCTTCGCTGCGCGGAACGCCTCGAGATCCGCGGCACCCCGCCGGATGCCAAGGACCGCATTCAACCGGAGCCCGAGCCCCAGGAGCGGCCACTCCAGGGCCTCCTGTTTTCCCAGGAGGTAGATGCGCCGCCCGATCGCCGGCGTGATCCACGACGCGACGAGCACCCCGTCGGCATTCGAAATGTGGTTGCTCGCCACGATCACCGGGCCCGTGAGCCCGCGGGCATGCTCCAGTCCCTCGACACGAACCCGGGTCAACGCACGGACAATCGTGCGCCCGGTGAGGTCGGTCAGGCGGATGAAGGGCGATGCATCGTCCGGCAGGGGTCCTGCGGGCGCGGCTCGGGCGCCAGGGGCCGGGGCCTCCTGCGGGTTCGGGGCTTCTTTGGCCGGCGTGGGTTCGTTGACCGGCTTGGCTTTGTCGGCCGCCGCCTCCGGTTCGGCCCGCGCTGCGGCCGGCGGTTCGGCGGGCCCCGCCGCCCCTGCCGCGTCCTCGGCTTCAGCGTCATGGATCACGGCGACGACCATGTCCACTGTGTCGGCGAACCCGATGCCGTCCGTGTTGATGATGAGCGCCTCGTCCGGGATCCGGAGCGGGGCGGCCGCCCGCGTCGAATCCACCTTGTCGCGGATCCGCAGGTCGGCGAGGATGGCCGCTGCCTCGGGCCCGTCGGGCGGATGGCCGCGCTGTACAGC
>JANPDJ010000334.1:0-1522 GCA_031431395.1 Chloroflexota bacterium | reverse complement strand
CACGCCCCGCCCTCCACCGGGCGGCGGCTCGACCGGCGTCGAAGGCCGTCCATGACCGCGATCACGCTGTCCCCGCCCGGCGGCGGCTCGACCGGCGTCGAAGGCCGTCCATGACCGCGATCACCTCGCGCCGGCCCCCGTTCGGCAGCCTCTCGACCGGCGTCGAAGGCCGCCGGCGACCGTCACTCGCAGTCCGGGAACTTCTCGCGGAGCGTCTTCTGCGCCTGCCGGAATTCGTCGTCGGTCAGCGTCCGGTAGGGCGACAGCATCCGCAGCGGGAATGCCGCCTGGCCCGGGCTCAGCTTCTCGATGAGCTTGTCGTACGCTCCGTCGATGCGCCGGTCAACCATGAGCGTGTCGAAGACCTCGCGATTCAGGCGCTCGAACCACGACCCGATCTCCGCGGCGTCGCGGTAGCGCCCTTCGTTCGCGGCGCGGAGCACGGCCCACGACTTCTTCGGCGCGAGCGCCCCGAACGTCCCAAGCAGCGCCACCTCGCCGAACATCGCGCCGTGGGTGACGGACTGCTCGCCCAGGAAGTGCATCAGGTCGGGCGCATCGCGCACCACGCTCGCGACGGTCGCGAGGTCGCCCGCCATCGTCTTCGTGGCAACCAGGTTGGGCACCGCATCCAGCACGGGCCGGTAGTGACGGCCATTGATGATCCGGCCCACGCGCCCCGTGTTGTAGTGCATGAACAGGCTGTCCGGGAACGAGAGGCAGACATCCTTGAAGAACGTCAGGACCTCGGGGTCCGTGAGGGTCTGCCAGATCGGGAAGGAGATCTGGAACTCGCGAAAGCCCATGTCGTGGGCGATGCCGATCCGCTCGACCACGTTTGCGGTGGACAGGCCGATCACGCCCACCATCGCGCGGGCACCGGGCGTGCGGCTCATCTGGTCGCCGAAGACCGAGATCACGCGGCGAAACCGCGCCGTGTCAACGCCGTATCCCTCGCCGGCGGTCCCGAAGACGTACACGTGCCGGAACCCGGCATTCAAGGCATGGTCGATCTCATGGCGGAACGCGCCCTCGTCCAGCTGCTCCTGGTCGTCCCATGGACAGACCACGCTGACCATGACCGTGCTGGGATACCGCGCCGACATGGACCCTCCTCTTCCTGCTCGTCGCGAATGGTGCCAGAGGCCGTCCGGGCGAACGCGGCGCCGGCGACCACGAATCAGGCGTGCGGCGCGTACACGATGCCGACGTAGCGCTCCAGCCACGCCCGCAGTTGGCGATACACGGCGGGCGCACCCACGATGGGTGCCTCGAATAGCGGCCAATCGGCCGGCGAGAGCAGGAACGCGCGCGTCTGCGACCCGCCGAGGCCGCCGTGCGAGCCGATGAGCTCCTCGAACGCCGCCACCTCGTCGGCGTCCGCGTCGTACATCGACATCACCAGGATGTCGGGCGCGTTGGTCATCGCGTCCAGCCGGCGAATGCTCTCGGCCGCGAACTCACCGAATGTCGCGAGCGGATCGGCTCCCTCGACCGCGTTGGTGGCACCGTCCGGCTGCGG
>JANPDJ010000333.1:0-5161 GCA_031431395.1 Chloroflexota bacterium | reverse complement strand
GGCAACAACGTAGGAGCGCCCGGATTCGGATCTCGGGAACGCGCCGCCGATGTACAGCTTGTAGGTCTTGCGCACCTCGATGCGGCCGTCGCTCATGCCGGGTCCTCCAGGCGGACGTAGGCATGCAGGCCGTGCATGCCGCCCTCGCGGCCATACCCGGACTCCTTGTAGCCTCCGAAGGGGCTCGTGGGATCGAACCGGTTGAAGGTGTTCGCCCACACGACGCCCGCGCGCATCCGCCGCGTCATCCACAGGATCCGGCTGCCCTTGTCCGTCCAGATCCCGGCCGACAGGCCGTACGGCGTGTTGTTCGCCTTCTCCACCGCCTCGTCCGGTGTCCGGAACGTGAGGACGGACAGCACGGGCCCGAAGATCTCCTCGCGCGCGATCCGGTGGCTCTGCGCGACGTTCGTGAAGAGCGTGGGGCGGAAGAAGTAGCCCCGGTCCGGCAGGTCGCACGCGGGCTGGTACATCTCGGCGCCCTCGGCGCGACCGGCCGCCACCAGCTCCGTGATCTTCTCCAGCTGGGCACGGGAGTTGATCGCCCCCAGATCCGTGTTCTTGTCGAGTGGGTCGCCCACCCGGATGGTGGACAGCCGGTTCTTGAGCCGGTCGATCAGGTCCGCCGCCACCGACTCTTGGACGAGCAGCCGCGAGCCGGCGCAGCAGACCTCGCCCTGGTTGAAGTAGATCCCGTTGACGATGCCCTCGATTGCCTGGTCCAGCGGCGCATCCTCGAAGACGATGTTCGCGGCCTTCCCACCGAGTTCGAGCGTCAGCGCCTTGTCTGTGCCTGCCACAGCCCGGGCAATGCCCTTCCCGATGGCCGTTGAGCCAGTGAAGGCGACCTTGTCCACGCCCGGGTGCCGGACGAGCGCCTCGCCCATGGAGCCCGGACCGGGGACGATGTTCACCACGCCCGGCGGCAGGTCCGCCTGGCGGCAGACGTCGGCAAACAGGAGCGCAGTGAGCGGCGTCGTGGAGGCCGGCTTGAGCACCACTGTGTTCCCCGCAGCCAGTGCCGGGGCGATCTTCCAGGCCAGCATCAGCAGCGGGAAGTTCCACGGGATGATCTGGGCGGCGACCCCGAGTGGGCGCGCGATGCGGCCGGGGAACGCGTACTCCAGCTTGTCCGCCCAGCCCGCGTAGTACCAGAAGTGCGCTGCTGCCAGGGGGATGTCCACGTCCCGCGATTCCCGGATGGGCTTGCCCGAATCCATCGTCTCGAGGACGGCGAACTCGCGGCTGCGCTCCTGGAGCAGGCGCGCGATCCGGAACAGGTACTTCGCGCGCTCCCGGCCGGGCAGGTCGCCCCAGCGGCGTCGGAAGGCCGTTCGCGCGGACCGCACGGCGAGGTCGACGTCCTCGGGGCCACCCTTTGCGACCGTCGCCAGGACTTCTTCCGTCGCCGGGTTGACGTCGATGAAGGTCTCGCCGCTCCGGGCCGGCACCTCGCGGCCGTTGATGAACAGGCCGTAATGCTCGCGGACCACAACGACGTCGCGTGATTCGGGGGCCGGAGCGTAGTCCCACGGGATGGCCTGCCCGTCGCCGAGCCCCCAGCTCACTGCCGCACGCTGCGGAGGCGTCACTGCGCGCCGATCGGGGCCGCCGGTCGCGTCCGGCTGCTGCGTGCGTGGACCCCGATCGGGCGGCGTCCTGATGCTCATCGTCCACGCATTATGTCAGGGCGCCGAAAGCCCTCGGCCGCTCGCGGCAATCACCGCGCTCAGCGGACCAGGATCACCGCGTCGATGTCCACGGGACGGCCGTCCACAGCGACCAGGCGGACGACGTGCCGGCTGCCCGCGGGTGCGCGCAGGTCCACCGCCTGGGTGCGCGCCAGGCCGATGCGCCTCGTTCGCGACGATGGTTCCTCCTCGCGGAACCGTCCCACGAGACGGCCGTCCACGAACACCTCCAGCGTCCCGCGACCCGGCCCAACCGTTGCCGCGATCGCGAAGCCGCGCCCCGTGAAGGCGAACGAGGCCGTGGCACCCGCCGCTGCCGTGGAATGCACGCCGCCCCGGTAGGCGCCAGCGGAAGCTGCCTGCCGCCAGCCCGCATCGAAATGAAGCGTGGTCGATGTGTCATCGATCGCGTCCACCCGGACTGCCACGCCCTCTGCCCAGTCGGACACGTTGCCCAGGCGGTCGAACGAGCGAACGCGCCACTGGTACGGGTGTCCGGATGCCACCCTGCCGGTCGCGAGCGCAGTGGACGAGGTCGCGAAGTGCTCCCAGGACCTGTTGTCGCGACGGACCTCCACGTCGTAGCCCTCCAGGCCGATGAGCGCATCGGTGCCCGCGCCCCAGCGCACGCTCACCGGAACGCTGCCCCGGCCTACCAGGGTTGATGTTCCGATCGCGGGAACGGCCACGGTGCCGATCGTGGGCCCGGTCGTATCCAGCGTGATCTGGCCGGAGGCGACCGCCGACCAGTGACCCAGGCCGTCGCCCCACTGCACGTACACGTGACGCAGCCCGTCCCCCGGCGCGCTGCCGGGTTCGTCGACCGTCAGCGACCAGGGCAGGTCGTCGGCCATGGGGAGCGTCTTCCCGCCCACGAGGACGCCGTCGCGGAGCGCAGGGCCATTGGCCACGCGAACGACGGTGGCCGCCACGTCCGGCGGGTTGCCGAATTGCAGGTCCACGGTTGTTTCGCCGGCGAATGCATCGCCCCCGTTGATGCGGAAGCTGCCGTCGAGTGGACCGAAGGGCGCGGGCCGCAGCCGCGAGAGCCACGTGAACCACGTGCCGTCCGCGCTCGCGACCTGGTGCGACTGCCACACGGCGTCCGGCTTCGCCGGGTCCGGGGACAGGATGACGTAATCTCCCCAGCGCGTTCCGCTGTACACGCCGCCTCCGGGGATCAGCAGGACCGGGTCGTGGAACGCGGTCTCCGTGGGGCCGCGCCAGGTAGCCCACCCGGCGACGATCTCGGTTGACGATGAGCGGGAGTACACCGCGTAGAGGGTCCCGTCGGTCGCCCGTCCCAGGCCTCCCGTGTACAGGTCCATGCCCGTCTCCTGGAGCCGGGAGTCCGAAATGACGCTCACGGCACCGGGGGTCACGCCCGTCTGGAGTTCCGTGATCCGGACGCAGTCGCGCACCGCGTCGTCGCCGACTGGAGTGCACGGTGCCGTGGCGATGAACCAGAGACGACCGGCCGTCGCGATCGCGTCCGTGGGATCGCCATCCACGGCGCGCTTGATGGTGGGCGGATCGCCCGGCTGTCGCGGGGCCGGCGGCGTCTCGAAGGGCCAGAGTCCCTGCTCCGTGGTCAGGTTGACGACCGGTGAGACCGTCACGTCCCGCGTCGCGTTCGTCCCGGACACCGTCGCGTACCCGACATCAGCGGTGTTGTCCGACCCGTTGTCGATGGCGACGACCAGCCGCGCGAGCGGATCACCGCCCGTGGAAGTCGCCGGCCGCCAGGTGAACAGATGCGGATCGGGCCCGGTCGTGGTGACGGAGAGGCTGGCCACGTTCTGCACGAGGTCCGACCAGTCCATCACCACCAGCATGCCGCCCGCGAAGGCTCCGGGCGCGAGACAGTTCGCAGATTCCGGATCCGGACCGAAGGCGTTCAGTCCCACGAGAACGGTGTCGTTGGCCGTGCCCAATCCAGGGAAGTCCACGATGCGCCCGGGGAACACGAGCCGGTAGACGGTCCAGACGCCGAACGGATCACCCGACGTCGAGACGGCCACGTGGAGATAGCCGTGCGCGCAGTCGGCGCTGATCTCCGTGGCCAGCCACCGATCGCGGGACGCGTCGTAGAGCACGCGCGGATCCGACTGGGTCACCTGGTTGTTGTCCAGCGAGAAGAAGTCGAAGTTGGGAAGGACGCGGCTGTCACCCGTGCCGCGGTCCACGAACAGCATCAGCTCGTTGACGCTCTGGACGATGCTCGTGGCGGACGCCGCCACACTGGGATCTGGCGGCTCCTCGCACAGCTGCGACGCGGAGCAGTCCGGGTAGAGGAGGGAATCGTCGGCGTCGGACAGACCGAAGCTGCCGAACTCGGACCGGAGGCCCAGGCCGGCGGGGAGGGGGGCCAGGATCGGAGCAGTGTTCTCCGCGGTCGGCGCCGCGAGGGTGGCTCGCGCCGGTGCGGCGGACAGCGTCGACGGGCTGCTTGGGCCGACGGCCGCCCTCACCCGCTGCGGCAGCCAGTGGGGCAGGTTGGACCGTCTGGGGGCGGGATTGCCGGATTCCGGGAGCGCGCCGCGGACAGAGGTGCCCCGGTCGGCGGCGCCGGGAACGCCGAATGCCTCGTTGTTGTCGCCGACACCGGCGAGGCCTCCACGGACTGTACCCGCGTGGAGCGGGTCCACCTGGGCGACCCGTGTGGCCACCATGGAGTCCGTGGGCGGCACGCCACCCTGGGCGACGGGCGGCGCGGCGATCGTGCCGAGCAGGAGCGACACGCCCGCCAGCAGCCGAACACCGCGCCCGGCCACGCCGGCATGAGCCCCCAAGCGTGCTACGTCAGTGCTCCCGGCGTTCGCGTCAGCGGGCCGGCAGGGCCCGGTCGAAGAGGCGGACCCAATTGCGCCACATGATGTTCTCCACGTCCGGCTCGGAGTAGCCGCGACGGCGGAGGATGTCCGCGACCCGGTGGTAGTCCACGACGGAATCCACGTCGGCGGGAGCGCACTCGACGCCACCCTGGCCGTCCGTGTCGCCCCCGATACCCGAGTGAAGCGCGTCGCCGGCCAGGCGGTTGACGTACTCCATGTGGTTGACGAGGTCGTCTAGCGTGACCGCGGAACGCGGGAAGTACTTGCGGTTGTTCGGCCAGCTGTTCGTGCCCCAATCCGGCGCGCCGTCCGGCCAGAGCATCCAGGTGTCCATGGACGCACCCATCCCGCCGTCGCGATCGACGAGCGCCTGGTTGATGTCGTCGGGCACCTGCCCCTCGCGGGGGCAGAGGGCCCGCACTTTGGAATGCGTCGCAAGGAGAGGGCCCTTGAAGATCGCCAGCGCCTCGCGCACGGACCTGTCGCTGGTGTGGGTGACGTCCAGGAGCATGCCGAGGCGGTCCATCTCGCGCAGCAGGGCGGGCCCGCGCTCCAGCAGGCCGGTGTCGGTGCCGGTCCCGGTGCCACCGCCGTACGGGCTCATGCCGTAGTGGCCGATGCTGATCAGGCGGATGC
>JANPDJ010000332.1:0-6605 GCA_031431395.1 Chloroflexota bacterium | reverse complement strand
GACCTTGACCGGCTGCGGCCAGGTCTTCATCCCGTGCTGGATATAGGCGCGGACGATGCCGGCCGTCGCCTCCGGGCGGAGGGCCCACTGCTCGCCCTCGTCCGTCCGCGGCGTGAGCCGGAACAGCTCCTTCTCGACGATGTCGGTGACATCGCCGACGCCCCGCTCGAACACCTCGGTCAGCTCGAACAGCGGCGTCGCCATGGGCCGATAGACATAGAGACCCGCGAGACGCTCAGCGATGGCCTCCACGCGTGCGAATGCCGCGCGCTCGTCCGGCAGGAGGTCGCGGGGTCCGCGTGGTGCTCGGAAGGTGGGCATGGCCGGGAGTCTACCGGCGCCGGTTCAGTCTCGGCTGGAACTTTCTCGAATACGGCATTCGCCCGCTGGGAGGAGGCGGCCCGGAGTTCGGCTGGCTGCTCTGCGGCGTCGTCTTCGTCGCGATGGGCGGCGGTCCGTTGCTCGCCGTGATTCCCGGCCGCGCCTCGTCGCGCCGCGATCCCCTCGCCATGCGGCGCTTGCTGGCCGACCTGCAGGCCCGCCGGGACCAGGTGAGGGTCCGGGAACCGGGCTCGTCGGAGGCTTCCGCCTCGCCCGGCTGGGGCTCCCGATCACCAGCGGTGCGGATGGACCTGACCTCGAGGCTGGAGCGTCTCGCCGTCCTCCACACTGCCGGCTCGCTGACGGACATCGAGTTCGATGAGGCCAAGCGGCACGTGATCGCCGAGGTCGCGGCCGGCCGATGAACTGGACCTCACGGCTCCTGCCGGTGCTCGTGATCGCGGCCGCGGCGACCGGCGTCCTGGCCGGCGTCTGGCTGTTCGCGCGGCTGACCGGGGGCTGACGGCCCAGGCCGGGATTTGGCGCGCATCCGCTACCGCGCGGTTGCTACCCTCTGCCGTGTCGTTCGAACGGGTCTGAACAAGGGGGGCAGAACAGACGTGGACTCGCGAAAGGTCCTGGCCGAGGTCGTCGGCACCTTCACGTTCTTCCTGATTGGCCTGATGGCCGTGCTCGCGACAGTGGGCTGGCCGACCGGGCCAGACCTCGTCGTGATCGCGTTCGGGTTCGGCCTTGGGCTCTTTGCGGCGATCCAGATCGCGGGGTCGATCTCGGGCGGCCACTTCAATCCGGCGGTCACCGTTGCGGCAGTGCTGGACGGCCGGCTGGACGTGAGGAACGGCGTCGCCTACATCGTCGGCCAGGTCGTGGGAGGCATCGGCGCGGCGGGCCTCGTCCTGCTGATGACGAGCCAGGCGGCCGTCGCGAAGACGGTCACCAAGCCCGGCAGCGGCCTCAGCGACATCCAGGCGCTCGTGGTGGAGATCGTGTTCACGGCCATCTTTATCGCGGTGATCCTGACCGTAACGAAGAAGGCACCCACCCATGCGGCGTTCGCCATCCCGCTGACGCTGGTGGTGATCCATCTCGCGATCGTGCCGTTCACCGGGGCGTCCGTGAACCCGGCCCGCTCGCTCGCCTCAGCCGTCATCGGCGGCGACCTCGCAGCGATCTGGATCTACATCGTCGGGCCGATCGTGGGGGCGGTGGCCGGCTGGGGAGTCTACCGGGGACTCGCCGGGACCTCATCGAGCAGTTCGTAGTCGGACCGGACCGTCCGGGGACGGGGCGGATCGGGCGCGGGTTCGCCCTTACCCGAGATCGCTACCCGAGGTCGCGCTGGACCGAGGTGACGTCCCGCACCTGGGCGATCCGGCTCATGACGTGCGCCAGCTGTGCCACGGACGACACCTGGAGCGTGGCCGTGACCGTGGCCGTGTGGTCGGGAGACGTGTTGACCCCGGCGGCCACGATGTTGACCTTCTCCCCTGCCACGACGTGCGTGATGTCGTTGAGCAGGCCCGTGCGGTCGTACGCGTCCACGCGGATGGAGATGGGGTAGGTCAGGGCGCCGGCCGCCTCCCATTCCAGGGGGATCAGCCGGTTGACCTCGCGTTCATTGATCACGTTCGCGCAGGTCTGCAGGTGGATGGTGGCGCCGCGGCCGCGCGTCACGAACCCCACGACCGGATCGCCCGGAATGGGCTGGCAGCAGTTCGCGAACCGGACCTCCAGCGAACCGCCGCCCTTGACCATGATTCCGCCCGTGGGCCGGGCGGTTGAGGGTGGCGCTTCCGTGGGGAGCGTCCGCTCCGTGTCGTCGGCGACGCCCAGCTTCATGACCACCGCAGTCGCGCCGATCGCTCCGTACCCGATCGCGGCGAAGAAGTCGTCCGCCGTGTCGAAGTTGTAGGAGCGCGCCAACTCCATCAACCGCTCCTGGCCGATGGCGGCGATCGACCGGCGAGCCAGGCGCCGCAGCTCGCGGTCCAGCGACTCGCGGCCGTGGACGACGTTCTCGTCGCGGTCCTTGCGCTTGAACCACGCGCGAATCTTCTCCTTGGCGTGGCTGGTCTTCACGACGTCGAGCCAGTCGCGCGATGGTCCGTGCTCGCCTTTCGTGGTCTGGATCTCGACGATGTCGCCGTTCTGCAGCTTGTAGTCGAGCCGCACCAGGCGGTTGTTCACCTTCGCGCCGATCGTGCGGTGGCCCACGTCCGTGTGGATCCGGTAGGCGAAGTCCAGGGGCGTTGCGCCCGCCGGCAGGTCCTTCACGTCGCCCTTGGGCGTGAACACGAAGACCTGGTCGCGGAAGATGTCGAGCTTGATGCCCTCGACGAATTCCGTCGCGTCGCTGACGTCCCGCTGCCAGTCCATCAGTTCCCGCAGCCACGTCAACTTCGCGTCGTAGGCGCGATCCGCCTTCGTGTCGCGAGCGCCTTCCTTGTAGCGCCAGTGCGCCGCGATGCCGAACTCCGCGACCTGGTGCATGGAGTGGGTGCGGATCTGGATCTCCAGCGCACGACCGTCGAGCGCGATCACCGCGGTGTGGAGGCTCTGGTAGAGGTTGTTCTTGGGGACGGCGATGTAGTCGTCGAACTGGCCCGGAATGGGGCGCCACAGCGAGTGGACCACGCCCAGCGTCGCGTAGCAGTCCTTGACGTCCTCCACCTGCACCCGCACCGCGTACAGGTCGTAGAGGTTGGCCGACTCGCGTTCCATCTTCCGGTGGATGCCGTAGATGTGCTTGGGCCTGCCGGAGATCTCGGCGACGATGCCCGCCTTCTCGAGTTCCGGGCGCAGGGCGGCGATCGCCCGGTCGACGTAGGACTCGCGGTGGCGGCGGTGAAGCTCGAGGTCGCGAGCCATCTCGCGGAACCGCTCCGGCTCCAGGGCCTTGAACGCCAGGTCCTCCAGCTCCCACTTGATCTGCCAGATCCCCAGTCGCTCCGCGAGTGGTGCGTAGATCTCCATGGTCTGGCGGGCGATGCGGATCTGCTTCTCCGGCGGGAGCGCAGCGATCGTGCGCATGTTGTGGAGGCGATCGGCGAGCTTGATGAGGACGATCCGGATGTCGTCTGCCATCGCCAGCAGCATCTTGCGGATGTTCTCGGCCTGATGCTGCTCATAGGTCTGCGTGCTGAACCGGGAAAGCTTGGTGACGCCGTCCACGAGCCGGGCGACCGTGGGCCCGAACCGCTCCTCGATGTCGGCGATGGTGAAGCCCGTGTCCTCCGGGACATCGTGCAGCAGCTCACCCTGGACCGCGACCGGGTCGATGCCCAGGTCCGCGAGGATCTGCGCCGCCTCGATGGGATGCGTGACGAACGCCTCACCGGAGGCCCGCGTCTGACCGGCGTGCGCCTCAACGGCGAAGTCGAACGCGCGCTCCACCCGGCCGAGATCGGCGTTCGGGTAGTGGCGCTGGAGGGATGCCAGCAGTTGGGCGCGTTTCTGCTCGAGCGTCTCCTCGCGGGGAGGTCGGGGCGGCCGGGGCGGCCGCGCAGC
Source organism: Chloroflexota bacterium (assembly GCA_031431395.1). GTDB lineage: Bacteria > Chloroflexota > Limnocylindria > Limnocylindrales > CSP1-4 > VGPE01. Next base: position 2,756 of record JANPDJ010000332.1, on the reverse strand, counting down.
GCGAACGGGCACGGCAGGCACACGCGGCGGGGTACCCGGCGGGACGGCGTCCCGGTCGGCAGGCGGCAGATCCAGGGGACTGGATTCGATCGACATCGCTGCCGGCAAGCATAGCGCCGGCCCATTCCGGGACTGCCCGCAGCACCCGGCTCGGACGGCTTCCGCGCTACGGGAGCAGGTTGATGAGGCCGCCCAGCTCCAGCCCGTCGCCCGCGATCTGCACGGATTGCAGCCGCACCGGCTGGTTCGGGCCGGTCGAAAGCAGGCTGAGGCTGCCGCCGCTCGAAGGCAGCAGGACGAGGTCACCGGCCGGGGTGATATCCAGGCGCCCGGTCAGCGTGCCGCCCGGCGTCGTGACCGTGACGCGGTCGGGAGATGCAAGGGCGACCGATCCGGCCGCGGAGCCCGTGGACGACGCGACGGCCGACGACACAAGGTCCTGGACCTGTGCCCGATCGACGGTGATCACGACGCGCGCCGCCTGCGCGGGACCCGTGATCTGCACGCGCTCCGCCGCGAACACGGGCCCCTGGTCCGGGGTGACACGCACGCCCGACAGCGAGCCCTCGATGAAGCGGAACGTGCGGCCACCGATCGACACGTCGCGCAACGTGAGGTCCACCGAATCCGCGTGCACGTTGCGGATCTCGGTGTCCGTGGACCTCAGCCGGACCCGGTCCGCCTCGAGGAACAGCAGCCGCAACGGCGGGTCCGCGCCCACCTCCACGCGCATGTCCGTGCCGTGGACACCTGCGCCGGTCAGCGCGGCGGCGGCAAGTCCGCTCATCACGGGAGGCAGGGCGACCCAAAGGACGCCCAGGACAACGGCGCCGATGGCGAGGATCGTGAGGAGGCACCCGCGCGGTCTCACCGGTAGCCAAGGGTGGCGAGGGCTTCTTCGGCGGCCTGCCGTTCGTTCCACGGCCGCGCAACGGTACCCACGATGATGGACCGCTCGTGACCCTTGCCGGCCAGCAGCACGATGTCGCCGGCCCCGGCGCGCTCGAAGGCCGTCGCGATCGCCGCCCGCCGATCCGGAATGAGGAGCAGGTCGCGCCCCCGGCGGAGCCCCGCCGCCTCGGCGCCTCGCGCGATCGCGTCGAGGATGGCCGCGGAATCCTCGCCTCGCGGGTCCTCGTCCGCGAGGACGACCAGTCGCGCCCGCTCGCCGGCAATCCGCCCCATCAACGGGCGCTTGGCGCTGTCCCGCTCCCCCGCCGAGCCGAAGACCACGATCAGCCCGCCTCCGCGTGCCGCCGCGACCGGAACGAGGACGTCAAGCACCTTTTCCAGGGCGGCCGGGCTGTGCGCGTAGTCCACGATCACGCCGAAGGGCTGGCCGGCATCCACCCGTTCCATGCGCCCGGCCACGCCAGACACCGATTCAAGCCCGTGGCGGATGGCATCCGGCAGGAGCCCGAATGCCTCGCCCACGGCCCACGCCGCCAGCGCGTTGTGGGCGTTGAATCGGCCGGCGAGTTGCAGGTCGATGGGGCCGCTCCAGCGAGGCGTGGCGATGTGCACGCGCAGACGCCGGGCATCCTCCTCGATCCGCTCGGCCCGGATCTCCGACCCCGCGTCCGTGCCGAACGTGATGAGGCGTGCTCCGGACTCCCGGACGACTGCTTCGAAAATGTCGGCGCTCGCGTCATCGCGGTTGACGATGCCGGCCCGTGGGACGCCGGGCTTCACCGGTGAATTCCGGCCGAGCGTCTCGAACAGGCCCAGCTTGGCATCGCGGTATCGCTCGAAGGTCCCGTGAAGGTCCAGGTGCTCATGGCTGAGGTTCGTGAAGACCGCGACGTCGTAGGCAATCCCCGTGACCCGGTCCAGTGACAGGCCGTGGGACGTGGTTTCCACGACCGCCGCCTGATCGCCGGCGCGCTGCATCGCTCGCAGGGCGGCCTGCAGTTCCGGCGCCGGCGGGGTTGTGACGTGCTCCGCGTTGGCCTCGCGGACGCCGTCGATCTTCGTTTCCACCGTGCCGATCAGGCCGGTCGCGCGGCCACCGGCCTCCAGGACGGCCACCGTGAGGGCGCACGTGGTGCTCTTGCCGTCCGTTCCCGTGATGCCGATCACGGCGAGTTCGTGGCTGGGATCGCCGTACCACCAGGTCGCGGCATGAGCGAGCGCCGGCCTCGAGGCTTCCACGATCAGCTGCGGGAGGGCAACGTCCGGCAGCGCGCGCTCCACCACCGCGGCGACCGCACCCAACCGGGCCGCGGCGTCCACGTAGTCATGCCCGTCAACATGCTCGCCGGCGACCGCAACGAACAGGCTCCCCGGCCCCGCGCGCCGGGAATCGTGGGCCAGTGCGGCGACCCGAATCCCCGCGAGGGCGGAAGCACCGATCGCCCGGCCCTCTGATCGGGCGCCCCGCAGGAGCCCCCGTGCGGTGAGGCGTTCGATCAGGCCGCCGAGCGGACGCGGTCCGGGTTCGGCCGCGCGGAGAAGCCCCGCGATCCCCTGGTCCGGGGGCTGAGACGTCATGCGGCGCGGTCTGGCCGGCGGCGGGCGAGTTCCCGGGCCAAGCGCTGGGTGACCCGGCCGGCCGCATAACGCGGCCGGTTCGCGATGAACTCCTGCGCACCGGCCAGCTCGACCCACTCTGCCCCGAACGATCGCTTGTGCTCGTACAGGCCGAACATGTCCTCCCCGGGTTCCGGAACACGTCGCGCGCCGGCCACGTCCACGCCGCCGAGGTCCATCTCCGGGCAGCCATCGGCCATCGCCAGCTGGATCGCACGCCAGCGGAG
>JANPDJ010000331.1:0-4420 GCA_031431395.1 Chloroflexota bacterium | reverse complement strand
TTGACCTTGTTCCAGGAAAGCTCGCTCTTGTGAACGAGTCCGTCGATCCCGCCGAGGTCCACGAATACGCCGAATGGCGCGATGGACCGCACGGTCCCCTTGACGGGCTGGCCGACCTGGAGGCTGCTGAACAGTTCGTCGCGCTTCTCGCGACGCTCCTCGTACAGCGCCACCTTCTCCGAGAGGATCAGGCGATTCGCCTTGCGGTTGACCTCGAGGATCTTGAGGCGGAGCTTGCGGCCGACGAACGGCTGCAGCTTCTCCGCGATCTCCTGGGCGGCGTCGCGCGGCTGGTCGTTCTGCGGCCGGCGGGGGAAGTCCACGATCTGGCTGATCGGGACGAACCCGCGGATCCCGCAATCGACGATGAGACCGCCCTTGTTGTGGTCGATGACCGGCGCCTCGATGATGGCTCCGGCCTCGAACTGCTCCTGCATGGAGCGCCACTTCCGCTCCAGGCCAGCCCGGCGCAGCGACAGGACGACGTGGCCCTCCTGGCTTTCCGGCTGGAGGACGTACACGAGCACCGTATCGCCGATCGCCAGCGCGGGCTGCGTCTCGGCGTTGCGGCCGTAGAGCTCGCGGTTGCTGACCACGCCTTCGCTCTTGGCGCCGATATCGACGAGGATCTCGTCCTTGTCGATCCGGACGACCTGGCCCTCGACGACGTCGCCGTGCTTGAAGCTCTTGATGTCGGCGTTCTGCTCCGCCAGGAGCTCTGCCATGGTCTGCGGCTCGGGGCGGCTTGCCGCCGGGACCGGAATCTCGACGTGGGGCGCCTCGTCGGACGCGGCCGGGGCGTGGGCCAATTCGTCTGCCGTCATGCCGCTGGCCGGTTCTTCCGCCATCGACGCCTCAGGGGCGGCGCCGGGGCCGGCTGGGGCTGCAGGTTCAGCCGCGCCGCTCGTGGCAGCGCCGGCGTCCGATCCGGCAGTGGCCGCGGTTTCATCCGCGTCGGTATCCGCTGCTGCCGAAATCATGTCAGTCACGGGGGTGGCGGGCTCGTCGGCGACCGGTACGGTCGCGACGGGTGGCTGCATCGACTGGTCAGCGGTAGAGGCATCCGCCTCCGGCTGCGCCGCAGTCCCGCCCAGCTGCTCTTCGGTCAAGGGGTGGTCACTCCTGGTTTCAGACGATTTGACCCCGAGAATCACGACGACTTGAGCGCGAGCTCAAGTCGTTGACCTCCATCCGCGGTAGTGGTGCGTGTGATCGCGCCGCTTGCCGTCCTTCCGGTGGTCGAATGCCTTGGGCCCGTGTTCCGGCTGATCCCGTCGCAGGGTCGGGGGAGTCTAGCACGGCACTTCCCTCGGTACAATCATCTGCGGTGCCCGAACTTCCCGACCTGACCATCGTCGCGGAAGCGTTCGACGCGGCCCTCGCCGGTCGCCGGATCACCCTGGCGGATGCGCCCGGGCCCCTCGCGGTGCGGGGCACGCCGGCCGATCTGGCGGCTCTCCTCGGCCAGGAACTCCTTCATGTCCGGCGGCGCGGAAAGTTCCTGCTCCTCGATCTCGACCGGGATCGGGTCGTGGTCAACCCGATGCTCACCGGCCGCTTCCAGCTGGCACGACCGGGCACGAAACGGCCGGCCAGGACGGCGTTCGTGCTTCAATTCGGGCCCCGCGCGGGAGGTCCGCCCCCTGACGCCGCCGGATGGACAGCGGGGGCGTCGTGGATGCCCTCCGACGATGTTGCTCCGGAGGTCCGCTACCGGGACCCGACGCAGATGGGCAAGGTCTATCTGCTTCCTGCAGGGGCGGGTCGTCAGATTCCCGGCGGCGGCCCCGAGGACTTCGGGCCGGAGGCCGACAGTCCTGACCTCACCCTTGATGCGTGGCGGCAGCGCATCAGGCGCCACCCGGGTGAACTCAAGAACCTCCTGAAGAACCAGGAGTTCGTCGCCGGCATCGGCAACGCGTACAGCGACGAGATCCTCCACGCTGCGCGTCTCCTGCCGTTCCGAAAGCGCTCGACGCTGGGAGCCGAGGAGATCGAAGACCTGTATGCCGCGATGCAGCGCGTGCTGCCGGAGGCCATCGCCGTGCTTCGCCAACGGGTGCCGCCCACGTTCGAAACGCAGGTCCGGGACTTCCTCGCGGTCCACAACAAGGGCGGCCAGGCCTGCCCGCGGTGTGGCGGGAAGATCACGCAGGTGAGTCCCGGCGGGTTCATCACGTCCTACTGCCGGGCCTGTCAGCGCTAGCCTTCGGCCAATCCGGTCCGCGCGGTGGCGCCCAACCCGCGCCGCGCCCGGACCCGCGCCGGAGCCCGAGCCCTCACTCAGGGCAGTTTCAGTACCTGGCCGATGCGGAGTGTCCGTGCGTCCGCGATCTTGTTCAGTCGCATCAGGACCGCGACAGTGGTCTTGAACCGGGCCGCGATCGCCGACAGCGTGTCGCCGGACTTCACGCGGTAGGTTCGCACGGCCGCCGGCGACTTCGTGGGCTGCGGGGTGGCCTTGGCCGTGGGCGCCGCCGTTGACGGGGCGACCGATCGCGATGGCGCCTGCGAGGTGTTCGGCTCGACCGAGGCGACCGCAGATCCGGTGGCGCCGGACGACAGAGCAGGCGACGGAATGCCGCCCGATTGGGCCGCCGATGGAGGAGCCGAAGGACGCGCGGACGACGACGCCCCTGCGACTCCAGTCGTACCTCCCCCGCCGGAGAACCGCACGACCAGGACCAGCACGAGCGCGAGGGCCATCAGCCCGGCAAGTGCGGCCTGGATCTGGCGACCGGACATCGTGGCGCGGATCCCGGCGACGGAATTCCACAACCCGCCGGTGCGACCAGGCGTCGGCGAGGCACCCGGGCCGCCACGGCGGGCAGCGGGCTCGGTGTCAGCGCCCGAATCAGGATCCGCGGGCCGACCATCCGCGGGCCGACGCCGGATGTACCCGGCGGTCGAGGCCGGCTGTGCCGGCGACCTGAACACGTCGGCCAGTCGCGCCAACCAGCCTGGCCGCGGAGTGGGACCGTCGGACGGCGCGTCTCCGGCCCTGCCAATCGGCGGGATCATCTCCGGCCGTTCCCCCGAGTCCGCGGTAGTCATCCTCGCGGCGGATGTGGCGCCGCCATCCTGACTTCGAGTACGCGTCCGTGCTTCACGGAGCTGCTCCAGGCGGTTCCGCATCGCCGCGCCATCCGCGGCGGCCGCGGACGCGATGGCTGGGGACGCTGCCTCACTGGACCTGGCTCCGGCCTCGCCATCCGCGGCCCCGGTCCGGCCGGACGCGGGCGTGGCCCTTCGGGACCCCACTGCCGGCAGATGGATCTGTGGAAGATGCACGTCCAAGGGCGACTTGGCGCGGTCCATGATCACAGGTGTCGTCCGTGGATTGGCGCGCGTTACCTGCACGAAGGCCGGCGCGTCCGCATCCCTCGAACCAGCTTCGCGCGATGTTTCGCCGGCCGTTGCGGGAACGACGTTCGGGTCCAGTTCCGCCGCGGCCCGAACCGCCTGCTGCGCCCGGGACCCACCGGTGGGCCCGGTGGCCGCCTCGAACAAGGGGCAATCCAGGTGCGCCACAAGAAGGCAGAGGGAAGACTGCCGCTCCAGCGTCAATCGGCCCGGCGGGGCCGTTGCGCCGCAGCGGTGCTCGCGCGACGCCGACGCCGCCCGCCACGCACCATCCGCGGCCACGAGGAATGGACAGACCGCGGCGACGACGTCAACGACCGAGGGTGACTCGCCACCCGCAGCAGAAGACGCCCGCTGGACGTGCTCGCCGGAGGCGCTGTCTGCGGGCTGCCCTGGCGCTGACGACGGGTCAGGCATCCATCGTCGCGGGGCGCCGATCGGCCGGAGCGGTCATGGTCCAGAGGATACCCGGAGGGGGGGACACGCGCAGCCGGCCAGACCACCAAACAAGAAGACCCTGCCGCGACGGCGGCAGGGTCTTGATTGACGACCGTGATTCTCGTCAGAAACGCAAAAACCCTGGCGACGACCTATTTTCCCGAAAGGCTGCCCTCTCAGTATCTTCGGCGCTGGAGAGCTTAACTTCCGTGTTCGGGATGGGAACGGGTGTGGCCTCTCCGCCAGTGTCACCAGGATTCTCTGCGTGGACTGTGAATCGGCAGCGTCTCAGCCCGGCCCGATCAGGACCGCGTGAGGCGCCGATTGAAGAACTTCGATCTCGGAGCCGATTCATGACGCGCGACGGCGCGACGGTGCTCCCGGAAACAGCCTCTGTCCCCTGGACAGTGCTGAAAAAGGTCAAGCCCTCGACCATTAGTACGGCTCAGCTACACCCCTCACGAGGCTTTCACATGCCGCCTATCAAACAGGTGGTCTCCCTGCGGTCTTACCCGGTTGACCCGGTGGGGAACCTCATCTCGAGGCGAGCTTCGCACTTAGATGCTTTCAGCGCTTATCCCGACCGAACGTAGCTACCCAGCAGTGCCCTTGGCAGGAC
>JANPDJ010000330.1:0-6466 GCA_031431395.1 Chloroflexota bacterium | reverse complement strand
AGGAGAGCGGCGCCATCCCCCGGCGCCGCTCTTCGTTTTCCGCGTACAGTCGGTCCGACCCGAACCGTTGAGGTGCGCCCGTGTTCTTCGGCTATCACCTGCCCAACTTCACCTTCCCCGGCACCCGCCCCGAGGAGCTGTTCGACAGGTACGTCGAACTGGCCGTGACGGCCGAAGCGGAGGGCTTCGACCTCGTGACGCTGATGGATCACGTGTACCAGATCAAGGGCATCGGGCCCGAGACGGAGCCGATGCTCGAGGCATATACGACGCTCGGAGCGCTGGCCGCGCGAACCTCGCGGATTCGCCTCGCGACACTCGTGACGGGGGTCACCTACCGCAACCCGGCCCTGCTCGTGAAGCAGGTCACCACGCTCGACGTGATCTCGCACGGTCGGGCCATCCTGGGCCTGGGCGCCGCGTGGAACGAGGACGAGCACCGCGGGTACGGCTTCGAGTTCCCGCCGATCCGTGAACGGATGGATCGCCTTGAAGAGGCGCTCACGATCGCGCGGCTCATGTTCACGCAGGAGCGGCCCAGCTTCGAAGGAACCTACTACAGCATCGAAGGGGCGATGAACTACCCGCGGCCGCTGCAGCCCGGCGGGCCCAAGATCCTCGTGGGTGGGGGCGGGGAGCAGCGGACACTGAAGATCGCGGCGCGGCACGCCGACATGACGAACTGGTTCGGGCCCCTCGAGGTGATCCAGCACAAGGAGGAGGTGTTCCTGCGCCACTGCGAGACCGAGGGGCGGGACCCGTCCACCGTCCAGCGCACCGTCACGATGCCCCTGGTGCTGGCGGAGACGGAGCACGAGGCGAAGGCTGCCCTGGAGACGGTGGATCCCGCGCGCCGGCCGTTCGCCCCCGCGGGGACGCCGGAGATGGCAGCGGATTTCATCCGGCCCTACCTGGATGCGGGCTTCGACTCGTTCATCTTCCGAACGGTGATGCCGACCACGCCGCATGCGATCCGCCTCGCCGCCGCCGTGACGCGCCTGCTGCGCTAGTCCCGCCCCTGGCGGGCTGCCGCGTGCCCGGGCTCCGATGCTCGCACGCGTGGGGGTGTATTCGTCAGGCGGAAGGTTCGACGAAGGTGAGGAGCCGTTGCGGGGTACGGACCAGCACCTGCTCGATGTCGTCGTCCGACATGCCGGCCCAGCGGAAGCCGTCCAGGACGCGCTCGAGCAGGTGGGCGAAGCCCCAGCCGCCGTTCGCGACGAGCATCCGCTTGAACGAGATGTCGTGCGCCACCGTCAGCTGATCCCGAAAGCCGGCCTCGGCCAATCGGGCGATCTCGCGGACGCGCTGCACGTCCTGGATCGATGAGCGGTCCCAGCTGCGATTGCCCACCTCGTATCCGAATTCGTCGTACTCGATGGTGATGCCCCGGCGAAGCAGAGACAGCTGCTGCTCGAAGTCCTGGCCCGTGCGATCCATGTGAGAGAACACGGTGCGATGGAGGTCGCCGCCGTTCTCCTCGACCGTGTCGGCCAGCATGTGCTGGACTGCCCGGTCGCCGGGCGTGTACGCCTGGTGGATGTTGAGCATGGCGCCGGTCCGTGCCTGGGCGCGGGCCGCAGCGCGCAGCGATTTCAGCTCGCGCTCCGTCGGGATGGTGGTGCCGATCTCACCGATGTGGCCCGCGCGGATGGGGCTGCCGTCGGCGCCCGTCGCCCCAGGAACACCGTCGTCGATGTCGCGGACGATCTCCTCGACGATCTCGTCCTCGGTCCGTTCGTCGAACGAGGCCGGGATGCAGCGGTCCTGGTAGTAGCCGGCGCCCATCGTGACGTGGACACCCGTCGCCTCGGAGATGCGGCGGATCGCCTGCGGGTCGCGGGCCAGCCCGACGGTCGTGCAGTCCACGATTGCGCCGCCGCCGGCCTTGCGGAACCGCTCCACTTCGCCGATGACGAGCGCCTCGTCGTCCACGTACAGCTCATCGAGATTGGCGAACCAGTCCCACTGAACCCTGGAGCGAATGTCGGGCGTGGACTTCGCGTTCGCGAAGGAGCCGTCCGTGTCCCAGGCCTGTCGGCGGTGCATGGGCCGGAGATCGAACAGGAAATGCTCGTGCATCAGCGTCCGGCCGAGGTCGGCCGGCTCAATGAGGCCGCGGACGGTCTGGATCTTGCCAACTCGGTCGTTCATCCTGTGATGATGGCGTACGGATGGTGGCTCCTGCGCGACGATTCGCGCGCGCAGTAGATGGCGGACGCCGTCCAGCTGGCGACGTGCGGGCGGCGGACGCGACGTCGCGGGCCTCGCCGTCGCCGTACACTCGCGCCTTCGATGTCGGCCCCCCACGAATCCAGGCGCACGACGGCCCCTCGCGCCGGGGCGGCGACCATCAGGACGAACACGGACGCCGCGTTCGAGGTTGACCTGCCGATCACGCGGCAGCAGCTGGCGATCACGGCTGCGATCCTGATGGGCCTCAGCCTGGCGGCCCTCGATTCCAGCGTCGTGGGCACGGCAATGCCCACGATCATCGGCCAGTTGGGTGGTCTCAGCGAGTACTCGTGGGTGTTCTCGGGCTATCTGCTCGCGTCCACGATCACCGTGCCGCTGTTCTCCAAGTTCGCAGACACGTTCGGCCGGCGGCCGATCTTCCTGTTCGGCCTTGTCGTCTTCGTCGCGTCATCCATCGCGTGCGGGTTCGCGACGTCGATGGTCCAGCTCATCGCGTTCCGGGCAATCCAGGGCCTTGGGGCGGGCGCATTGCAGCCCATCGCCTTCACGATCGTCGGCGACATCTACACGCCAACCCAGCGAGCGCGGGTCCAGGGCCTCTTCGCGGCCGTTTGGGGCGGCACCGCGATCGTGGGCCCGGCAATCGGCGGGATCATCACGACCACGGTGGGCTGGCCATGGGTGTTCTGGATCAACCTGCCCATCGGCATCATCGCGATCCTGATGTTCGTCCGCGTCTTCAAGGAGAAGTTCGAGCGGGTCCCGCACCGGATCGACTGGTGGGGCGCGATCCTGCTCACAGGCGGCCTCGGGCTCCTGCTGTTCACCTTGTCGGAGGGAAGTGACCTCTTCGGATACGCGTCACCGGCCTTCGTCGCGCTGCTGGTCCTCTCGGGCCTGATCCTCGTTGGCTTCTTCGTCGCGGAACGCGCTGCACCCGAACCGCTCATCGACTTCACGCTGCTGGAGATCCCCGTCATCCGCAGCGGCATCGCCATCGGTTCGCTGACGGGCATCGTGATGTTCGGCCTGGTCACGTACGTGCCGCCGCTGGTCCAGGGCGTCGAAGGAGGTTCGCCGGTGGACGCGGGCGCGGCGATCGCCGCGATGTCCATTGGCTGGCCCATCGGCTCCGTACTCAGCGGCCGTCTCATGCTGACCTTCGGCACGCGGCGCCTCGTCGTGATCGGCGGTGCGCTCGCCGCAATCGGCTGCCTGATGGTGACACAGCTGCCCAACGTCGCGGAGCTGTGGTACGCGATGCTCACGACGGGCCTGTGCGGCTTCGGGATGGGCCTTGGATCCACGGTGATCATGGTCTCCACTCAGGGGTCCGTGGCCTGGAACCGGCGGGGGATCACCACGGGCCTCGTGCAATTCGCGCGTTCCATCGGCGGATCCGTGGGGCTGGGCCTGATGGGCGGCGTGCTGACGGCCGCGGTTGGCACGCATTCGGCGCAGGTGCTCGATCCGTTCACGCGCAACCTGATGTCCCCGGCCGCACTGGCGGCGACCCGGGGTGCCCTTCGTGACGGCCTGTCCGTGATCTTCTGGATCATTGCCGTGGCCGGGGTGGCGGCGTTTGTGGTCGCATACCGGTCAATGCCGTCCCTGAACATCCGCGAGCTTCGTCGTGGGCAGCCGGCCACGGGCGTGGCGAGTGTGGCGGACGGCGTTCCCGCGAGCCTGGCCCTCAAAGGTGGCGTGGATCCCGGCTGAGGCACAGCGCGAGCACCGCACGGCACCCACCGCAGAGGCCCGCCGGGAGTGGCGATCGGACGTCAGAATCGGCCTGACAGACCCCGCCCGAAGCTATCGCTTGGCTTGGTGGAAGTCCCATTCCGCGCGCACCAGCGCGTGGAGGGCTGGACGATCGGCGTCGGCAACCGTGCGGTTCTTGACATGACGGATGCGCTTGCCGGTGCCTTCAAGGAGGCCGGCAGGGTCGGGCAGGTCGACTGCGTCGGCGAACTGCACGTTGACGTGTGCGGAGTGGGGAATGATCCCCACGAGCAGGTCGCGCAGCCGGCCACCGGAGCCGAACGCCAGAAGGTTGTCGGGCAGGTCCACCGATTCGATCGCCTCCGGCAACGTCGCTCGGATCATGCCCCGCAGTCGAAGAGCGATCAGGCGAACCTCGGCAGACGATCGCGCCAGCAGGTCGTCGACCGTCGGAACGGACCCCGGCCGCGGCGCGCTCATGCGAGGAGGCCCGTGATGATCTCGGTGAGTTGCGGCCACTCCACGAGGAACGCGTCGTGGCCCTTCGTGGAGCGCAACTCACGGTACTCGGCCGCCAACCCGGCCGACGTCGCGGCCGTCACGAGCCGACGCACCTGGGCCGGTCCGTAGAGGATGTCGTCCTGGATCCCCAGGCCGGTCATGCGGACGCCCGCCCGCCCAAGCGGCGCGAGCGCTTCCTCGATGGAGCCACGACCACGCGAGATGTCGTGGCGGTCCATGGCCCCCGCGAGCACGCGATACGCGTCGCGATCGAAGCGGTCGACGAGCTTCGTGCCCTGGTACTCGAGGTAGCTCACGATCGAGGGGGTCCCGTCGGCCTGCTCTTTCCGCCCGAAGCGTTCGTCGAAATCGGCTTCGCTGCGGTACGTGGTCATCGCCAGCTGCCGCGCGAGGGCCATCCCGTCGTCCCCAAGCCGCTCGATGAGGCGCAGCTGGATGTGGTTCCATGCGACGGCCATGGGGCCGGTCGCGGCCGGCGCGGCGATGGGGAGCAGCCGGTCAACGGCGTCGGGCCGCTCGAGGCCTGTTTCCAGCACCACCATTCCGCCCAGCGAGCCGCCTGCGACAAGCGCGAGTGTCTCAATCCCGAGTGCGTCCAGGATCAGCCACTGGGCGCGGGCCTGATCGCGCGTGGACACGGCCGGGAACGAAGGCCCGTACGGCAGGCCCGTTCGCGGATCGCGTGAGGTTGGGCCGGTGGTCCCGTAGCACCCCCCGAGCAGATTCGCGCACAGGACGCCGAACCGATTCGTGTCAATCGCGGCGCCGGGACCGATGAGCAGGCGCCACCAGTCGTCTGCCGCATCGGCTGATCCCGTAAGCGCGTGCACCACGAGCACCTGCGGAGCCAGGGACGGCGCGAGGCCGTCGTGGCGGTAGGCGATCGTGAGTTCGGGCAGCACGTCGCCCGATTCGAGTGCGAACGGCCCGAACGCGGCCGATTCGACTCGGCCGCTGCTCAGCGGAAGGTCCGGGGAGCGGGGTGGAGCCGGGGAGCCGCGGGACGACCGCCCCCCGGCTGCCGTGCCCAGGGACGAGCCGGACGGGCCTGCTGCCGGGCGTTCAGGGGACGACGGCGCTGCCGCCGTCCCCTTGGTGCCGGGAGCCGTGGTCATCCCGCGGCTCTCCCGGCACGGCCTTCCGGCAGCGGACCGGGCGTCACGCGCCGGCACCCACCGCGCTGCCCTGGGCTGCCGCGATGGCCTGCCCGAGGTCGGCGATGAGGTCGTCGATGTGCTCCAGCCCGACGGAGATGCGGATGAGATCCGGCGTGACCCCCGTGGCCAGCTGGTCCTCCGGCTCAAGCTGTGAATGGGTCGTGGAGGCCGGGTGGATGATCAGCGACTTCGCATCGCCCACGTTGGCCAGCAGGCTGAAGATCTTGACGTTGTCGATGAGCCGCCGGCCGGCTTCGACACCGCCCTTGACTCCGAAGGCGACCACGCCGCCGAATCCGCCGCTGAGGTAGCGCTTCGCGAGCGCGTGGCTGGCATGCGACGCGAGACCCGGGTAGCTGACCCAGGTCACCTCGGGCTGCTTCTCCAGCCACTGGGCAACGGCCAGCGCATTCTCGCTGTGACGCTTGATCCGGAGCGGCAGGGTCTCGAGGCCCTGGAGGAAGAGGAACGCGTTGAACGGGCTCAGGGCGGGCCCGAGGTCACGAAGGCCCTGGACCCGCAGCTTGAGGATGAAGGCCAGAGGCCCGAAGGCGTTGACGTAGCTGATGCCGTGGTAGGACGGATCCGGATCCACGAAGTCCGCCTTGAAGCGCGGCCCGGTCCAGTCGAACTTTCCGCCGTCCACCACGACACCGCCGATCGCCGTGCCGTGACCGCCGATCCACTTGGTGGCCGAGTGGATCACGATGTCCGCGCCGTGCTCGATCGGCCTGGTCAGAAGCGGCGCAAACGTGTTGTCGATGACGAGCGGCACGCCGTGGGCGTGGGCGACCTCCGCGATGGCGCGAATGTCATGGACATCGAGGCGCGGGTTGCCGATGGTCTCGATGAACACGGCCTTCGTGCGT
>JANPDJ010000329.1:0-2297 GCA_031431395.1 Chloroflexota bacterium | reverse complement strand
TGTAGATATTGATGTCCTTCGTGCCAGGAGGCGGCGGCTCCGGCTTAGTGCAGCTGCTGATGCCGGTGAAGTTGCGTTCGATGGAGTTGTCCTTGTTGTGGTTCGCTCCACCCGCCGTCGATGCCTTGGTCCCGTGGTCATGCATGTCGTAGATGACCACGCAGATCGTGGCGTTCTTGGCGTCATCGGCAGTGTCGTACGTGTGGCTCAGGCCGCCGACGACGTTGCCGGCGTTGTCCGTTCCGCCGTAGAACCCGGAGTAGAGGTCCCCCTTGGTTTCGCTCCAGGGCGTCCCGGAGGTGCTGCTCTGGCAGTCGTTCGTCGGCGGGGAGAACACGTGGTTGCCCTGCTTGCCGTCGAACGCCGTTCCGCCGGTGCCGTCATACGGGTAGTCGTCGCCGACGTACCAAGTCTGGCCGCCGACCGTGATCGGGTTCCCCGAGAAGGTGGGGTCGTCCCAGACGATGGCCCAGCCGACGTCGCCCGACACTCCGAAGTTGTGGCAGTTGACCCAATCCCACTTGCCAGAAACGGTGCGTGTGGCGCCGACCACAGGAGCCGTGACTGTGCTCGGGTTCCCCGCGTCTGCGAACACCGCAGGCGCAACCGAAAGCACGAGGCCTGCGGCCGCAAGCAGGCCGAACAAGCGCCGCGCGACCGTTGATTTCCTCATGCGTGGACCTCCTGGGCTTTTGGGTCACGCCCAACCTGGCACGTGACGAGACGTAGGGCTGACGATTGCATGCGTGAGCTTACCCGAACTTCGGGTCGTTGTGCACACGATATGCACGAGTGCGCCCCATCAGTATGGCCAATCGTCCCTGCTTGTCTAGCCCATTCGGTGGGGTCTTCGGTGTCCGTCCGCACCGCGGCAACCGCGCGGAGCTGCAGGATGGTGCGACAGGCGGTCCTCCGCCCGACACCCTTCCCAGATCGACGCTCCGAGAGCTTCGTGCTAGGGTGACTCGGAACGCAAGGGAGGCCGAAATGGCTCGAACGCTGATCATCCGCAACCGGCGCGGCATCGTCGCCCTGCTGGGCGCCGTGGTCATCCTGGCCGCCATGACCGCTCCGGCGGCGATGGGCCGGGCCACGGCTCTCCATGCCCCGCACCCCGCCGGCGCTCCCAAGCCGGCGCATGCGATCACGCGCCATGCCACCGTCACCGGGATCGCCGGCAGCGTCGTAACACTCACGGCGAAGGACGGCTGGAGCCGCTCCGTGGAGACCGCCGGCCTCGCGATCACGCGCGCGGGTGCGGCCGCCACCGTGGGCGCGATCACCATTGGCATCCGGGTGGACGTCCGAGAGATCCGCAATGCGGAGGGCACCTACACGATCACAGAACTCCGCATCGTGCTGGACAAGGTGCGCGGGGTCGTCACGGGCCTGGGCGCGGGCAGCTTCACGGTGCGCATCAAGGACGGCAGCACGCGAACCGTCACATTCACGGGCGCGACGGTGTTCCAGCTGGACAAGACGAACGCGACCTCTGCCGCGGTGGCCGTTGGCCTGGAGGCATCTGCCCAGGGCACGCTGACCGGGACGACCCTCGCGGCGGAGCGGGTTCACCTGGGGCCGGCGCACGCCGGCGGCACGGTCCTCTCGATCTCCGGATCCACGATCACCATCGGGCGCGGCAAGCACGGACAGCACGGCAACGTGACGGTCCAGGTCGGCGGCAGCACGTCCTATGTGCTGGTCGGCCCGAAGTCGGCCGGCCCAACCGCCACCACGTTGGCAGCGGTGGTGGCCGGCTCACGGATCGACGTCCGCGGGCTGTGGAACGCCCACGGCTCGCTGGCCGCGACCACGGTGCGCGTCCACGCGCCCAAGGTTCACGCCGCGAAGCCCCACGTCGTCAAACAGCATGTCCCCAAGGTGCATGCGCCCGGGGTTCACGCGCCGAAGGTCCACGCGTCCAAGAACCAGGGCTAACGACGGGGCCGCGCGCCCGCCCGGCCCCCGCCCGCCCGCGCCGGCGAACCCTCAGTGGCAGACCACCGGATGCGGTGTGGGATGAGCGGCGGTGACCGCGGCGACCGTGATGGAGACCCGCGTCGCGATCAGGAACAGCTTGGTGCGCGATCCGCGCGGGCCTTCCGAGGTCTGCAGCCAGAGCCGCTCGGACGTGAAGTCCTGGTTCGGCAGGCGGCTGACGTCCACGTGACGGACAACCTGGGTCACCTTGTACGTGTAGAGGTTGTTCGTATTCGTATAGACCTTGACGACCATCCCCAGCATCGCCGCGCCGTTGTTCACCTTGGATGCGGTCAGCAGCGGCAGGAACATGCCCG
>JANPDJ010000328.1:0-4899 GCA_031431395.1 Chloroflexota bacterium | reverse complement strand
GCGACTGGGACGAGGCGCGCCGGATCTTCCGGGAGCTGGCTGCCCGCGGCCCGCTCCACCATCGTCAAGTCAAGACCCCGGATCTCCTGATCGCCGCGGTCGCCGCGCGCTGCGATCTGATGGTGGTCCACTACGACGGCGACTACGACATCATCGCCAGCGTGACGGGCCAGGCGACTCGATGGGCTGCTCCCCGCGGCTCACTCTGAAACGCCCGGTTCCCGCCGAGCGCCGCGCAGATTGGACCATCTCCATCATGCTCGGCATCTAGACATGCCTTGGCCCGCAATCGGCAGTAGTGCGACCGAGCAAAGCAACGCGACGCGGGTTACGAGATGTGACAGGCGGCTTTGCCGGGCACGCCACGCATCGGCCGCAGCGGGAGGTTGCTGTCTTCAGTTGGACCGGATCCTGACGTTCGTGGACCAGGTCAGCTTCGTGGTCATCGAGCGCGAGGCCATTGATACCGCCATCGTTCTGGACGCAGACTTCGTTCGCCCAGGTCTGACGGTCCTCCCTGCACCCACCGCTATCGACCAGCCACCTCGTGCCAGAGCCGTTCGAGATCGAGCGTCCTGATCCATGCTTCCAGGTAGGCGCGATCGATCTCGTCTCCGCTGACCGCGAGCACGCCCGCAACGTCCCGCAACTGGAGTTCGGATCCGCCGGCTGATGCCCATTCCAGCTTCGCCACGATCAGATCCTCAACGGAAGGGACGAAGCCTGCAGTGCCCAGCAAGTCTGCTGCCTGTCGCCGCTCGAACTCCTTGACCGAGAATGGACGGTTCTTCCGGATCATGAAGTCGATCTTGAAGGCGTCGGCGCCAATCGCATTGAAGAGGGTGCGGCGTTCCAACGCGTCATGCGCTGCGTCCCTGTCCACGTAGAACCCGTCGGCGAGCAGGCGGTCGACGAGCGCATCGAGCGAGTCCACGTCCGGGTCGATGACAATGTCCAGGTCGCGCGTGGCCCTCGGCTCGCCGTAGTACGAACTCGCAACCGAACCGGTCACCATGTACCCGATCCCCGCCCCCTCGAGCAGGCCGATCGCGTATTCGACCAGGCGGGCGAATGTCACTTCGGCGAAGCGGGCAACGCACGCAACGCGCGCGGCACCGAGGCACGGTCGCGCGCCCGTTGCACCAGGACCTCGGTGATCTGCGCGTCGTCGTACTCGGGATGTCGACTGCGGATTCCGGCGGCGGCCAGTTCACCGACGGCGTCGCTCATGTCAGCCGCCATTGCCAGACGGGCGGCGGGCCCTGCGCTGCGAAGTTGCGCGATCTGAACGTTCCGGGCGTTCCGCGACGTATCCCCTGGCGGCACCATGCGTTGAACTCTACTGCCCGCAGAACGACCGGGACGGCATCCGGACGACCGATCGGCCGTCGCGCCACCCCCAACGCGCACCAACATCGAAGGGGCGATTACCGCTCGCCGGCCAATTCCGCAAGTGTCGCCATGTCGGGGACGGTGAGATCGGGCTGAGCCGAGGCCGCCGGCGTGGCACCAGTTCCCGCCCGGCCCTGCCGGCGGTCCACCCAGACCGTCGTGAGTCCGAGCGTCTTTGCGGGCACATGGTCGTGGAACAGGCTCTGCGCCACGTGCAGGATCCGCTTCGGCGGCAGGCCGATCAGGTCGAACGCCCGCTCGAATCCGCGCACGTGGGGCTTGTACCGCCGCACCTGTTGCGCCGTGACGATCCAGTCGAATGTCACCCTGAGTCGTTCGTTGGAGGCCGCGAACAGATCGTCGTCACAGTTCGTGATCACGCCGAGCCGGTAGCGGCGGGCGAGCCGGGTCAGCGAATCGGCCGAATCGGGGAACGCGAGCCACTCCCCGACCGAACCGCCGAAGGCAGCGGCCTCGTCGTCGGTGGCCTGGACGCCGTACTCTGCCGCGACGCCCCGCAGCGCTCGTGCAAGCACCTCCCGATACCGGAGATACGGGCCCGCCTCCAGGGCGGCCTCATGGCGAGCGAATCGCTGGAGCAGATCGTCGTCCGGTGCACGAACACCGCCCGGGTCCAGGACGCGGTGCAGCCCGGCGAGGATGCCCGTCTCCCAGTCGATCAACGTGCCGTAACAGTCAAACGTGAGCACGTCGAATGCGTCGAAGTCGATGGCGGTCATGCCGGAATTCTGCCGGTTCGCTGCGAATCCGGGAGGCGGCCGGACGCCACGCGGGGTTGACGGCCGGCCGCAGGGGGGATGGCATCATCCGGCCATGGCGAGCCCAGCCCGGTCCTCCCCTCCCCTGCCCGCCGCCCTGTCCGATCCGGGTCAGGCCGAGACCGTGCTAACCAGCGCTCGCGTCACGAACCCGTCCCGCGCGAACCTGGAAGCAGCGCGGGATCGTACGCTCGACGACCTCGTTACGCCCGGACTCCGCGTCCTGTTCTGCGGGATCAATCCCGGCCTGTACTCGGCCGCGACCGGCTGGCACTTCGCCCGGCCCGGCAACCGGTTCTGGCCCGCGCTCCACCGCGCGGGCTTCACGGAGCGCCAACTCCACCCGTCCGAGCAGCACGTCCTGCTGGCCATGGGGATCGGTGTGACCAACCTTGTGCCGCGGACCACGGCAACGGCGGCATCGTTGTCGGAGGAGGAGCTGCGGCACGGCCGTGACCGGCTCCATGACCTCGTGGAGGCGATTCGGCCGCGGTGGCTGGCCGTCCTCGGCGTGTCGGCCTACCGGGTCGCCTTCAATGCGCCCCACGCGATGCTGGGCGAACAGCCGCAGACCCTGGGGCCGACGCGGCTCTGGGTTCTCCCGAACCCGAGCGGGCTCAACGCGCACTACCAGTTGCCGGAGCTCGTCGAGGCGTTCGCGGCATGCAGGCGGGCCGTGTTCGGAGCGTCAGGCGAGCCTGAGGCTGGGGATCACTGGTAGACGCAGGTCGGCCCGCCCCGGATCGGTCCGTTCGGCAGAAGGCACGACATGACGACCCTTGGTAGGCTCAACGGGCATGCCAACCCGGTTCACGTTGCATTCGGCCGGCCCGGCCGTCGCGCGCGTTGTCCTTGCCTTTGCACTGGTCCTTGGTGTCGTGGCGCCTGCCGCCGCCGTCGACGTGCCGCGCCTCGGAAGCCAGCTCACCGACGAGCCGGGTGTCCTGCGGGGATCCGAGGGCGCCATCACGAGCGCGCTCGCGAAGCTTCAGCGCGACCACGGCGTGCAGTTGTGGGTGCTGTTCGTCCGCACGACCGGCTCAACCAGCGTGACCGGCTTCGCGGACCAGGTCGCCGCCGTGAACTCCCTGGGTGCGAACGACGCCCTCCTGCTCGTGGCCATCGACGATCGGACGGACAGCATCTGGGTGAGCGACGGCCTCCCGCAGATCAGCACCGCAGAGATCGATGCGATCGTCGGGAACGAAGTCGAGCCACGGCTGGCCGCGGGCGATTTCGGCGGTGCGGTCACCGCGGCAGCCGAGCGCCTGGGTCTCGCCGCCGGCGGCACAAGCCCCGGTCCGTCGACCGCAGGTCCGACGAGTGCCGCCACGGCCGCCGGCACCCCGGCACGCACCGCGGCCGCAAGCGAGCGGCCTGCTCCCGCGCCTTCGTCGGACACCGGCGGCAGCGTCGTCACAGGCCTGCTGGCCGCGATCGGCGTGGTTGCCGGGGTGTACCTGGTGGCCGTCGTCTTGATTCGCCGCCGGAGCGATGCTCGAACGGGCGAGGAGTGGGACCGGGAAACCGGCAGCCTCGCGAGACGAGTCAACCACGATCTCATTGCCACCGACGAGGGCGTCCGGGACGCCCAGCAGGAACTGGGCTTCGTGGAGGCCGAGTTCGACGAGCCGGACGTTGCGCCGTTCCGAACGGCCGTCGACCAGGCCGCGACAGAGATGAAAGGCGCCTTTGCCATTCGCCAGCAACTCGATGACGAGATCCCGGAGGCCCGGCCCACGCGTCGCGGAATGCTGGAGGAGATCCTGCGGCACACCGGCGCGGCGACCGGCCTGCTGAAGGCCCAGGAGGACCGGCTCGTCCAACTGCGCGACGAGCGGCGGCGGGCGCCCGAGGTCCTCGACCAGTTGGCAGCACAAGTCGACGCGCTGGCGGGTCGAACCGAGGTTGCCCGCGCAACGCTGGAGCGCCTCACGGCGTACGCGGCCGCCTCGTGGCAGTCCGTGAAGGGCCATGCGGCAGAGGCCGACAAGCGCATCGCGTTCGCCCGCGACGCCCTGGCCCGAGGCCGAACCGCTCTCGCGAGCGAGGGTCGGCGGGCAGTCGGTGGGGCCATTCGTGATGCCCATGGAGCCATCGGCGAGGCCGCCTCGCTACTGGACGCCGTGGACCGGCTCGCCACGACGCTCGATGACACTCGCGTGCGCCTGCCCGACGAACTGGCGGCAGCAGCGACCGATGTCGCGGCGGCTCGACGGGCACTGGAGGGTGGCGACGGCGGCGCCCACGAGCCGGCGGTGGCCCAGGCGGAGCGACTGCTCGCCGCCGCACGAGCGTCGGCCGTAGCAAACCCGCCCGATACGCTCGAGGCATACAAGAACGCCGTGCAGGCCAACGCGGCCGCCGACTCCGTGATCGCGGCGTTGCGCGAAGAAGCGGCCCGTGTCGCCCGGCGGCTGGCGGTCCTCGACGGCGCGATGCGATCCGCTGCAATGGCCGTGGCGCGGGCAGGCGATTTCGTCGAAACCCGCCGCGGAGGCGTTGGGCGCGAGGCGCGGACCCGGATCGTCGAGGCGCAACGACTCCTCGACCAGGCGACCGCGATCCAGTTAAGCGACCCCGACGCGGGACTCCAGGCGGCGCAGCGAGCCCAGTCACTCGCGAATGACGCCTACCTCATCGCCAGCCAGGATTTCACCGAGTTCGACCAGCAGGGTCCACCGCGGGGCTCCGGCGCCGACCTGAGCGCGACCATCCTCGGGGGGAT
>JANPDJ010000327.1:0-4795 GCA_031431395.1 Chloroflexota bacterium | reverse complement strand
GCTGCTGGCCTACGTCCGCGAACTCCAGGGCCCGCTGGCGGTCATCGACGCCGGCTGCGGCAACGGCTGGCTGACCGCAGCCGTGGCAGGTCTTCCGGGCTTGACCGTGATTGGGCTGGACACCAACGACGTCGAACTCGCGCAGGCCCGACGGGTGTTCGGCGACCTCCCGAACCTCTCGTTCACGGCCGGCGACCTCGAGTCCCTGTCGGCCCCACCGGCCGGGCCGGCGGATGTGGTGATCCTGGCCAGCGTCATCCAGTACGTCGCCGACCTGGCCGCCCTGCTGGCGCGACTCCGGGGCTGGCTCACGGCCGACGGTGAGATTCACGTTCTCGACAGCCCCATCTACCGGCCGGCCGATGTCGCCGCCGCTCGCGAGCGCTCGCGGACGTACTACGCGTCCATCGGCGTGCCCGAGATGGGGGAGGCGTACCACCACCACACGTGGGATGAGTTCCTGCCGTTCGGCCCCAGGGTGCTGCTGGATCCGCACCCCTCCGCGGGCCGCTTCCTGCGGCGTCTCTCCGGCCGGGTCGAGACGCCGTTCCCCTGGCTCGTGATCGGACCAGAGGTGCCCGCGTGAGCGCCGATCTGCGGGAGCAGCCCGAGCCCATGCCTCGCATCGCGATCGTCCACGACTACTTCACGCAGCGAGGCGGCGCGGAGCGACTTGTCGACCACCTCGCGGCGCTCCTGCCGGCGGCGACCATTCACGCGGCCGTTGTCGATCGAGAGACACTGCCTCCGACGCTTGCGAGTCGCGGCGTGCACGCTTCGCCGATCGGACGGCTGCTGCGCATCGGCATCTCGCTGCGAGCCCTTGCGCCGCTCCTGCCGCGGGCGTTCCGGCGCATGCCGGTCGGGACGCCGGCGCTCGTCATCTCCAGTACGTCGGCGTTCTCCCATCACGTGCGCCGCCCGACGGGCGCGGTGCACGTCGTGTACTGCCATACGCCACCGCGCTTCCTGTGGCATCCGGAGGAATATTTCACGCCGGGCGGCGCGCGGGCCCGACTGGCTGCTCCTGGGCTCGCATTCCTGCGCCGACTCGATCGCGAGGCGGCCCGCCGCGCCGACCTGTACGTGGCCAACTCCGCTCACACGGCGGCTGAGATCCGGCGCGTCTACGGCCGGGAGGCCGCGGTCATCCATCCGCCGATCGACACGTCCGCCTTTATGCCGACGACCGAGCGATCCGGCCGCTTCCTTGTTGTGGCCCGCCTGAAGCGGCACAAGCGGATCGACCTCGCGATCGCCGCCGCGAACGCGCTCGGCGCCCCGCTCGACGTCATCGGCGAAGGCCCGGAGCTCCCGCGCCTGCGCCGCCTCGCGGGGCCATCCGTGCGATTCCTTGGCCGCCTGCCGGACGAAGCGGTCCGCGCGGCAATGGCACAGTGCGAAGGACTGATCGTGCCCGGGCGCGAGGACTTCGGGATGACCACGGCGGAGGTGCAGGCCGCCGGCCGGCCGCCCATCGCGTTCGCCGCTGGAGGCGCACTGGAGATCATCCGCGACGGCGAGACGGGCTTCCTGTTCGCAGAGCAGACCCCCACTGCGATCGCCGTCGCGATGGTGCGCGCTGGGGCCCAACCCCTGGACCCGTCGGTGCTCGCGGCAGCCGCGCGCCGATTCGATGCAGCCGTCTTCGACGCGGCGATTCTGGGACTCGTTGCGCGGTTGGCCGTGCCGGCCGCTGCCGGAGCCTCGGTAGATCGCGAGGCGGGGGTCCATTTCTACGCGAGGCTTCGGCCCGGAACGCGGGCCCGCGGGCGGGCCCCAAGGCGGGCGCCTGGTCGGCCGCCATGCTGACGGCGTCCGATCGAACGGCCCTTGCCGACGCCGCTCGACCGCTCTCGCGAGTGGCGTTTGCCGCGCTGGTGATCCTCAGCCCGTTCCGCGCGCGGTTTGAGCTTGCCGCGCGTCCCAGCCCACCGGTCTACGGCGACTACACGAACTTCCTCATCTTCTGGAGCGACATCGCGCTCCTGGCGACGCTCGCCCTCTGGCTCCTCAGCCTCGCGCACGAACGGCGGGCCGTCAGCACGGGGCCGCGGTTCCTGGCAGTGCCCGTCGGCGGCCTCCTCGCGGTTGCTGCCGCGGGCATCCCGTTTGCCGTGGATCCGGCCCTCGCCGCCTGGAACGTGCTGCACCTCGCGCTGTTCGCGGCGCTCGCCCTGTACGTCGTCAACGAACTGGACGTGGCCGATCTTGCCGTTCCGATCGGGATCATGGTGGTGATCCAGGCCGTCGTCGCGATTGGCCAGGCGGCGGGGCAGCACTCGCTGGGTCTTGATTGGCTCGGGGAGCACACACTTTCGCCGAGCCTCGGGGTGAGCGTCGTCACGGCTGCCGACGGGGGGCGCCTGCTCCGCGCCTATGGGCTCGCGGACCATCCGAACATCCTTGGGGGCGTCCTCGTATTCGCGCTGCTGCTTCTCCCGATCGCCCGGCGTTCGGCCGACCGGCTGGGTTTCCCGGCGGCGGTCTTCGCGGTCGGGGCGGCGACGCTGTTCCTGACCTTCTCGCGGGCCGCCGCGCTCGGACTCGCGGTGGGGCTGGCCGTGCTGGTCGCGATGCTCTTGACGAGGGGCGACCGGGCGGGGGCACGCCGGTGGATCGCGGCGCTCGTGGTCGCCGGCCTTGCTTGCGCCCCGTTCGTGCTGGCAGACGCGCCCTTCGTAGGCGCCAGGACGGACGCGTCGGGGATCATCGCCACGGAGTCGCGCTCCGTCACGGAGCGGGAGGCGCTTGCCGCCGAAGCCAACCAGCTGTTCATCGACCACCCGCTGCTGGGCGTTGGACTGGGCGGGTTGCCCAGCGCGATGCAGGCAGCCAACCCGACGTTCGCCTACACCTACCAGCCGGCCCACGTGGTCCTGCTCGACGTTGCCGCCGAGACGGGCATCCTGGGCGGCCTGCTGTACCTCGCGATCCTCGTGACGCCGTGGCTGGCAATGGTCCGGCTTCGCGAGCGCTGGACGACCGACCTTGCGGCGGCTTCGGCCGCCCTCGCTGCCGTCACCGTCGTGGGCTTCTTCGACTACTACACGTGGACGTACCCGGCAGGTCGCATCTGGGCGTGGCTGGTCCTCGGCCTCTGGGCCGTGGCGTACCGACGGGCGCGGGTGGCGGCCGGAGTCAGGCAGCTCGAGCGGGAGGTGGCGATCGGTGCCTGACCTCCTGTTCGTGCCGGTCGTGATCGGATACCTCACGATCCTGACCGCCCTCTTCGTCTTCGGGCTGAACTTCGTCTACGTGACGTGGCTGGCCCTCCGCAGCACGTCGCGCGAACCCGCGGCCCGCATCCCGCAGGAGTGGCCCGTGGTGACCGTTCAGCTCCCCATCTACAACGAGCTGTACGTGGCGGAGCGCCTGATCGACGCGGTCGCCGCGTTCGACTACCCGGCCGGCAGGCTGGAGATCCAGGTGCTGGACGACTCCACCGACGAGACGTCCCAGATCGTGGAGGAGTGCACCGGTCGCTGGCGCGCACGGGGCATCGACATCCACCACATCCGGCGGACGCGTCGGGACGGCTTCAAAGCCGGCGCCCTCGCAAACGGACTCGCTCAGGCACGGGGCGAACTCCTCGCGATCTTCGATGCCGATTTCATTCCGCAGCCATCGTTCCTGCGCGACACGGTGCCGGTCATGGTCGCGGACGACGGCCTGGCGTTCGTCCAGGCCCGCTGGACGCACGCGAACCGCGACTTCTCGCTGCTCACGAGGCTCCAGGCACTCTCGATCGACGGGCACTTCGCCGTTGAGCAGGCAGGCCGCTGGGCCGGCGGCTACTGGTTCAACTTCAACGGCACGGCCGGCATCTGGCGGCGCGACGCGCTCGTGGACGCCGGAGGCTGGAGCCAGGACACGTTGACCGAGGACCTCGACATCTCGTACCGGGCCATGCTGCGGGGTTGGCGCGCTGCGTTCGTACGGCGCGTCGCCGTCCCCGCCGAGTTGCCCGTGAGCTTCAACGCCTACCGACGGCAGCAGCATCGCTGGGCGCGCGGCAGCTTCGAGTGCGCGTTCAAGCACCTGCCGGCCATCTGGCAGGCGAACGTGCCCCTGGCCCGGAAGTTCGAGGCCACGCTCCACCTCAGCGGCTACGCGATCCACCTCCTCCTGCTCGCGCTCTCGCTCCTCTATCCCCTGCTGCTGGGGGTCGGGGCGCGCTACCCGGAGGTGCTGTCGCTGTTCGGCGTGATCGCCGTGTTCAACCTCACCACCCTGGCCCCCACCATGCTGTTCACGATCGCGCAGCGCCAACTCGGCCGTCGCTGGGTCGCCGAGATCCCGACCGTCCTGATGCTCAGCGCACTCGGCGCCGGGATGATGGTGCATACCTCGCGGGCCGCGTGGCAGGCACTCGGCGGGCGCCCGGCTACGTTCGAGCGCACCCCCAAGTTCGGCGTGCGGCGCCGGGACGACGAGTGGCTTCGGCTGCGCTACCAGCTGGGGATCGACCGGATCGTGCTGCTGGAGGCCGCGCTTGCCGTGGTCAACGCCCTGACATGCACCAGCGCGGTCAGCCGTGGTTCGTGGCCCATCGCGATCTACACGGCGGTGTTCTGCGCCGGCCTGACCGCTGCCGTGTCCCTCACGGTTGCCCAGTCGGTCCGGGCCGCCCTGGCAGCTCGCGAGCGACGCCTGGCCGAACCGACGACCGAGGGCGCCTGAAGACGGTCTGCTGAGATTGGCGCCCGAAAACGGTCCTCTGATCGGCCCGTTCGGCACTGGCCCCATCGGCCGCGGCGCGCTCTTATCAACGTGGGCCTCGTTGGAGGGCCTG
>JANPDJ010000326.1:0-6106 GCA_031431395.1 Chloroflexota bacterium | reverse complement strand
CGCGCGCCTCCAGCGCACGCAGGAACGCGATCGACGTCGCAAGCAGGGCAGGTTGCGCGTTCTCTGTTCTGTCGAGGTCCTCGGCCGGGCCGTCCGCGATCAGGCGGGACAGGGGTTCGCGCAGGACGTCGTCGGCCTCGGCAAGGACGGCCGCGGACTGCGGCCATGCAGCCGCCAGCGCGACGCCCATGCCCACAGACTGCGACCCCTGACCGGGGAAGACGAACGCGAGGCGTGTCATTGGCCGGGAGCCTAGCGTCGCCGTCGCAGCGCTCGTTCAGAGGCGCGTGCAATGTTGCACGCATTGTCCGGGTCGTCGTACCCTCCATCCATGGCCCGCGACATCGATCCGCACCCCTCCGACGGACTCTCGGCCTCCGTGGCCGCCGCCGGTGACCGGCTGCAGAATCCGCGCGAGCTCTCGGACCGGGTGGCCATGGGGCGAGCCCTCTGGCGGGAGCTGGTGATCGGGTTCGCGGCGCAACTGGGCGACCTGCGCCTCGGGTTCACCCAACTGGCGGCGCTGTACGTCCTTGCAGATGCCGGCACCACGACGATCGCGGATCTCGCGGACGCACTCAACCGCTCGCCCTCGGCGACCAGCCGTCTGGTCGATGGACTGGCGCGGCGGAACCTGCTCGAGCGCAGGCCCGAATCGGAGGACCGCCGCCAGCGAACACTGTGGCTCACGCAGCAGGGCCAGGCGCTGCTGGCAGTCGTGGACCGCGGGCGTGCGGACCAGTTCCTGGCCGTGGTCCGGCCCCTGCCACCGGCAGAGCGGGCACTGATTGCGATGGGCGTGGCGGCTTTGGCGACGCGCGCAATCTCGCGCCGCGGGCGGCTGATCAAGACCTCCCGGCCCTGATCGCTTCCGTCGCTCTAGGCAGCCCCGCATCGCGCCGCCGCGTCGCCGGTCGCGGCGCCCAGCAGCCGGGGATCAGGCAGGCACGCCGCAAAAGGTCCTGACCACGTCATAGAGGACCGGCAGCCCGAACCGCAGCCCATCGAGACTGACCCGCTCGTCAACGCCGTGGAACAGCTCGAGGAACCGGTCGTCCGGGTGCAGGCGCAGCGGCGAGAACCCGTACGTTGGCGTACCCACCTTCTGGGTGTGCTTGGCGTCCGTGGCGAACGGGGCCATCGTGGGGACGGGGATTCCCTCGGGGTCGTGGGCCTTCAGCGTGTCCACGAGCAGCCGGTACAGGGCCGTGTCGATGGGCGCCTCGACGGGCGGTCCAACGTGCAGCGGCTCCAGTTCGACGTTTGCCCAGAGCGCTTCGCCGAGCCGCTCGCGAATGCGTTCGCGCATCTCCGGCTCCGGCGTTCCGGGCAGGTTCCGGACGTCGATCTCCACCTCGCCCGTCCCGGGGATCACGTTGAACTTGATCCCGCTGTGGATCATGTTCGGTGACATCGTGTCGCGCAGCAGCGCCCGGACCGCACGCTGGAGCGGTACGTCACAGAGCGCTTCCAGCGCGGCCCGGCGGCGCTCTTCGTCGTCGCCCGCGACCGCGCGTGCAAGCCTGGCGGCTTCGGCCGGCAACTCGTCGGCCGCGATGTCGAACAGGCGCTTCATGACCGGCGTGAGGCGCGCGGGCTCAAACGGGGCGAGGCGGACCATGATCTCCGCCGCCCGCACCGCGGCGTTGTCCTCGCGGGGCATGGAGCCGTGGCCCCATGTGCCCTTTACGCGGATCCGGTACCGGATGAACCCCTTCTCTGCCACCTGGATGGGATAGAAGCGCTTCCCGGCCAGCTCGATGGAGACGCCGCCGGCCTCGTTGACGGCACCCGCGGCCCGGATCCAGTCCGGGCGGTGCTCGGCGACCCAGCCCGCCCCTTCCACGCCGCCGGCCTCTTCGTCGGCGGTGGAGGCAAACAGCACGTCCCGGGTGAGGCCGGGGATGGGGTCGGTCGCCGGGTCGCGACCTGCGGCCCGGCCCTCCGCGGCCAGCATCCGCATCACGGCGATCTCCATGGAGACCATGCCCTTCATGTCCACGGCACCGCGTCCCCACACGTAGCCGTCCGCCACGTCGCCACCGAACGGATCGTGGGTCCACAGGTCAGGCGGCGCCGGAACCACGTCTAGGTGGGACAGGAGGAGGAGCGGTGCGCCGCCGGTGCCGTCTCCGCGGAGACGGGCGCCGATGGACCCGCGGCCGGGGAACGGCTCCACGACCTCCGAGGGGATGCCCGCGTCGGCGAGAACCTGCTCCACGTACCGCGCGGCACGGATCTCGTCGCCGGGTGGATTGACGCTGGGAATCCGGATGAGCGCCTGGAGCACCTCGACGAGCTCGGCGTGCCTGCGGTCCCAGCCGGCCGCGTCGATGCCGCTGGATGGGAGCGTGGTTGGGACGGAGGTGACGTTCAACGCGATCCCTTTCCCATTGCGGCGGCGATCAGCGGCCGTGCGTGAGCAGGATGCCGACGATGCTGATGACGAACCCGCCCGCAGCGATGGCCAGGACCATCCCGATCAGCAGACGGATGAGGCGGCGTTCCTGCTCGCGCGCGCGCCGTTCGACCGGGTCCCGCTCAAGTTGGGCCTGGCGATCGGCGCTGTCCGCGCGGGCATGGGCGTAGCGGAGGAGCGGGTCGCGCTCCTCGGTCGCTCCCACGCTAGGTCTCCATCTCCGGCCGGCGACCCTCCGCCTCGGCCGCGGCGGCGGCAGCCCCGGTGCGCGCGCGAGCCGCGAGCTGCTCCGTGAGGGCGGCGCCCGTCGTGACCGCGCCCCTGGATGCCGAACTGACGAGTGCGGCGTACTTGCCCATCACGCCGCCGGGGTAGCGGGGTGCGCGCGGCTGCCACGTCCGAAACCGGCGTGCCAGTTCGGCGGCCGGAACGTCGAGGTCGAGGCGCTTGCTTTCGACGTCGATGACGATCGAGTCGCCTTCGGCGACCACTGCAATGGGTCCGCCCAGCGCGGCTTCGGGCGCCACGTGCCCGATCATGAGCCCGTGGGTGCCGCCGCTGAATCGGCCGTCCGTGAGCAGCGCGACGGAGTCGCCCAGGCCTTCGCCCACCAGCGCGCCGGTCACCGAGAGCATCTCCTGCATACCCGGCCCGCCGACGGGACCCTCGTACCGGATCACGACGACATCGCCCGCGTGGATCTGCTGGGCGCGCACCGCCGCGTAACAGGCGGCCTCCGAGTCGAAGACGCGGGCCGGACCGCGGTGGTGGCGCCGCTCGTGACCGGCGAGCTTGACGACGCAGCCGTCCGGGGCCAGGGACCCGTGCAGGATCGTGAGGCCGCCGACGGGCTTGATGGGCCGGTCGATGGACACGACCACCTTCTGGCCCGGGGTCTCCTGGGCAGCCGCCGCGACCTGGGCAATGGTCCGGCCGTCCACCGTCGGCAGATCGCCGCGCAGCAGGTTCTTCTTGAGGAGTTCGCGCATCACGAGCGCGACACCGCCCGCCTCGTACATGTCGGCCGCCGTGTAGCGACCGCCCGGCTGCATGTCGGCGATGAGCGGCGTGCGGTCGGCGACTGCGCCGAACTCGTCGATGTCCAGCGGGATGCCGAATTCGTGGGCGATTGCCAGGAGGTGCAGGACGCCGTTGGTGCTGCCGCCGGTGGCCGCCACCGACGCGATGGCATTCTCGATGGAGGCCCGCGTCACGAAGTGTGACGGCCGCCGATCCGCGCGGACGAGGTCCATCACCAGCTCGCCGCTCCGTCGCGCGGCCTCGTCCTTCGCCGGATGCTCCGCCGGGATCGCGTTCAGGCCGGCGGGCGACAGCCCCAGGAACTCGGACATGGTGGACATCGTGTTCGCCGTGAACTGGCCGCCGCACGCGCCGGCGCCCGGGCACGCCGCATTCTCGACCTCGTGGAGCTCGTCGAGCGTGATCTTCCCCGCGCGGTACGCCCCGATGGCCTCGAACACGGTTACCACCGTGGCGTTGCGCTGGCCCTTGTAGACGCCGGGATAGATCGTGCTGTTGTAGAGGACCACGCTCGGGATGTCCAGGCGGCCCAGGGCCATGATCGCGCCAGGAGTGGTCTTGTCACAGCCGACGAGGCAGACAAGGCCGTCGAACAGGTGGCCGCGCGACACCAGCTCGATCGAGTCCGCGACGACCTCCCGGCTGATGAGCGAGGCCTTCATGCCCTCCGTGCCCATCGTGACGCCGTCCGACACGGCGATCGTGTTGAATTCCATCGGCGTCCCGCCGGCCGCGCGAATGCCCTCCTTCACGAACTCCGCCAGCCGCCGCTGGTTGAGGTTGCAGGGCATCGTCTCGATCCACGTCGTGGCCACGCCGATGATGGGCTTTGCAAGATCCTCGTCCGTGAATCCGACGGCCTTGAGCATCGCGCGAGCCGCGGCCCGGTCCGGCCCGTCCGTGAGTGCGGCGGAATGCCGCTTCGCAGGATCGCTGTGCTGGACGGACGGGGGGTTCGACATCGGGTGCGTCCTCGGGGCAGTGGCGGAGGTCAGCGGAAGTCTATCCGGCCGCGCCGCCCGGCCGCCGAACGCCACGATTGACGACCGTGCGGGCCCCAGGCCGCGGACGTGCCGGCATGGCGCCACCCGGCCCAACCGCGCCACCCGGCCCAACCGCGCCCGCGATTCCCGTCACGTAGTCGCCCAGCGACTGCAATGCTGCTGCAACGGGCGATTCACCGTCACCCAGTCGCACGGGGACTGTTCGGCACCCAGAACCACCCGCCGACCGTTCCGGGGAGCCGGATCCGTGCACGAACAGCGGTCATCGGTACGGCAGTTGGTGACGGACCGGCACCTACCATTCGTGCCACGACTGAGTGACGGCAACGCCCCACCGAGCGCTGCCGATGGCTCGCCAGCCGCCCGCCCCCTGCCCGCCTCAGCGGATGCATTCGCCGGTGTCCACGGCCCGGGTGGATCCGAGCGCCGGACCGATGGCCTCGCGCACCGCCGCCGGTGCGAGGGCGTAGCCCACGGAAGGATCGCTCCGCGACTGAGCGAAGATCACGCCTCCCACCGTCCCGTCCGCCAGGACGAACGGCCCGCCACTGTCGCCGCGCTGGATCGTGGCGCGCAGCTCAACGATCGCCCGCGTGACGCTCCGCAATCCGTACAGGTCGCGGCCGGTCGCGTTGTAGTCGTCCGCGACAGCTCCAGGCACCACCGCCAGGGGGCCGCCGCCGGGGTGTCCCAGGGCTGCCCCGATCGTCCCGCGCGGCGGGCTCGAAGCGGCCAGCCGCAGGGGTGGCGCGTCCAGCTTCTCTACGTGGAGGAGTGCGATGTCGAGGGCCGCGTCGAAGAGGACGGGCGTGGCACGGTAGCTGCCGGACTGCGGAAGAACAGTCACGGACCGGGCGCCCGCGATCACGTGGGCATTGGTCAGCACGTACCCCGGTGCGATGGCGAACCCGCTTCCGGCGAGCGTGTACCCGCAGGCGATGCTGTTCACCTCAACGGTGCTCGGGATGGCGCGTTCCGCGATCGCCCGAACCGCCGGGTCCGTGGGCAGGTTGACCGGGGGAGCCGGGATGGGCTCGAGACCAACGAAGACCTCCGGCAGTCCGGAGGCATCCAGCCATCTCCCGAGTTCGCCGGCGATCGCCATGGGGGACGGCAGGATCTCGCCCAGCGCGCGGACAGCGGCGGACCGCTGGACCTGGGATGCGAGGTTGGGCACAGGGCCGGCCGCGAGGACGCCGCCGATCAGCCAGACCAACAGAATCCCCTGGCCCAGGCCCAGGAATCCGCCGCCCACCGCATCGAGGCCGGCCACGATGCCCTGCCCCAGGCGGACGCGAATCTCGCGGCCCACCGCCGCGCCGATGGTTTCACCCGAGGCGATCAGGGCCACGAGGCCCGTCAGCACGACGATCGCCCGGAGCGAGGGCTCCATTCCATCGATCAGCGGTCGCGCCAGGGGCAACAGCTGCAATGCGGCGATCCCGCCGGCCGTGGCGCCCAGTAGCCCGCCGAGTTGCGGAAACAGGCCGGACCGCAGGCCCGCGATGAAGGTGACGATGAGCAGAACCAGCGCGAGGACGTCGACGGCGTTCATTGCCCGTCAGGCCATCGCGCACGCCGTGTCATCCGCGCGACACCTCGATCAGGCGGAGTCTCGTTGGCCGGACGACGCGCCCGGCGC
>JANPDJ010000325.1:0-4723 GCA_031431395.1 Chloroflexota bacterium | reverse complement strand
CGCCAATGTGGCTCCCGTCGTCATGACGTCATCCACGAGCACGATCCATCGATCGCGCGTGTCCATGCCGGGCGCCACCCGGAACGCGCCGCCCAGATTGGCCGCCCGACCCGCTTGATCGAGGTCAAACTGCGCGATCGTCGCTCGCGTCCGCTCCAGCGCCGGGAGTATTGGCAGGCGCAGGCGCCGCGCGGCGTCGGAGGCGATCAGCGCGGCCTGGTCATACCCACGATCACGCACGCGATCCGGGGATGCCGGCACCGGTACCAGCGTGTCGCCGCCCGCTCCCGCACGGGCCCAGCGCCGTGCGATGGCGGCACCCATCAGCGGCGCGAGGCGGCGTTCACCGTCGTACTTGAGCGCGTGCAACGCGCGGCGCGTCACCCCGGTGAATGGCGCACACCACTCCAGCTGGAGCAGCGGCGGCGGGATATCCGCAGGCAGGCCCAGCGGGACGCCCGGCACGGCGTGGAGCCGCACGTCGAGCGCCGGCAGGCAATCGGCACAGAGCGGCCGCCCTTCCCGGCGACAGCCGGCGCACAGCCCCGGCAGCGCGAAGTCCAGCGCGCGACCCGCCACGGTGCCCAGCACGGTCCGCACGTCGCCCAGGAGATCCATGGCGTCCACTGTGCCCTGAGACGCTTACGTGGCGATTACGTTCCCCTTCGCCCGGAATTGGCCGGGCCGCCCGTCGCCGGCGTGCCCAGCGCGGCCAAGGAGTCCTTCAGGGCCTGTGAGCCAGATCGGTATCGCGGCTGCGAGCACGGCAAATCCCTGGAGCGAGAGGCCCGGATTGGCGATGGTCACCGCCACCACCAGGAGCAACTCGCCATTCCGCCGCCCAATCGCGCCACCAACCACCGCAAGGACGAATCCGGTCAGCGCCCGAACGGAGTACGGAACGGGGATCAGGCTATTGCCCACCATGTCCGCTCGGCCGGCGATCGCGTCGATGAACCCGCGCCACAGGTCCGGGACGGTGACCAGGCTCACGATCACGATCCCCGCGCCCAGGGCGGCGGAGATGGCCAGGTCGCGCCACTGGCGGCGCATCGCCAGGTAGACGAGCCCCAGGCCGGGGCTGACCTTGATCAGCGCGCCGACGGTGAAGAGCCACGGCCATCTTCGAAGGCCGAGCACGATCCCGAGCGCCATGAAGATCTCGACGTTCTCGATCCGCACCGCGACGGCCATCGGGATGAACGCGATGAGCGCGAGCATTTTTAGCATCGTGCGCCCGGCGAGATCCCACAGGGCCAGCAGCATCAGGCCGCGATACACGATCGAAAAGGCAAACGCCGGAAGGACCATCGTTACCACGGCCAGCACCTGGGCGACCGGCGGCGGGTAGTGGAACGCGAACGGCTCGAACGCAATGTCGGGTGCCGTGTAGATCGGCAGGCCATGGGCGAGCCGGTCGCCCGCAATCCAGTACGCGAGGCTGTCGCCGGGGCCGTTCCAATAGAACGCGACGATCACCGCCAGGATGGCCGCTCCCACCGCTGCGAGCAGTGCCAGGACCAGCAGTTGGATCCGCGGACGCCCGGTCATCCCTCGAGTCGTACCGCGTCACCGGCGATGGTGCCGCTCGCAGCGATCGAGCCGGCGGGCAGCTCGAGCACGCCGGCGGCACCTCGGACCAGGGGAACCATCCCGGTCCACGGCCGGAGTCCCGCCTTGGCGGCAATCACCGTGCGCGAACCGTCGGGCCCGGGTTTCGCGACGAAGACCGCATCGATCGGGAAGCGCATGAAGAACATGTGGATCCCGTTGTCGCCGGGAAGCCACAGCGCATGGCTCTCGGGAAGCGCCTTGCGGCCCATGAGGCCCATGAACCGCGCCCAGATGGAACCGGCCGTTTCCACGGTTTCGGCGAGGGTGGTCCCGCGGGTTTCGTTCCGCGCCACCGTCGCGGCCTCCACGACAGGCCTCAGACGGCCAGGTTCTGCATGATCAGGATCAGGGCCGGGCCAAGGATGACCGCGAACAGGGACGGGAAGATGCACCCGACGAGCGGGAACAGCATCTTGATGGGCGCCTTGGCTGCCTGCTGTTCGGCGCGCTGGCGGCGCTCGATGCGGAGCTGCTCCGACTGGACCTGGAGCACTTTGCCCATCGGGACGCCCAGCTGTCCTGCCTGGAGGATCGCCCCCACGAAGTTGGCCAGCGGGCGCACGTTGGTACGCGGCAGGATGTCCCGCATTGCCTCGCGCCGCGGCTTCCCGAGGCGCATCTCCGCGAGTGCGCGGCGGAACTCATCGGACAGCGGGCCGTCCAGCTGATCCACCACCTTGGAGAGCGCGCCGTCGAAACCCAGGCCGGCCCGGACGGAGATCGTGAGCAGGTCCAGCGAGTCCGGCAGCATCCTCAGGATGGCCTGCTGGCGGGCCCGGATCCGGTTCGAAAGCCAGAACTCGGGGGCGATGTAGCCCACGCCAAGGCTGAGCAGGGCCAGCAGCACCGCGGTGGTGAAGGGCGCGCGAAGGATGAGGAACATCAATCCCAGCACGCCGGATGCCACAAGCGCAATGACCAGCTTGATCGTCAGCCAGTCCGGCACGGAGAGCCCACCTGGCTCGCCCGCGAGGAGGAGGCGCTGCCCTGTGCGGGAGGCGAACGAAGCGCTGGTGACGCGGCTGACGAACCCGGAGAACCGCGCGGCAAGGGGTCGCAACGTCCGCTCGTGGAGCGGCGCCTGGAGTTCAAGTTCCTCAAGGTTGCGGGCGTCGGGCGTGCCAAGCTGCGTCAGCCGGTCCCTCACGCGCGAGCTGCCCATCGCCCCGGCGACGCCGATCGCGATGAGGAGAATGGCCAGCGCGGCGCCGGCGGCGACCAGGAGCTCAGGGGTGGTCATCGCTCAGACGTCGATGTCGACAATGCGGCGGATGAGCATGAAGCCCACGAACATCATCGCGCCGCCGATGATCAGGATGACAACGCCGGCGGGCAGGCCCAGGATCCCGGGCGGGTTGAGGAACATGGGGCGCATGAACTGCGGGGCAGCTACGAAGAGGAATCCGGCCAGGCCGATCGGCAAGAAGCCCACGACGTAGCCGGACAGGCGCTGCTGGGCTGTGAGGGTGAGGATCTCGCCTTTGATCCGAACCCGCTCACGAATGGTGAACGCGATCGAATCGAGGATCTCCGCGAGGTTGCCGCCCACCTCGTGGTGGATGGAGATGGCCGTGGCCAGCAGTTCCAGGTCGTTGGAGCGCACACGGCGGACCATGTTGTCCAGTGCCGTATCGAACGGCAGGCCCAGGTTCACCTCCCGGATGACGCGCCCGAACTCCGTGGAAATGGGCGGGCGGGATTCCCGCACCACCAGTTCCACCGCCTGGAGGAACGAGGAGCCAGCGCGCAGCGCATTGGAGATCAGCGTGATGGTGTCCGGAAGCCCCTCGGAGAATGCTGTGAGCCGCGATGAGCGGCGGCGGGACAGCCACAAGCGTGGCAGCCACGCTCCCACGAGGAGGCCCACGCCAACCACGATCGGGCTCCGGAATCCGACAAGGAACAGGCCCAGGACCGCGACGAGAACGGGCACGACCACGATGGAGAACGCCCACAGGATCAGGAACTCACTGACCCGCAGCCGCACGTCGGCGCGAGCGAGATCTCGCGCGAGGTTGGCCCCGAAGTCTCGCTCCTCCACGGCCCTGTTGAGCGTGGAGAACGCACGGCTTGCGAGGATGTCGCTCACGCTCGCGGCGTCCGACTTGGCCTTGCCCGGTCGCGATCCGTAGCGGTCAATGCGCTCGCCGATCGCCGCGCCGGTGCCGGCCGAGGAGAGGGCGACGAAGATGAGGAGGATCGACAGGGCGGCGACGCCCGCAACGATGAGCAGGGTGGGGCTCATTGAGCGATCAGATCCGCCCGGTCAGTTCGTGAAGCCGAACAGGCCCGGCGGCAGATGGACGCCCATCGCATCGAACTTGTCGGCGAACTTGGGTCGGATCCCGGTGGGCCGCAGGTGGCCCTGGATCATGCCGTCCCGGATCCCCGTCTGCTGGAACACGTAGACGTCCTGGAGCGTGATGACGTCGCCTTCCATGCCCTGGACCTCGGTGACGTTCACGATCTTGCGGGTACCGTCCTTGAGACGGTTCTGGTGGACGATCAGGTCGACCGCGGAGGCCACCTGCTCGCGGATCGCGCGCAGGGGCAGGTCCACGCCGGCCATGAGGACCATCGTCTCGAGACGGGCGAGCATGTCGCGCGGGCTGTTCGCGTGGCCGGTGGACATGGACCCGTCGTGGCCCGTGTTCATGGCCTGGAGCATGTCCAGCGCTTCGCCGCCGCGGACCTCGCCCACGATGATGCGATCGGGGCGCATTCGCAGGGCATTGCGGACCAGCTCGCGGATGGGGATCGCGCCCTTGCCCTCGATGTTGGGCGGCCTCGCCTCCAGGGTGACCACGTGCTCCTGGCGCAGCTGCAGCTCGGCGGCGTCCTCGATCGTCACGATGCGCTCATCGGACGGAATGAAGGACGACAGGACGTTCAGCGTGGTGGTCTTGCCGGAGCCCGTGCCGCCCGATACGAAGACGTTCAGCCGGGC
The DNA here is from genome assembly GCA_031431395.1 of Chloroflexota bacterium. Lineage (GTDB taxonomy): Bacteria > Chloroflexota > Limnocylindria > Limnocylindrales > CSP1-4 > VGPE01. Next base: position 162 of record JANPDJ010000325.1, on the reverse strand, counting down.
CTCCACGCAGGCCTTCAGGAAGTCGAACATCTCGGGCGTGGCGGTGCCGAAGCGGACGAGGTCGTCCACCGTCAGCGGTGAGACGGAGAACTTCCGGATCGTCAGCACCGGGCCGATGAGCGACAGCGGGGGAATGATCGCGTTCACCCGCGACCCGTCCGT
>JANPDJ010000324.1:0-2205 GCA_031431395.1 Chloroflexota bacterium | reverse complement strand
GGCGGGCCGGGCAGCGCCACGATCACCCGCCCATCGGGGGTGTCGATCCACCAGCCCGGCGCCGTTCCGTTGGGGTTCGGGATGGCCGTGCCGGACGGGATCAGCCATGCCTGCTTCAGGTTCATCGTGGGGAACGCCATCCCGCGCCGTGTCCACAGCTCGCGCAGCCAGGCCTCCAGGGCCGGGTCTACCGACGGTGTCTCGCCCATCACCGCCGCGATCGCCTCGCGGGTGAGGTCGTCCGGCGTGGGGCCCAGCCCGCCGGTGGAGACGACGAGATCCGACCGACCGAGGCCATGGCCGAACGCTTCGCTGACCACCTCGAGCCGATCCGGGACGGCGGTCAGCCGGCCCATCTGGACGCCCCGACCGCTCAGGTCGTGCGCAAGCTCGCCGGCATTCGTGTCCCGTGTGTCGCCCACGGTCAATTCCGTGCCAATGGAGAGCAGCTCGGCCGTCCGAAGGATCCGCCGGGTGCCCGTCCCGCCAAGGGCGCTCGTGTTCGCCGGTTCGTTCATCGCAGCAGGATACGAGGCGGACGCACGGATCGTCGGCCGGTTTGTCGCGGCCCGGTCCGTTCGCCGGGTCCGTTCGCTGGGTGCGTTCGCCGGGACACTCGGATGCCGCTGGTATGATCCAACGCCAGTCCCACGAACCATCGAATGCCCGGAGGCGGTGCCCTGGACGATCTGTCGCGCGGCGGTTCCACCACACCCAGCGGTCCAACGCCGGGCCTTCGCGAGCAGGTCGGCGCCACGCGAGGCGCCGCCGTCCGGCTCATCGGCGCGCATGTCGCGCTGGCACGGGCCGAGTTTGCCGGGATCGCCGCGGAGATCAAGCGGTTCGCCGTCGCGGCCGGGATCGTGTTCGGGATGCTGTTCTTCGTCGGCATCCTCGTGCCGGTCGGCAGCGTGCTCTTCATCGGCGACTGGCTCTTTGGGTCACTCGGTTGGGGCGTCCTTCACGGCCTGGAACTGGCGATCGCCGTTTCGGTCACGGCGGTTCTCGCTGCCCTCGGCGCAAGTGCGCGCCAGCTTTCCGCTTCGTTCGGCCTTGGCCTCGTCGTGGCGGTGATCATGGGCGTCGTGCTTGGACTCGACCTCGCGAACCAGGGCTGGACCCGCCTGGGCGACAACGTCCTCAGCGCGATCGAGCCCGGCGTCCGTCCGCTGGTCACCGCCGTGGCCATGGCTCTCGGTGCATTCGCGATCCTTGGCCTGCTGGCCGGTCTGCGGATGGGTGGGATCGGGGGCGGGATCGGCGGGCTGTTCGGTGGCGCGCTCCTGGGCGTCGTCCTCGGGGCATTCACCGCGATTCACTGGGATTCCCGGGCCGGTGCTGCGCTGGGCGTGGCGATCGGCCTCGGCGTATGGCCCGCCGTGCTGGGCGTGTTCGTCTACCGCAGCGGCATCGATTTCGAGGCGATCAAGAACCGGCTGATCCCCAACCAGACCATCGACACCACGAGGGAGACCATCGAGTGGATGCGTCAACAGACGCCGCTCGGGCGGAAGTCCTAGCCAGTCGCGCGGCCCTGCTCGAGGAAGTCCAGCGGCTCGAGGCGTCGGCGCGCGCGGCCGTCGACATCCCCGCGAAGATCCGGCGAGCCCCCGGAAAGACCGCGGGCCTCGTCGCCGGCACGGCATTCGTCGCGCTGGGCGGTCCGAAGCGTGCGTTCCGTCGGGCCCGTCGGGCCGTGATGGGGGAGCGGGCCGACCTTCCGACCTCGCTCCTGCCGAAGGACATCGACGCGGCCGTCCGCGCCCTGGGCACGGACGGTGACAAGGTCCGGGGGACGCTCGAGCGCGAATTCGTGCGCTACCTGCAGGATCGCTCCAAGGTCCGACGGGAGTCCGACATGGCCGAACTCGTGACCTCCGTCGCCGGAAACCTGTTCAAGCCGGTGTCGGCGCGCCTCGGCCGGCAACTGGCGGAGCAGCTCTTCTCGCCGGACGCGGAGGGTTTCGCTAACGCGCTGGCGAAGATCCGCGCGCGATACGGCTCGCAGGCCGGCGACAAGGGCAGCAGCGGCGGCGGTTAGCCGGCTGGCGGTGCGGCGGCCGGGGTGGCCGCGCGGCTGGCGGCGGCCGATGGCGCTCAGCGACGCTGCCGCGGGCTACGGTTCACCTCGTCGGCCCGCGCACCACTCGCGTTTCCCGCCGCCCCGGGCCCGCGCGCCCGGGTTCCGCGCACCGCGCACCGCGC
>JANPDJ010000323.1:0-1576 GCA_031431395.1 Chloroflexota bacterium | reverse complement strand
ATCTACGTGGACTTCTCGGGCCGTCTCCAGCGCGCCCAGATCGACAACCAGCCGGAATAGCGGCGACGGCGACCTTGCCGGCACGGCCGAGCGCGGGGATCCTCCTCTTCCGGCGTACGGCCGGCGTGGTGGAGGTGCTGCTGGGTCATCCGGGCGGCCCCTGGTGGGCGGGCAAGGATGAGGGCGCCTGGGGGATCCCGAAGGGCGAGTTCGAGCCGGGCGAGGGCGATGACGCGTTCGCCGTGGCGCGGCGCGAGTTCCGCGAGGAGACCGGCCACGACGCGCCGGGCCAGGACGTGGCGGCCATCGTGCTGGGCACGATCACGAAGCGCTCCGGCAAGGTCGTCACGGCCTGGGCGATGGAGGGAGACCTGGACGCTTCGTCGGCGGTGAGCAACACGTTCGCGATGGAGTGGCCGCCGAAATCCGGGGCCTTCATCGAGGTCCCCGAATTCGATCGCCTGGACTGGTTCGGCCCGGATGGGGCGAGGGCGAAGATCCGCGGCGCCGAGGCACCATTCATCGAGCGGCTGCTGGTGGCGCTGGCTGAACTGCCGGCCGATCCCATTGATGAGCCGCGGCCTGGCCCGCCGGGGTAGGCGCGCGAGGTCCCCGGGCGGTCGCGCCACCGCCGTCATGGGAGACTGACCACCGGCATCGTCCGCCCTCCTGGAGCGCCCATCCTTGACCGTTCGTCCGTGACCGCCCATCCACCCGCTGTCCGCCCGCCATGGACGGTTCGCGTCGCCACGTGGAGCGCGCGCCACCGCTGGCCCGTGCTGGCCCTGTGGTTCGCTGCGACGGTGGGCCTCTTCTTCCTGAGCCTGGCCGCCGGGGGAACGAGGACGCAGGGTGCCGTGAGCCAGAACGTGAAGGCCAAGTACGAGTCCATCCGCGCCTACGACCTGTTCAACGCGAGCGGCGTTGACGTGGCGCAGCAGCCACCCGGTCAGTCTGTCTTTGTGGTCGTGACCAGTTCCACGCAGAAGGTGACCGATCTGGGCTATGTCGCTGCCGTCGAGAGCATCGTCGGCGCGCTCCAAGCCTCCACCAGCCTCGTGAACGGCGCTCGTGAGCCCACGTTCTCCACCGTCGCAAATCCGCTCAAGGTGCCGCCCGCGGCCGGACTCGTCTCGCCGGATCGCTCGAGCGTCCGCATCGTGGGGCGTGTCGAAGGCAAGGGCATCGTGGTCGAGAAGAAGCAGGAGTCCATCCCGGCGCTCGTCTCCGGGTTGAGGGTCGCGAATCCGGGGCTGGAGATCCACGCGCTGAGCAACGCCCTTGCCAACCGGGAGATCAGCGAACTCGTCAATCGCGACCTGGACGGGTCGCTGCGTCTGACGATCCCGATCACGTTCGCGATCCTGCTGATCGCGTTCGGTGCGCTGGTCGCGGCGTTCGTGCCGCTTGTGCTCGCGGTCACGTCGCTCCTGGCGGCATTCGGTCTCCTGGGGCTGTACAGCCAGGCAATCGACCCCGTGAGCGCGTACGCGAGCCAGCTCATCGTCCTGATCGGCCTGGCCGTGGCGATCGACTATTCGCTGTTCATGCTCACCCGGGCGCGGCGGGAGTGGCG
>JANPDJ010000322.1:0-5320 GCA_031431395.1 Chloroflexota bacterium | reverse complement strand
GCCGACGAAGATGGATGCGGCGATCGTCTCGGCCAGGATGTTGATCCCGGAGGCCTCCCGCTGGACGGCGGCGTGCAGCGGGCCCATCAGCAGCCACGCCCCCACGCTCGCGAGCAGCAGGGCGATGGAGGGCAGGAGCACGAGGTTGGCGGACGACCGCTTGCCGAGCGCAGCCGGGGCGAGGAGCACGCTGGAGGCCATGAATCCGTAGAGGAACCCTGGCTGGAGGCCGGCCACCCGGGACGCGAGCACGCACACGATGGCGACGACGATCCCTGCCCCGAAGAGCCGGACGGATGACGGTGTCCTATATCGACGGATCGCGAGGAACGTACTGCCGCCCTCCTGGAGGTACGTGGCGAAACCCAGCCCGATGACGAGGGCGATGAAGAGATAGAGGCTCTTCTCGTTCAGCCCGAAGTCCGGGCTGAGGAATCCGTAAATGAGGCCGCTCAACCCCAGCACCGTGGCGACGCGTGCCGCGGTGGAGAGGCGCGCGCGGTCCGCGGTGCCCTTGACGGCGCGGTCCAGCCGGCCCAGCGGTCCGGCAATCAGCCCGAGCCGCCCTCCCAACCGGGCGAAGAAGCGGGCGATGTCGTCACGGTTGTCGTCGATCGTGCTGTTGAACACGGCGGACGTGAGGCCGAACAACAGGATGACCATCACCGTCAGGAGGAGGTTGGTCAGCACCACGTCCGTGTTGAACTGCGCCTGGTCCGGCGTCGTGATCGACGCGACGAAGATCGGCAGCACGGACCGATCCGATGGGGTGGGCGAGGGCGACGGTGTCGGCGCGGGTGTCGCGGCCAGGATGACCACGGCGGACGCGGGTGGCGTGGTTGGCGCATCCGTGGGAGCTGGCGTCGCCGGCGGGGCCGGGCTCTCCGTGGGGGCTGGGCTGTCGATCGGCGTTTCGCTGGGTGCTGCAGTCGGCGCGGGCGGTGGCATCGGCGGCGGCGTTTCGCTGGGTGCTGCGGTCGGCGCCGGAGTTGGAGCGGGGGTGGCGCCGGGAGTGGCCGCGGGCGTCGCGACCGACGTGGAGGTTGCCGTGGGTGCGGGCCTGGGTGTCGCCGAGGGCTTGGGTGTCGCGCTGGGACTGGGCGTAGGCGTCAGGCCGGGCCTGGGGGTCGGCGTAGCGCTGGGGGTCGGCGTTGGAGTGGGGGTCGGCGTGGGGGTCGGCGTGGGGGTCGGCGGCGGATCGACGGTGTAGGTCGTCGTGGCGGTCGTGGCGGAATTGCAGCTGCCGAGGCACAGCGTCGCCGAGACGGCGTGCGGACCGGGCAAGGTCCCTCCCGGCGCGTTGATGGTCGCCGTGGCCAGGCAGGATCCATCGAACGAGGTGCCCACCACGGGCGACCCGTCGAAGTGGAACTCAGCGTTGCCGTTGCACGAGGGTCCGAGCTGGTACGTCGCCTGGAACGCGTCGCCAGCGAGCCCGTGCACCGGTTGAACGGAGATGGTCCCCGAAAAGACGATGGCGTCGATCGTGTAACTGGCGGATGCGTCGCTGCCGGGGTCGCACACCAGAACCTTGTCGACGTTGAAATCGCAGTCCCGGCCGGTCACCAGGTACGTGCCCGGCGCGTCATGAAAAGGCGGCGGCGCGAAGGTCAACGAGGCGCTGCACAGGCGCAGGCTGTTGTTGACCCTGCCCATCAACACCCCGTCGAACGTGAACTCGGTGACGGCGCCGCAGCCATTCACGTGGTAGGTCGCCGTCAGCGGGTCCGAGGCCAGCCCGTGCGAGGGCTTCACGGTCAGAACCTTGGAGCCGTCAGAGGCGGCTACGTTGGCGAAGTCGGAGGCGTCATGCGGCGCGGCCCGGAAGCCCGCCAGCACGGTGAAGAACGTCAGGACGGAGACGCCCATCAACAGGGCCAGAGCGAGGCTGATGCGCGGCCGGTGGCCGCGATGTCCGGACCGCATCGCCATCTCGCCCCCTCCGCGTGCCGTGGGCGCTCGGATGACGGCGCCGGATGGATCCCATCGGTCCGATCAGTCTGGTTGGCTCAGGCCACGGACCGCCGGACTGCTGGGCGCCATTGTGGCCAGACGAAGGGTCACCCGCAAGTCGTGGCGCTCCGCCCGTGATCAGGCGTCGCCGGCGGTCCGGGTCGGCTCGCCGACGGTCACCGTCCGCTCATCGGTGCCGCGGACGATCCCGACCTCGTACGGGATCGCCGCGGCCGCGATCGCCTCCACGAGCGCGTCGGCGTCGGCGATCGCGTTGCCCGCCACGTGCACGATCAGGTCGCCTTCCTGGATCCCGGCGCGGGCCGCAAGGCTTCCCTCGTCAACCCCGCGCACCAGCAGTCCGTCACGGGCCGGGAGGCCAACGGACTGGCGGAGCCGACGGGCGACGTGCGGCGGCGCAACGGCAACCCCGAGGCGGGGGCGCTCGACGGACCGGCCCTGGGCCAATGCGTCGATCCGCTCGCGCAGGGAGGCGTCCGCGGGCAGGGCGAGGTAGAAGCCCTCGTCGAGGCGGTTCGTGTTGATGCCCAGCAGACGGCCCTTCGCGTCCAGCAGAGCGCCTCCCGATGATCCGGGCGCCAGCGGGGCGGTGTGCTCCACGCTGCCGGCGATCCGACGGCCGCCGGGGCCGCGGAAGGCACGGGCCGCCGCTGAGACGGTGCCGAACGTGACCCGCGTGCCGCCGCTCGGGGATCCTGCCGCTGCGAATACCACGGTCCCGACGGACAGCGCGTCTCCGGCGGCCCACTCCAGCGGGCGGGCGCCGGCAGTATTCACGCTGATCACGGCCAGATCGCCGTCCACATCGATGCCGGCGAGTGATCCGCGAACGGACCGTCCGTCGGCGAACGTCACGGTGACCTGGTCACCACGGATGTTGTGCGCATTCGTGACGACACGACCATCGCCCACGACAATCCCCGACCCGCGGTGCTGCGACCCGATCCCCACGATGGACCCGCCGGCTGCCGCCGCGACCGCCGCAATGGACTCCTGGAGCTCTTCGATGACACCCATGACGATTCCTCTCGCTCCCCGTTCTGCAATACAGTTGCGACTTGCAAGTTACTACGGATTGAGGATCCGGGCAAATGGTCCGTGGTCACCATCGCCGTGCGGTTTCGGGTGGACGTGCGGTGTCGCCTACGATGGTCTCGATGGCAGCCGGCGACCGTTCCTCCGAGTCCGCGCTGGGTGCCGCCCTCGATCGGGTGGGGGATCGCTGGAGCCTGCTCCTGGTGGACGCGCTGCTCGTCGCGCCGCGCCGGTTCAACGACCTTGCCGCGGCGCTGGGCGGGATTGCCCCCAACATCCTGACCGACCGTCTGCGTCGCCTGGAGCGAGACGGGGTGGTGGTGGGGACTGCCTACAGCACGCGGCCGCCCCGCATGGAATATGCGCTCACCGCCGACGGGCGCGAGCTGGCCGGGGCATTGCGGCTGCTGGCCGACTGGGGCGGCCGCCGGTCCGGGTCCGGCGGCGACTTCCACGAGCCGCTGCGGCACGGTGCGTGCGGGACGCCGCTGGAGGCTCGCTGGTACTGCCCGACTTGCTCAACGGCCGTACGCGACGACGACACGGCCGAATCCCGCAACGTCTGAAGGCGTCGCGCGGCACGCCCTGCGGGTGTTCCTGCGGCCGTGCGGCGGACCGCCCATCACTCGCCCGAGACTGCGACCGTGAACCACTCCATGAGATAGCGCGCGAACGAGGTCCGCACGAAGACCCGCCATGCGTCCTTGCCAAGGCGGCACAGGATCACGTCCACCCGTGCCAGCGGCGCCTGGGCCACGTGGCTGGCGGCGAAGACGCGAGGGTGCAGGTCGATGGAGGTGCCGGCCGCCAGGATCTCGGCGGCACGCGGGCCTCGGATCTCCAGGACCGTTCGATGGGCGGTCACATCCACCACGGTGCCCCCGTGCGGCCGGACGACGGCCTCCAGGCTCGACGCCCATTCCGCGCCGTCGCCCGCCCCCGTGAGCAGCCATTCGTCCGGTCCCAGCCAGATCGCGTCCAAACCCGACGAGGCGGTCGCACGGCGGTTGGGCGTGACCGGCAGCCGGACGCCGAAGCGCGCGGCCACGGCGGCCGGCGCCTCGCCCGCGGGATCGGCCCGCAGGTTCGCCTGCGCGAGGAACGGGTGTTCCGTGATCTGGACGCCGCCCGCGGACAGGAGGACGTGCGGTCCTGTGCCGATCCGGCCGAGCGGGCTGCGGCGGGAATCGGCCGGCGGCACGGAGTCGGCCGTCATGAAGTCGGCCGTCATGAAGTCAGCCGTCACGGCGCCGGTTCTCCGGGTCGTAGAAGACGGGTGCGGTGACGACGGCGCGGACCTCGCGCCCGTCCACGTCCACGACGGCGGTGCCGCCGATCCGCTCGCGACCGCCTGCCAGCAACGCGAGGGCGAACGTGCGGCCGAGCGCTGCGCTGCGATAGCTCGACGTGACATGGCCCGCCGTTCCGGCCGCGCCGGCCCCGTTGGCGCGAGCTGGCAGGGAGGCACCTTCGGGCAGCAGCTCGTCCGGGTCGTCGGGCAGGAGGCCCACCAGCCGCCGCCGCCCGGGCGCGAGCATCGCCGGCCGTTGCAAGGACCGGCGGCCAATGAACCACTTCTTCTTCGAGAGCATCCAGTCCAGGCCCAGGTCCATCGGCGTGACGGTGCCGTCGCTCTCCTGGCCCACGATGACGTAGCCCTTTTCCGCCCGCAGGACGTGCATTGCCTCCGTCCCGTATGGCGTGATGCCGAGGTCCCTGCCTGCGGCGTACACCGCGTCCCAGAGCGCGCGACCGTCCCAGGACGCCACGTTCACCTCGTACGCGAGCTCGCCGGAGAAGCTGATCCGGAAGATGCGAGCCGGGAGCCCGGCGACCGTGGCCTCCCGGACCGTCATGAACGGGAACGCTTCCGTGCTGACATCCAGGTCCGGAGCGAGGCGGGCCAGCAGCTCGCGCGACTTCGGGCCCACGATCCCGGTGGCCGCCCACTGGTCCGTGACCGACGTCAGGCGCACCTCCAGGTCAGGCCATTCGGTCTGGCTCCACTCCTCCAGCCAGTCGAAGACGCCCGCTGCGCCGCCCGTCGTGGTGGTCACGAAGAAGCGATCTTCGGCGAGGCGGGTGGCGGTGCCGTCGTCGAGGACCATGCCGTCCACGCGGCACATCAGCCCGTAGCGGATCTGGCCGACCTTGAGCGTGGAAAAGGCGTTCGTGTAGACACGATCCAGGAAGGCGGCCGCGTCCCGTCCCTGGACATCGATCTTGCCGAGCGTCGAGACGTCCATCATCGCGACGCCCTCGCGGACCGCCCGGCCCTCGCGCAGGACCGCCTCGTCGAAGCCCTCGCCGG
>JANPDJ010000321.1:0-36258 GCA_031431395.1 Chloroflexota bacterium | reverse complement strand
ACCCAGCAGGTTCACAACCAGTCGAGCGACGTCTTTGTCGCCAAGCGGTTCGAGGAGGACCGTGGTTGCGTTCAGATGCCCACCGGCCCATCCCGGACGCTCGTCGAGAAGCTCTGGCCGGGCGATGCAGAGGAGCAGGATCGGCGCGCCGCGCGACATGTCCGATAGGTACTCGACGAAATCCAGGAACGTGGGCTCGGCCCACTGCATGTCGTCGAAGACGATCACCAGCGGACGCGCATGCGCCAGAGCCTCAAAGACGTTGCGGATAGCCCAGAACGTCTCTTCGCTCGTTGAAGCGACCTGGGACGCATCGAGCAGCGCAGCCACCCGATCAGCAATGACGGAGGCTCGCGGATCGTCGTTGACAAGAGTCCGGATCTTGGCCTGGACGTCGGCAGCGGTGTCCGCTTCGCCGATTTCTGCGGCCTGCCTGATCGCCTCGGCAACCGGCCACAGGGCGACCCGCTCACCATAGGGCGGACACCGGCCGCGGGCCACCTGGGCGTCCGGGCGGACCGAGCGGAGGAACTCGTGCACCAGGCGCGACTTCCCGATGCCGGCTGGACCAAGCAATGTGAATAGCTGACACCGTTCGGCTGCGCTCGCCTGCTCCAAGGCTGAACCCAGGAGCCCACGCTCCCGGGTGCGGCCCACCATGGCCGTATCGAAGCGTTGCCCGTGGCCTTGGATTCCCGGTGTTACCGTCACCAACCGAACGGCATTCAGGTGTCCGGAGCCGCCGCGCGAGTCGACTGGGACCGGTTCCGCGTCGACGGTCCACCGGACCAGGTTGTAGGTCCCGATCCCCAACAGGATCTCATCCGGCACGGCCTCGCGCGCCAGTCGCGCAGCCAGATCCACCACGTCGCCGGCGACCACGGTCACGGCGCCATCGACCTCGCTGATCACCACCTCGCCCGTACTCACTCCGATCTGTGCGGTCAGCTTGCCGCCAGGATCGGGCTCGAGGTGCTCGTTCAGCGACGCGATCAGTTCACGGATGTCCGCCCCAGCGCGGACCGCCCGCAGTGCGTCATCCTCATGCACGAGTCGGGCACCGAACAGCGCGATCAGCGCGCGGCCGAAGGGCCTGTCGACGATCCCGCCGTGCCGTTCGAGCGTCTCGCGCATCCGATCCAGGGCGCGGTCCGCCGGACGGTGGGCCGATTCGGGATCCAGCGCTTTTTCCACGGCAGCGGGACCGCCGACCTCGACAAACAGCGCGGTGACCGTGCGGCGCGTGTCGCTGTGCGGCATGTCGGTGTGGAGCGGTCGCGTCGCCGGATCGGGCGGGTTGGCCGGTGCGGGCGACTGTGCCCGTTGCTGTGCGGGAGCGACGTGGAGGTCCAACGCTGGGTCGTGGGTCAGCACAGCATGCTGCAGTGCCTCGAGTTGCGGCCCGGGCTCGACGCCGAGTTCACGTTCGAGCACCTCTCGCGCCCGCCGGTACACCTCGAGGGCATCCGCCTGCCGGCCCGAGCGATAGAGCGCGAGCATCAGGCGCGCGTGGAACACCTCACCAAACGGATCCTCGGAGACGATCCGGCGCAGCTCGGGCACCAGCTCGAGATGGTGGCCACAGGCGAGCTCCGCATCCAGTCGCCGTTCAACGGCCAATGCGCGGAGGTCGTCGAGGTGCGCGCGTTCGGTTCTTGCCGCGGCGCCCGCGACAAGATCCTCGATGGCCAGCCCTCGCCACAGGCCGAGCGCCTCCGCAAATTGCCCAGACGCCAAGGCTGGATCGCCTCCTGAGAACGCCCGGGACGCGTCGGCGACCAGGGACTCGAACCGGACGAGGTCGACATCGCTTCGTTCTGCGCGCAGGCGATACCCATTTGGCCGCGTTTCTACGCGGTCAGCGCCCATTGCCCGACGCAGACCGGACACGTGGACCTCGAGCGCGTGCCGGGCATCGCTGGGCGGATCATCGCCCCAGACCTCGTCGATGAGTTGGTCGATCGAGACCGTCTCACCCACGTGCAGGACGAGCAGGGCCAGGATCGCACGCCGCATCGGGCCGCCGATCTTGATCGGGCCGAGCGGTCCGATGACTTCGAGCGGGCCGAGTACGCGAAACTCCATCGCCGCAATAGTCGCACCCCGACGTGCTGACGGCGAGCAGGGCTGAGAGCAAACGCTGAGCGCCCTTGAGCAAACCTTGAGCGCCTTTGCCTACTGTCGATGGACCGGCCTCGGGATCGATCCGTTACAGCCTCCGGCGAGCCCATCGGCGATGCCGAGATCGTTGCCATGGCCAGGGTTCAGGCGGACCCTCGGAGGTCCGACCGTGCGAAGGAGAGGATTCGTGGGATGCATGACGTCCACGTAGCTGAATTAGGGGACCCTGCCGACGTGGCGGTGGTCGTGGACGGTCCACCGCTCAGCGGCCAAACCTTGATCAGCCGACGAAGTGCGCTCGGCGGGGGCCTCGCGGGTCTCGTCGGGCTGGGTGGTCTGATGCTCTTTCCAGGGCAGTTGCTGGCCAAAGAGGCGGTGAGCAGCGACGCGCTCATCATCCTGCTGAAGGGCACGTACAAGCCCGCTACCAACCCGCCCAACCTCAGCCTGGACTCGGTCAAGCTCGATGATGGCTCCTACTCCACGGTGAAGATTTATCCGGTCAAGGGGGTTCCGGGAAACCCGGACCCGAAGAAGGCGTTCGGCAACTTCTTCGTGCAGTTCGCCGGGGACCTGTGCGCCTACAACCTGCCCAAGGGCTCGATCGCCATGCGATTCGAACCGTTCGACATCCCAGCCATTCCCGACGGGAGCGGAGGGAACTGGCTGGTCGGGAACGCGGGCCTGAAGATCATTGAGGCGACCGGGATCTATCACTCGTTCGTCGGTGGTCGCAACTTCATGGTGGACATCCTCCACCAGCTGCCTGACAACAAGGGCTTCGTCGAGAACTGCGTCTGCATCATCAGCCGTCCATGAGCGACCCGGCGTCAGGGCGATCCGGCTCGGGCGCCGGCAGGACCGGCATGACGCTTGCCAATGGCGTTGCGGTCGGAACCTTCTCCTTCGACACCTGGCCAACAGAGGGGGTTCTGAACATTTGGGCAACGACCACGGCTCATTGAGGGTGACCAGCCCAGGTTCCGGGGCGCTCGTTCCGCCCAGCCCTGCCGGCACAGCAACGGAATGCGAGGACACTCATGCGCGCAACCACGCCAGAGCTGATGTACCGAGTGTTCACGGACGCGTTCAACACGGGTGACCTTGACCGGATGCTGACCCTGTACGAGGCCGATGCCGCCCTCGTCGCACAACCTGGCCAGGTCCTTGCGGGCACGGAGCAGATTCGCGCCGCGTTGCAGGGCTTCCTCGCCCTCAACGGCCGACTCAGCATGGAACCCGGGGTCGTGGTCCAGACGGGCGAGCTCGCCCTGGCCTCGACGCGCTGGTCGCTGGCTGGCTCCGGGCCGGATGGCCCGATCAACCTTGCTGGGACCAGCGCGGACGTGCTGCGCCGGGCGCCCGACGGCGGCTGGCGCTACGTCATCGACCAGCCCTGGGGCGACCAGATGACGGCCGCTTGACGTCCGCTCCCGGGCCAGTCGACAGCCAGCCAGAGGAGGCTCGCCGTGACCGCAATGCAATCCAATCCGGCAACGGCGACACCGGGGGCCGGTGCTGTTGCCGAGCTGGCGGGCCGCCTGCGCGGCGAACTGCTCCACCCCGAAGATGCCGGCTACGACGAGGCCCGGACGCTCTGGAACGCGATGATCGACCGTCGCCCGGCGCTCATCGCGCGCTGCGCCGGGACCCAGGATGTCGTGGCGGCCGTCAACTTCGCCCGCGACCATGCGCTGCTCCTCTCCGTGCGTGGCGGCGGCCACAACGTCGCCGGCAACGCGGTCTGCGACGGCGGCCTGATGATCGACCTCTCGCCCATAAAGGACATCGTGGTCGACCCGGTGGCGCGTACGGCGCGCGCGGGTGGTGGCGTTATCTGGCGCGAATTCGACGCGGCCACCCAGGCGCATGGCCTCGCGACGACGGGAGGCACGCTCGCCGAAACAGGCATCGCCGGCCTCACCCTGGGCGGCGGCTTCGGCTACCTGATGCGCCGTTTCGGGTTCGCGTCCGACAACCTGCTGTCGGTCGAGATCGTGACCGCGGACGGGCAGGTCCGCACCGCCAGCGCGACCGAGCAGGCGGACCTCTTCTGGGGCGTGCGCGGCGGAGGCGGCAACTTCGGGGTCGTCACGGCGTTGGAGTACCGGCTGCACGAGGTCGGGCCGACGGTGCTGGGTGGCCTGATCATCCATCCGTTCGAGCGCGCACGAGAGGTCTTCCAGTTCTACCGCGAGTTCGTCGCCGACCAGCCCGACGAACTGAGCGTGTACATCGGCCTGCTCACGGGCGCGGACGGCAACCCGGCCGTGGCCCTGATCGTGTGCTGGTCGGGCGACCTCGACGAGGGCGAGCGTGTGGTGGCGCCGCTGCGGACGTTCGGGCCTCCCGCCGCCGACCTCCTCGGGCCGATGGCGTACACGGCCGTTCAGGAGTTGTTCGGGCCGGGCTTCCCGCCCGGCCGGCGAAACTACTGGAAGTCGAGCTTCATCGATCGGATCAGCGACGCGGCCGTCGACACGCTCATCGCCTGGTTCCGGGACGTTCCGTCGCCGTTTACGGCCGCGGCCTTCGAGCTGTTCGGCGGCGCGATGGGACGTCTCGATCGGGACGCGACCGCCTTCGGCCAACGGGACGCGACCCATGACCTGCTGATCGCCAGCGGCTGGATCGACGCTGCCGACGACGACAGGAACATCGAATGGACTCGCGGCCTGTGGCAGGCGATGCAGCCGTTCGCCAGAAAGGCCGCCTACGTCAACTATCTCAGCGGAGGCGAGCAGGATCGGGTTGCCGAAGCCTACGGCCCCCACTACGAGCGATTGGCGGCGCTCAAGGCAAGGTACGACCCGGACAACCTGTTCCGTATGAACCAGAACATCAAGCCGGCCGGCTGACGTGCCCGCCGTGCAGCGGGTCGCAGCGTTTCACTTTCGCCGTCTGGAGGTGGCGGACACGCCGGCTGCGTCCGCGATGTTCTACCGCTCGATGTACGACTACCTGCACCGGTTCGGCCTGGTGGACGCGGCGAGCGCCGAGAACCCGCCGATCGAGAAGATGTGGTTGAGGCGGCGGGCGTGGTGGGAACATCTGACCGCAACGGCCGCCGAGGACTGGGTGGCCGCTGACGAGGCCGGCCAGATCGTCGGCTGGCCCAATCCGTGGAACGCGACGGGTTACTCGACCTGACGATGTTCATGGTTGATCCGTCGGTCCAGTCACGGGGGCTTGGCCGCGGCCTGCTCGAACGGGCATTCCCGGTCGGCCGGGGGCAGGCCCGGACGATCAACGCCTCACAGGACCTGCGCGCGCTCGGGCTCTACCTGCGGTTCGGAGTCGGATACGCCTCGGCGTCGGCTGTGTTCCGGGGCCCGGCCAGGCCGTGCGAGGTCGCGACCGATCTCGCGATCGAACGCGTCGAACCTGGAACAGCGGCAGCGGCCGCGGTCGCGATCGTCAACGTCGAGCGCGAGGTCCTCGGCCACGGGAGGGCTGAGGATACGCGGTTCCTCCTCACTGACCGACCGGCATGGCTGGCCCGTCGCCATGGCCACGTCGTGGGCATGGCGTTCGGTGCCGCCGGAGATGCGTCGAGCGCGGTCCTCGGCTCTTCCGTGGACACGGGTCCGATCGGCGCGCTCGATCCGGCGGACCTGCCGGCACTCCTCGCGACCGTGGAGAACGAGGCGGCCGCGCGCGGGTTCGTGGAGATCTGGTTCACGATCCCATTGGTCAACTCGATGGCCGTCAGGCACGTCCTGGAGCGCCAACTGCGGATCGAGCCCGGCCACTTCGCGATCATGACCAGTGGTGATCGGATCCGGCTCGATCGCTGGGTCCACACGCGGCCCGAGTACATCCTCTGACATGTCCGAACCCTATCGAACGGGAGCGCCACGCATGCCAACGTCGGGCAAATTTGACGTGATCGTCGTGGGCGGCGGGATCGCGGGATCGAGCCTGGCGGGCGTCCTTGCCCGATCCGGCCTCGGCGTCCTCGCTCTACAGAACAACTCGGGAGGACGAACTCGTGCTGCTTGAGGGAGCCCTCTTCGGGCTCGGATCGGCAGTTGCCGGCGGGATCAGCGATCTCGGTGGGGCGGTGGCCAGCCGTCGCGTTGGTTCGACTCGGGCGCCCGGCGTGATCGTGCCGACGACTGCGCTCCTGATCGTCGCCATCTTTCTCGCGAGCCAGGCAAGCCTGCCGGCGGAACCCATCGCGTTTCTCGGCGCCATGCTGAGCGGCCTCCTCGGAAGCCTCCTGTACTTCGCGATCTACGCCGCGTTGCGGGCAGGCCCGATCTCTATCGTCATCCCGATTATCTTCGCCTACGGGGGACTCACGGTGCTGTTGTCGATGCTGCTGCTCAACGAGCAGCCATCGACATTCAACCTGATCGCCGCACTCGTCGCGACGTCCGGGATCGTCCTGTCGGGGGTCGTCCTCGGCGGCACCAGCCGGGTACGAATCGTGGGTCGTGGCGTCGCAGCCGCCCTGGTCGCTGTGGTCCTGGCCGCCTCGATATCCATTCTTGCGACGGTCGTTGTCCGGCAGACGGGTTGGGTGCCGTTCGCGGTCGTGGCGCGGGTCACCAACGCGATCAGCGTGGTGGCGGTGCTCCTCGTGCTCGCTGAACGGCGGCGGAGGCGCGAATTGGATCGCGGCAGCCCGGATGCGCTTGATGCGACATCTGTCCCGCTGAGGCAGGCTGGCTGGCGGATCCTCTTGCTCCTCTTGGTGCTCGCCGTCCTGGACGTTGCGACTGTCAGCCTGTGGTTGGCCGGTCTCCAGGTCGGTCCCACATGGCTGGTCGCCTTGACCGGCTCGTTCGCCCCGCTCGTCGGGATCCTCGGCGGTGTCACGCTGTTCCACGAGCGACCTCGCCGCCTCCAGTGGGCCGGTGTGGCGATGGTGCTCGGGAGTGGGGTGCTTCTCGCGATCGGCTGAAGCTATCGAGTTCGGCGCGGCGCGGTAGAACGCCTTGGGCCCGTTTCGAGCTTCACAGCGCAGCGACGCACAAAAAGAGATTGGGGGCCAGCGATGGCAACTGGGAATTCGTACGACGTGATCGTGGTCGGCGGCGGCATTGCCGGCTCATCGCTGGCGGGCGTCCTCGCGAGATCGGGCCTGAGTGTCCTCGTCGTCGAGAAGGAGGCGCGCTTCCGTGATCGCATCCGGGGCGAAGGCACGCTGCCGTGGGGCTACGCGGACGCCATATCGCTCGGGCTTCGGGACCGGTTCACCGAGGCCGGCGGCCTCGAGGCGCCACTGGTCCGCAAGTACCGGAACCAGCAGCTCGTCTCCACGTACGCGTGGGCGGACGATTCGCCCGACGGCCTGCCGGCCGTCACGTTCCTGCACACCGCACTCCAGGAGGTGCTCTGCACGTGGGCCGGCGAGATGGGCGCCATCATGGTCCGGCCGGCGAAGGCGGAGAAGATCGGCAGTCGCTGCGACCTCGCCGCCAGCACCGGCGAGGTCGATGTCCATCGTGGTGCGGGCTCTTGTGCCCAGTCGGTAGTTGAGGGCGAGGCCGCCTTTCAGCACCCATCGATCCGGTGCCACCGCGAACAGCCGGGCGAGCAGTCGATCGAAGGCGACCGATTTGCGCAGGCGAACGAGCGACGCGCCGCCATCGCGACTCGGGGCGAGGAGCCGGGTTTCGAGCGCCCGGCGGAAGGCAGCTGCCGAGGCGTACCTCACCTGCCCCTCCCGGCGAGGGCGATCTCGACGAGCTGCTCGACCCTGCGGCCTCGACCGTGAGCCGCCTCCCGGAGGCGACTGGGCGTGGTGAGCCCGCGGTCGATGGCCTGCTGGGCGGCGCGAACGACCTGCTCGGGAGCGCCTCCGGTGTCGGCGACATCGACGATCGTCCGCGCCGGCCCGGTGAGGCGCATCCCGTCCCGGACGAGCGTGTCGGAGCCGCCGAACGGTCGCGTCGTCGTGTGCACTACGACCCCGGCTCGCCGGGAGAGCTTGCGTCGGCTCCGCGGGACAGTAAGGTGGATCAGGTTCGGGATGATGTCCGAGAGTCCGAGCAGCTCGAGCGCGGACTCGTGTGACACGACTGCGCTGGGCGCGAGGCGCAGCCAAGCCGCGAGGAGCTCTTCACGGGGCGAGGAGGGATAGTCGCGGAGGCGGTACAGGCCTCGCGCGACGCGGATGAAGCGGCCACTCTGCGCATGGTGGGTGATCAGCGGGGAGCTGAAGCCGGAGTCGCGGGCCTGGGCTGTGGTGAAGTAGCCTGCCTGTTCGGTTGCGACGGCGAACAGAGCCTCGTGATCAGGGCGTGTGGCGCCTGTGTCGTTCATGCCGTGAATAATACTTAGGTTTGGAACGACATGACTCGGGTAGGGTTGGATCGCCCGATTCGCTGCGTGAGCCTCGTCATGCCGAGCAGCGACGGGCCACGATGGCGAAATAGAACAAGTGTTCGTGGCGCGCCCGACAGGATTCGGACGCGGGATTCAAGCGTCGCCAGTGACCGGCGCGATTGTTGGCGATGATCTGCCTGAACATCGCACTGAGCGCGGATGCGTTGATGCGTTCGCCATGGCGGACCGCCACGGTTCTGGCGGTGGTGTTGGCGTGGCCTCCGGTGATGATGCCGTGGGGATCAGGGACGATGCCGCCGTCGTAGAGGCGCCGGGGTGATCCGCGCGCTTCCACCTGCGGGCCGGATGTCGCTCTCGTGGCCGTCGTTCCAACGGACACGGTAGTGATCGCCCAGGGGTGATGGGATGACCTCCAGGATTTGGCCCTCCCGTGCGGCACCTTTCGTGCCATCGACGCTGATCCGATCGCCCGCCTTGCCTGTCACGATTGGCTCCTCCCGGTAGGCATTGCCTCGTTCCATGTGGCGACCTGCGCGGTGCCACGGCCTGCAGCCAGGCGAGCTTACGCGCCGAGCTCGTCGGGGGCATTCACAATGAGCGCCTGAGTCTTCGACGGCGATCCGTGTTCAATCGCCGTTCACGTTCGCACGTCAAGGGTCATCCTGGGTCCATTAGGCGTGTTCTCGGCCGAGGCCGATCCACCGTGGGCTAAAGCGACGGCGCGAACAATGGCAAGTCCGAGGCCCGCGCCGGTTGTGCCTGAGGCCTCGGCCTCGCCCCGGGCGAATGGCTCGAACGCGCGGTCCAGGAAACCCGGAGCAAAGCCGGGCCCGCTGTCTTCGACGATGAATCGCAAGACGCTGCCGAGACGGCGGCCGCTGACCCGGATGACGCTCCCCCTGGGGGCGTAGCGAAGGGCATTCTCCAGAAGATTCCGGAGAGCCTGCTCCATGCGCCCGGGGTCGAGTTCGACCATCTCGTCAGCGGCATCGACATCGATCGTCACCCCCGCCTGCTCGGCCCGGCGCGCCACCGAGCGGACGCTCCTCGCAATCAAGTCGGTAAGCGACGTCTCGACCCGGTGGACCGGCATCCGATCGCCCCGCAGGCGCGCCATGACCAGGAGGTCGTCGGCGAGGCGTTGCAGGCGGATCGCATCCTCGAGGGCGCTGCGCAACGACGCCTCGAGCTCCGGCGCCTCGCGCTGTCGTGTGAGCGCCAGGTCGATCTCACCGCGCAAGGTGGCAAGCGGTGTCCGCAGCTCGTGGCTGGCGTCGTCCACGAACCGCCGCTCACGTTCGAGCGCTTGCTGCAGCCGGCCGAGCATCGCGTTGAGCGTCCGAGCCAGGCGCGCCAGCTCGTCGCCGGTGGCTGGCACCGCGAGGCGCCGGCTGGGTTCCGACGCCGATACCGCAGCCGCCTCGCGGCGCATCTGCTCGACGGGCCGCAGCGCCGCCCCTGCGAGGAGCCACCCGGCGACGGCCATGATCACGAGCGCGAGCGGGCCCAGTGTGACCATCACGAGGAGCAGCTGCTGCGACGCCTCGAGCACGTCGCCCAAGGTCGCCCCGACCACCACGATCCGGCCAGGTGTGCCCTCGACCCGGACGGCCAGCAGCCGGACGGGATCGTCCTGTGGGTTGAGCTGGCGAGTGGTGAACGTCGGCCTGGCGATGGACGCGGCTTCAGCGGGCGACAGTAGCGGGGCATCCGAGACACCCGAGCTCGCGTCGACGAGCTGGCCGGACGAATCCAGGATCTGTGCGAAGGCTTCGTCCGGGTCGATCAGTTTGCCCCGCGCGGCGACGACGTCCGACGCCTGGCTGCTGCGCGCAGCAACCACGACGATCTGCGCCCGGGACCGCAGCCCGGCGTCGACGGAGGCCAGGAGGTCAGCGCCCACGCGCAGGTAGGCGAACGTCCCAAGCCCGACGAGGACGATCGCCATCGCGAGGCTGAAAACGAGCGTCAACCGAAGCCTAAGCGGCAGGTGCATGGCCGTCTTCGCTCCGGAGGCGATAGCCCACGCCGCGGATCGTTTCGAGGGAGACGCGCCCGAACGGCCGATCGATCTTGTCGCGCAGATACCCGACGTAGACATCGACGATGTTCGGGTCGCCGTCGAACGCGAAGTCCCAGACATGCTCCAGCAGCCGGGAGCGCGTCAGAGCCTCGCCGGGATGCTGCAAGAGGTAGTGGAGGAGCGCGAACTCCTTGGGCGTCAGGTTGACAGGCGTACTGCCACGACGGACCGAGTGTTCGGCCGGATCGAGGACGAGATCGCCGACCGTGAGGATCGGCGGTCGCTCACCGGGCCCACGTCGGACGAGCGAGCGAACGCGCGCGAACAGCTCCTCGAACGCGAAGGGTTTGGTGAGGTAGTCGTCGGCTCCGGCGTCCAGCCCGCGGACCCGGTCGGACACATCGTCGCGTGCCGTGAGCATGAGAATCGGAGCCCAGCTGCGCTCGCTGCGCAGACGTCGACAGACCTCAAAACCGTCGATGTCAGGCAGCACGACGTCGAGGACGATCACGTCGAACGCCTGCTCGGTGGCCATCCACACGGCGTCGACGCCGTTGCCAACCACGTCGACTGCGTAGCCCTCCTCCGTCAGCCCGCGCCGAAGGAGGCTGGCCATCTTCGGAGAGTCTTCCACCACCAGGAGTCGCATGGTCCACCCACCTCCTGTGGATCGTACCCGCGGAATTCTGAGAGATCGCTAAGAACACCGCTTTCGGAAGGGCCTTCGTGCTGCCCACGACGTCAGCGCGCCGGCAGCTCGCCTTTCTTACCGGATTCTCAGGATCGCGGTGCCAGAGTCGGCGGCATTCGGACGCGAAACAGGAGATCGAAGGAGATCCCCATGATCGGCAGGCCTGCCCTCGCAACCGCCGCCGTGGTCGTCGTTGTGGCCCTTGCCGGCTGCAACTCGGGCGCCACACACACGCTGTCTCGTGCGGCCGCGCCACCCGGCGCGGAACAGAATGCGCCGGCCGCGCCCACCGCCAGCGATGCGATCGGGCCGCGCGTCGGTACGGAACAGCCTTCGAGCAGGTCGACCGGCGCGTCGGGAGCCACCCCGGCTGGCTCGACCGGATCGACAACGACCCCATCGGTTGCGGCGACGCCAATCGTCGATGCCTCGATGGCGGTCGCGGGCATCACGCCTGATCCAAAGCGCAGCCTGGACCCGAACTCGGAGGGCACGCGCATCCCGTTCGACCCGGCGAACTTCGTCGACCCCACGCTGGACACCAATCCGTTCCATCCGCTCAAGCCAGGGCTCCAGTGGATCCGTGCCGGCACGACGGAGGTCGGCTCACGCGTGGTGCCGCACGAGATCATCACGACGATGACCGATGTCATCCGGGTCATCGACGGCGTGAAGACGATCGCGATGCTCGATGAATCGACCGACTCAGGCGAGGTCTCGCAGGTCGGGATGGACTACCTGGCGCTCGACAAGGACGGCAACGTCTGGATCCTGGGGGGCTACACGGAGGACTACCAAGGGGGGGCATACACCAACACTGACGTTGCCTACCTCGGCTCCGGCGGAGGCGCCGAGCTCGGCATCCTCTCGCCGGCGCACGTCGACGCCAACACGCCCCGCTGGCTCATCGGCAAGGCACCGGAGGAGAAGGCTTCGGTCGGCGTACCAGTCGAGGTGGGCGCTACGTACTGCGTGGCGTACGGGTGCTTCAAGGACGTTCGGGTGGTCCAGGAAGGCAACGTTGGCGCCCCGGACAACGAGAACAAGTACTACGCGCCCGGTGTGGGAATCATCAACAACATCCCGCTGGACGCCAGCCTGCACCAGGACACGTTTCAGCTCATCAACTTCCTGACGCTGAGCCCCGAGGGACTCGCCGAGGCCAGCAAGACCGTGCAGGACCTCGAGGCACACGCACGCGTGGTGGTAGCGGACGTCTTCGGATCGGCGCCGCCATCGACGCGACTCAAGTGAGCGCCCCGCCCATCGTCCGCCTGACGGGCGTGTCGAAGTCCTTCCACTCGCCCAACGAGACGACGCCCGTCCTGTCGGACGTCGACCTCACGATCGTTCCGGGACAGAAGACGAGCCTCGTCGGGCCCTCCGGCAGCGGCAAATCGACGCTGCTGTCGCTGATCGCGGGGCTGCTGCGACCGACCAGCGGCACGGTCGAGATCGACGGCATCGACGTCAGCGGCCTTGACGACACCGCGCGAGCTCGACTGCGGGCGAACCGTATCGGGATCGCGCTCCAGTCGGACAACCTCATCCCGTTTCTCACGGCCAGCGAGAACGTGCAGCTCGCGATGGCCTTCGTCCCCGGCGGGTCACGCAGGGCATCGAAGGCCAGGGCAGGGGATCTGCTCGACCGGTTCGGAGTGGGAAGCCGGGCAGGCCATCGTCCTCGCCAGCTCTCGGGGGGCGAGGCACAGCGGGTCGCGCTCGCGGTCGCGATGGCCAACGAGCCGACGTTGCTGCTGGCAGACGAGGTCGTCGGCCAGCTCGACCGCACGACGGCCGGCCAGGTCATCGACGATGTCATGGCCGCGGACTTTGCGGTGCTCTTCGTCACCCACGACATGGCGCTGGCCGACCGGGCCGACCACCGCTACGCGATCCAGAACGGCAGCGTGGGCCCGCGATGAGCACCGCCGGCCGTATCACCACCACGGACCTGGTCGTCGACCATCGAAACGAGACGGGGACGATCCGCGCGCTGGATTGCGTGGGCCTGGACGTCGAAACAGGTACCAGCGTCGCGATCATGGGCCAGAGCGGCAGCGGGAAATCCACTCTGCTCGGCCTCCTGGCGGGCCTCGCAATCCCCACCCACGGCTCGGTCACGGTCGGCACGGAGACGATATCGTCGCTCCCGGAGAGCCAGCGCATTGTCTTCCGGCGGCGTGCGCTGGGAATGGTCTACCAGGCAGACAACCTCCTTCCGCATCTCACGGTCGAAGAGAACGTCGGACTCCAGCTCGCGATCTGCCGCCGCGAAACCGCAGCCGCGGATCGCAGCGACCCACGGGCCCTGCTCGCGCGCCTGGGGCTCACCAGGCTTGCCCGGCGCCTGCCGGATCAGCTGTCGGGCGGGGAGCGCCAGCGAGTGGCCGTGGCGCGCGCCGTCATCCATCGACCGGGCGTCATCCTCGCCGACGAGCCCACCGGGGCGCTCGATGCAGCCAGCGCCAGGATCGTCATCGAGCTGCTGGTGGAGGTCCACCGGGAGATCGAGGCGACCTTGGTCGTGGTGACCCACGACCCGGCGATCGCCGCCCACCTGTCCCGGATCGTCCATCTCGATGTGCCCTCGCCGACACCGGCGGCGAGCCATGCTGGCTAGGTACGTCATCGCGGACCTCCTCCGCAATCCTCGCCGCACGCTCTCGACGATGATCGGCGTGACGCTGGGCGTCGGGCTGTTCTGCGGAGTCCTCTTCTTCGTCGACGGGCTCTCAGCCTCCATGACCGCGCGGGCTGTCGGGCCGCTGCCGATCGACATCCAGCGGATCGTCACCGAACGCGTCGGCGGCGCCCTGACGCTCTCCCAGACCTTCGATGCCCCCAGCGTCGCGGCGGGTAGCCAGGCGCGGATCGTGTTGCAGGTCCACAACCCGAGCGCCGTCGCGGGACATGAGGTCACGGTGCGCTCCGTGCCCGGAGGGGACCTCGTCTTCGTACCCGGATCCGCGCAGCTCGACGGCCTTCCGCTGACCGGATTTGCCGACAATCCCTTCTCGACTGGTCCGGCCGCGATGGGGTACAACTTGGGATCCGTGGCGCCAGGGCTGGTGCACACCCTCACGTATGCGGTCCAGGCGAAGAGGGACGTCGCGCTCGATGCGAACGCCGTCGCGTCGACGTTCTCGAGCCGCGAGTCGGTGAGCCCCATTGCAGCCAACGAGCCCTCGTACGTCCCGCTCGACGAGCTCGCCAGGCTGATCGCGCAGGTTCCAGGAGTCGACCACGCGAGCCAGCTGTCACTCGCTGACCTCGGCTCCGACGCGCTTTCACTGGACGGGACCGTAGCCTCAGGGCTTACCAAGATCCTGGGCTTCGACGCCGACTATGCCAGCCGCGACGCGACGATCCGCATCGTCGACGGCTCCCTCAGTCCGACCGGGGTGGTGATCAGCGCCGAAGCCGCTCGCGCAATGCATGCCCGAATTGGTGACACCGTCACCGCAGCGCTGCCGGACGGCTCGGCGCTCAACGCGACGATCACCGGGATTGCGGACCTCAGCCGGTCACGCTCGCTGTTCTCGAGCCGGCGCGGAGGAGACCTCGAGACCTTCATCTACTCTCGCAACTCCATCGTCGTCTCGCCGCAGGTCTTCGCCGACCGCGTCCAACCCGCGTACGAGCGGGCCGCCACGGCGCGCGGGAGCCGGTTGAAGAACCCGCCCCTTCGTGAGATCGACATCGCCCTCAAGCGCCAGCTCCTCCAGGCCGATCCGGCCACGGCGCTCCTCGAGACGCAGCGCATCGCCACCGACGTCATGGCCGTCGCGGCCCACCAGGACTACCTGCTCGACAACATCTCCAACACGCTCGCGGTCGCCGCCCAGGATGCCGCGGTGGCGAAGGTGCTGTTTGTGTTCCTGGGTGTCCCAGGCCTGATCATGGCGGCGATGCTGGCGGCCTACGCGGGCACGGTGCTCGCCGAAGCCCAGCGCCGCGAGCAGGCGACGCTGCGCATCCGCGGCGCAAGCCGGCGCGATCTGCTGCGCATGCTCACTGCCCGGACCGGCCTGCTCACGGCCGCGGGATCGGTCGTCGGCCTCGCGCTTGGCTACCTCGCGGCTGCCGCGATCCTCGGTCAGCGATCCCTGGCTTTGGCGAGCCCGGCCAGCCTCGTCGCGTCCGCCTTGCTCGGCAGCGTCGGCGGGTTCGTGTCCACCGGCCTCGCCCTGTACCTCACAGGGAGCCGAGCCATCGATCGCGAGATCAACGAGGATCGCGCCCGATTCGCGGCGCGGCCGCCACTCTGGCGACGAGCCCGGCTCGACATCCTCGGCCTGGGGCTCGTTGCCGCCGGCACCGCCATCGCGATCCAAACGAACTCGTTCGACGGCGCCGCAGGGTCCGTGTACTTCGGACGGGCCGCGGAGCTGAACGTCAGCCTCCTGGTCCTGCCCCTCGCCATCTGGGTGACGGGCAGCCTGCTGGGTGGGCGGGTGATCGGATCCGTGCTCGGGTGGTCGCGGCCCGATTCGACGAGCTCGGTCGGCCGTCCGCTCCCGAGCCTCTACCGGCTGAGCATCGGGCGCCGGCCATGGGCGATCGCCAACGGTGCCATCGTCGTGGCGCTGATCGTCGGGCTTGCGACCAGCCTGGCGGCTTTCACGGCATCGTACGAAGCGGCCAAGGCACGGGACGCCCGCTACGCCAATGGTTCCGACATCCGCATCTCGCCCACCCCGACGTCGGCCCACACCTACATGCTCACCGATGCTGGTCTGTTCAAGACCGACGGAGTCGCCGCGACCTCGCCAGTCATTTACGAAGTCAGCAACGTCATCCTGCGCAGCGCACGGACTTCCGACCCCGCCAACCTGGCGGCCGTCGACCCGGCTACGTGGGCCAGTGTGGCTCCTTTCGGCAACGAACAGTTCGATGTCGGCGATGCAGCATCGGCGTTGAGGACCCTCCAGGATGACCCCAACGCGATCTTCGTGAGTCAGGAGATGGCGTCCTTCCTGAGGACGAAGGTCGGCGATACCCTGCACGTACTCTTGGTTCGCGCCACACCCGATCAGAAGGAGGTGGACCTTCGCGTCGCCGGGTTGTTCGAGCGACTCCCGGGCTTCCCCGATGGAGCGGACGCGCTCATGTCCATCCACACGCACACGGAGGCTGTTCCGTCGAAGCCGCCTGACTTCTTCCTGGCGGCTGCGGTCGGCAGCGACGACGCTGGGCTCCGGCGCGCCCTGTCATCGATCGAGCGCGGCCCCGGAGCCGACGACCACCTGCAGGTCGACACCCGCGCCACCACCCTGTCGCGAGACCAGTCGAGCCTTTCGGCGCTGAACATCGCCGGTCTGGCCGGCCTGGACTCGACGTTCGCCCTTGCCATGGCAGTGATCGCCGTCGCGATCTTCGTGTTCGGCCTCCTGCTCCAGCGGCGAAGGGAATATGTGACCTTGAGGGCGCTGGGCCTCGAGGCACGCACCATTGGCGCACTCATCGCTGCCGAGGCAAGCACTGTCGCGATCGGCGGAGTCGTCGTCGGGCTGTTGGCGGGCGCCGGGATGGGTCTCTACTACGTGAGCGTACTCAGGCCACTGTTCGTGCTCAGCCCGGACTATTCCCTTCCGCTGGCCGTCGCAGCGGTCCCGGTATTGCTCGTCGCCATTGCGACGCTCGTCGCCTCCGTGGTGGGCTCGCAGCTCATCAACAGGCTCGACCCGACGGAGCTCCTTCGCGACGAGTAGCGGCAGGCCCGCCCCGGTGCTGACGCCGCCGGTGGATTCACGCCGGCGGGCGCCCCGCCACCGCTCCCCGGTCGCGGGGCAGGAAGTCGACGTTGTCGCGTAATAGATCATGCTGCTCCTGGCGATGCGAGCGGGACGGCCGTGAACGCCAAGGGCTTCGGCTGGCCCTGGGCTACTTCCCCTTCTTCTTCTGGCTGAGAGCCGCCCCGGCAGCCGACTTCGACGTTGTGCTGAAGCGGCCATCGCGCCGCACCTTCGACGCAGCCGAAGCGGCCTTCTTGCTCGTCCCAGCCATCACGGTCCTCCTCTTTCGGCGACATTACTGACCGAGGTCGTCCTGCGTTGGACCATCACGATCGCCAGTTGGTGTGGGGGCCTCTACCATCCGAATCCTTCCGTGTCCGCCCAATTCAGGGCGCTGGCCCGAGGCCACAGCGTGAGCAACCCAGTTGTCCATCTCGTGCTTCCGGCTGAGGATGTCGAACGGGCGAGCAGCATGACGGTCTCACCGAGCGTAAACCGGCTGGGCCATCAGGCCAACGCGCGGTGGAATGGCTGCGCGCCCTCAGCGAGTCAGTTCATTTCGCAGACGTTCCGGAGGCGAAGGCGGATCTGATGCACGCCATCTACGAGCGAATCACGGTGGCTGGGCCCGAGATCGTCGGTGTCCGGCTGCCAGCGGCGGCCCATGCACACGGATTGGCGCTGGCGCTGCCCGAAAAGGTTGCAATGGCGCGCCCGACAGGTGTCGGACACGCGCTAACAGCACATCGAATGCCGATCGATGGCCGCGATGAATGGATCGCCGCGGCAGGCAGGCGACTGGCATGAGAGACGGGTACCTGCGCGGGGCGTTCTCGCGGTCAGCAACCCCGGCCCAGAGGAGCCCGTCTGCGCCCGTGTACATGGTGATCATCGGCCGGGCGCCAAGGACCCGGCCGGACGTCGGCGGACGGGCCAAATCGAAGACGTCTGGCTCAGGGCGTCGCGGGCGCTGCCGGAATCGGCGTTCGTCCGGACATCAGGACGGCCACAGCGGCCGCCCCGAGCCACGTGACCAGCATGACGGGACCGCCCGCGACAACGAAGAGAAGGATCCCCACGACGGTCCCCGCCGGGATGACCGCGAGGAGTCTGTACCGACCACGGAACGTGCGCGCGATCACGATCGTGAGGGCGAGGAGGGCGACCTCCAGGATCAGGGTGCCCAGGATGAAGCCGAAGAAGAACGCATCGATCCCCAAGCCGTCCTCGAAGATGTTCGCGATGCTCGACAGGCCAACGCCTGTGCCGGCGATGGACGCCAATCGGACCGCCGATCGGCCACCCACCATGCGGCCGAACACCGGAAGCGCCACCGCGAGCGAGAGCAGCGTGGCACTGAACCACAGCACCTGCGGCCACTCCGTCATCGACGCGGTCATCTCGAACGAGGGACGGGCAATTGCCCAGAACATGAAGAACGCGACGCCGGTGAGAGCGAACAGCAAGAATCGGCTGATGCCACTCCAGTGTAGGGTTCCCGCTCGCATCGCAGCCTCGGTCGCGCTATATCAGTTCGCGATATATAGGCGTGATGCCCCGGCCTGTCAAGACCGTGACGCTCCGGCCCGACGTCCTAGCCGAGTCCTGGCAGAAGGCCGATCTCGTTGAGGAGAAGTCCGACGTGATCCATGCATTCGACGAGCGCATTGTCATCGAAGGGCCGCACTTCGACGGCCTGCGCCTGACACCGGCGGCATACCGGCACGGAATGGCGCTGGCGCTGCCAGAGGCTGTTATGGCGCGCCCGACAGGATTCGGACCTGCGACCTTCGGCTTCGGAGGCCGACGCTCTATCCACTGAGCTACAGGCGCGCGATGGCCGGACACACAAGGGTCCGGCGCGAGCGACATCTTACGCGCAGGCGCCGTTTCGAGACGACGTCCACCCGACTTCCACCCGGCGGTGCTCCACGGCGCCCGCCGGACCCGAACCCGTCAGATCCATATCCGCCGACGGTCGCAAGGCCCTCACCTCGGGACGGCGCGGCGCCGATGGCCGGGGGGAAAATCAAAGCGGCTCCCGAAGGAGCCGCTTTGCTGCTGTCCCGGTGAATTCGGACCGCTAACGGACCGTCTTCTGCCGCGCTTCAAGGGCATCTATCACGTCGGCTGCACCGACTACCCTGACCCGACCTACCCATGACCTTGATGCTGGGGCAGCTGGCTGCGAACAGCCTGTGGCTACTGTAGCGGCTCGCCGCGCTCACGCCAAGGGTTTTGACGCACCGAACCGTGAAAATTCCTTAACGTTGGTGACGGGGGCTGTAGTCCGGTGCGGTTCGGTGCGGTCCTGCCGGCTTCGCCGGCCTATTGAAGTTCCCGCGTGACGATGCGACTGGGTAGCGTGTGCGTACAGGCGGGTCCATTCGCCGGTCACTCGGCCGTCAGTTATCGGCACTGGCGATCCTCGCCTGCCCGCGGAGCAACTTGACGTCTCGGTTGAGCTCGACCGCCGGCATGTGCACCCCGAAATGCTGCCAGTCATCGCCGGTGGCCATGCGCGCCGCCTGAACCGCGACATGGATCGCCGGTGGCGATATTCGGCGGAAGCCCCCGAGTTGGGCGCACGACGCGGGCGCGACGGACTCGGCGGGCCGGACTGGCTCGGCGGCCCGCGGCAAAGCGGCCCGGGCGGACGCGCGCGAGCCCGCCCCCGGGTCACCCCTCGGCGACGGTCACCTTCTGGATCTTCACGGGCTCGACCGGCCGGTCCTGCGCGCCCGTCTTCCCGGCGGCAATCGCGTCCACGACATCCATGCCCTTGGTGACCTGGCCGAAGATCGTGTAGTTCTTGGGCAGGCTTGCGGAGAGATCGCCCAGGCAGATGAAGAACTGCGAGCCGTTCGTGTTCGGGCCGGCGTTCGCCATGGCCAGCGTGCCCCGGTAGAACTTCCCTTGAACGGCTCATCGGGGAACTGGTAGCCGGGCCCGCCGCGTCCGGTGCCGGTGGGGTCGCCGCCCTGGATCACGAATCCGGGCACGATCCGGTGGAAGATCACCCCGTCATAGAAGCCTTTCCGGGCAAGGTCC
The DNA here is from genome assembly GCA_031431395.1 of Chloroflexota bacterium. GTDB lineage: Bacteria > Chloroflexota > Limnocylindria > Limnocylindrales > CSP1-4 > VGPE01. The sequence goes on along the minus strand of JANPDJ010000321.1, from coordinate 16,337 downwards.
AGGAAGTTGTTGGCGGCCTTGGGGGCGCCGTCGGTGAACAGGTCAACGACGATGTCGCCCTTGTCCGTGGTGAGTGTCGCGCTGGCCATGGTCCGGTTCTCCTTGCTGGTCGCGGAATGGATGAGGCGCGCCGCGGGCGCGGATCGTTACGGTGTCGTGACCGTCACGCTGGTCATGGCTACGGGATCCAGGGCCCGGTTGCCGGTCGCGTTCCCGCTGTTGGGCATCGCCCCGATCGCATCGACAACGTCCATGCCCGCAGTGACATGCCCGAAGACGGAGTAGGCCGGGGGCAGGCCGGCGTCTGCCAGCACGATGAAGAACTGGCTGCCGTTCGTGTCGGCTCCCGAGTTCGCCATCGCGACGGTGCCGCGCGCGTAGGGCACCTTGACCGGATCGTCCCCGAATTCGTAGCCCGGACCGCCCTGGCCGGCGCGCGCTTCGTCCACGTTGGGGACTCGCCCGAACTGCCCATCACCGCCCTGGATCACGAAGCCCGGGACGAGCCGGTGAAAGATGACGCCGGCGTAGTAGCCGCACTGCGCGAGGGCGACGAAGTTCGCGGCTGCCCTGGGGCCCAGCTTGCCTTCCAGCTTGAACACGATATTGCCCTTGGGCGTGGCGATGGTCACCGTCCGTGTATCGCCGGCGCCCATTGGGGGCGGTGCCGAGGTGGGGCAGGAACCACCGGCCGATGCCGGTGACCCGCCGGCGGCGGCCGCGGCCGACGAGCTGGCTCCCGCCCCGCCCGAGGGCGGTTTGCCCGAGCTCCCGAACGCGTCTCTGGACGCGGACGGGTTGGTCGTGGGCAGCGGCTTCGCTGTCCCACCGCTCGCACAGGCGGACGCGAGGAGGGCCGCGGAGGCGGCCACGACAAGAAGGACTCGCAGGGATCGGCGGGTCATGCGGCAGCCTCCATGGCAGCTGAGAAGTCGATGGCGCCGGACAAGAGGGGTTCGCCCAGGATCACGGCCTGGATCCCACTGTCGCGAAGCGCGCGGATACCGTCGAGGTCTGTCACGCCGCCGGCCACCATGAGATCGGCGTCGATGGTACGAACAATGGTGGAGAGCAGGTCCGGCTCCGGCCGTGTCCCACCGTGGGACAGGATGAATCGTCGCACACCCAGGTCCGCGAGGCGTCCGATCAGCGTTTCGAGCGATGGCGCGCGTCCGGGGCCGTCCCGCCAGGGGAATGCCGCGAGGCGCTCCGGCCGCGGGTCGAGGCCCACGGCGATCCAGTCGCCGGCCACCTCCACGCACGCGCGGACCAGGTCCGGCTGCTCCACCACGTTCATTGCCAGCACGACGCGCGTGGCACCGGCCGCGAAGGCCAGGCGGATCTGGTCTGCGCCCTCGAGGCCGCCAGCCAGCTGGATCGGGATGGCGATCCGGCTAGCGACCCGGCCCACAGCCTCCAGGTTCGCGGGGGCGCCCTTCCGGGCGCCGTCGAAATCCACGAGATGAACCACGCGCGCGCCCTGCGATGCGAAGCGCTCCGCGATGATCTCCGGGCGGTCCGTGGGAGCGCCGATGCCCGCAGCTGCGCCCGGCCACGACACGATGCGAGATCGCCCCTTCTCGAGGTCGATCGCGGGAATCACCAGCACGCCGGCGCGCTCCAATTGGGCATGCGGAGCGGGGCACCCGCGTTGAGCTGCGCGGCGGCCGGAAGCGCGCAGTTCACGCGTTCGGGTCGGGCAGGAGCCCCTCTGCGCGAAGCAGGCGGCGGTGGAAGCTGATCGGCAGGCTCCCGTTCGCCAGCAGCGTGTCGTGGAACTGGCGCAGAGAAAACCGGTTCCCCAGTCGCTGCTGCTCATCACGGCGCAACTGCAGCAGCAGCACCTTGCCCAGGAGGTAGGAGAGCTGGTAGGTGGGGGTGTAGGTGTACCGGTTGACCTCGGCCCGGGCGTTGGCTTCCTCGAAGGAGGTGTGTTCCACCATGAAGCGGATCGCGTCCTCGACGCCGATCTCGCCGCGATGCATCCGCACGTCCAGGATGATCCGGACGGCGCGCCAGATGGCGTCCGTGTACATGTTCAGGCGGAAATTGGCGGCGTCGTCGAATCCCTGCTCTCGCATCATCTGCTCGCTGTACATCCCCCAGCCCTCGACGAACTCCGGGGCATCCACGAGAAGGCGCGTCAGCGAGGGATGGCGGCCGGCCACCGAGAGCTGCAGGTGATGGCCCGGATACGCCTCGTGGATGGAGGTGTTGCTGATCGAACTGTGGTTGTGCTCGCGCATGGCGTTCGGCTCGTTGCCCACCGATGGCGTGACCACGTAGATCCCCGATGGCTGCCGGTCGAACTTCGGCGGCTCGAAGTACGCGGCAAACGGAATGACGTTGCGCAGATTTTCGGGGGTGGCGATGACCTCGATGCGCTCGCCATCGGGCACGGTGACGATGTCGCGCTCGATCAGGTGGCGGCGCGCCCGGACCATGACCTCGCGATAGGCGTCCAGCGCTTCCTCGAACGTGGGCGGATGGTCGCGCTTGATCCGGTCCACAACGGTGGGCTCGTCGACGTGCGGGTCGATCTCCCGGGCCGCCCGGACGCGGGCCGCCTTGTTCTCGGCCAGCTGCTGGTGGCCGATGTCCAGGATGGCGTCTGCGTCGAGGCCCTCGAAGGCCCGCAGGCGGATCAGTTCGTCGTACTTCTCGCGGCCCAGCGGCCAGTCATCCACGGCCGCGGCGAGCGTGCCGCGCAGCCAGTCCGCGTACGTCGCAACGGCCTCCTTGGCAACCTCGGTCGCGCGCGCCAGCCGTCGCGCCTCCGGGTCGGCCAGCACGCCGGCGGCGGCAGCGACGATCTCGTCGAGAAAACCGGGCATCTCCTCCGCGGACCGGAGTTCGAGTTCCTGCCACATGCGGACCGGCGGCCGGACCGCCCGCGTGCGGTGCTCATTGAGGAACCGCGGCGTTTCCTCAAGGCGCCCGGCGATGGAGCCAAGGCGTTCCGGCAGCGGTGCGAAGTCACGCGCGAAGACGGCGAACAGTGCGTCGCCCACGTCGTCCATCGCGGTGGAGCGGCGCTCCCACACGCGGTGAACCTCGGCGTCGAAGTTGGACCGGCGCAGGTTGTGGATCTCGAGGTCGCGCTCCAGCTTTCCCGTCTCGGACAGGCCCGCCGGGTCGATGGCCTCCACGGCCGACAGGTGCCGCCGGTCTGCGGCCATCTCCTCGTGGACGGCGTCGATGGTGCCGACGCCCAGGCGATGGTCGCCCGTGTGGATGCCCATGAACGTCGCGAACGTCGGATGGTCGCGCAGCAGCCGCCGGAACCGGCCCTCGACAAGGTCGTAGAGGCGATCGTCGAGGGGTCCCGGGGCATCGCTCGACGGCCGCGTCAGGGCGACGGTCGATTCAGTGGGGTTCGTCACACTTCCTCCGGGATGCGGTCGGGCCGCAAGGGGGTTCGGGGTGGTGCCGGCCGGGGCCGACGCTGGGCCGACTGACGCTCAGTGGGCGATGGCCACGCGGGGACGCGTCGCATGCGGGTCCGATGTGCCGACGGCTGCGCTTGCCGGTCCGGCGTCGGCGCTCGCTGGGGCCGTGCCGGGTGGCAAACCGCCGGACGTTCCGGCCGGCCGGCGAACCGTGTCCCGCAGGGCTGCCGCGATGGCCTGGATCGATTTCTCGATGTCGGACGCGCTTACACCGTAGTGCGGCACAGCGCGCACCTGGTTGTGCGGATAGCCCACCAGCCAGACGCCGCGGGAGGCCACCGCCTCGAGGAATTCGCCGCGGTCCCGCTCCACGCCGAAGAGCAGGAAGTTCGTGGTGACACGCGCAGGGTCGAACCGGCCGGGGGCTGGCTGGGCAATGTCGCCGGCCGAGACGATCCCGTCCATCCCGGCGATGGCCTCCGCGAGCCGCCGAGCGTTCGCGTGATCTTCCGCGAGGCGTTCAATCATGCCGGTCGGGCCGTCTCGCAGGGCAATCATCCCGCACGCTGCGAGCACGCCGATCTGGCGCATACCGCCGCCCACCTGCTTGCGGGCGCGGCGGGCGCGGCGGATGAACTCCTTCGACCCGACGAGCATGGACCCCACGGGACACCCGAGTGCCTTCGAGAGGCAGAAGGTCACCGTGTCCGCGGCCGCCGCGAGATCGCGAGCCGAGACGCCCTGGGCGACGACGGCGTTGAAGAACCGGGCGCCGTCGATGTGCAGGGGAACGCCGTGCGCATGTGCAAGGTCGCCGACGGCCCGGGTGTAGGCCACGGAAAGGGGCTGCGCCATGGACATCGCGTGCGTGTTCTCGAGGGCGACCATTCCCGTGATGGAGTCGTGGACGTCATCCTCGCGGAAGGCGCCGGCCAATTCGTCGAGCGGCAGTGTCCCGTCCGACTGCTCGCGGATGACCCGGACCGTGGTTCGAACCAGCGCGGCATGGCCGCCCGCCTCGTCGACGACGATGTGACTCTGGGAGCCGGCGATGGTTTCCATGCCGCGTGCCAGGTGGGCGAGCTGGGCGACCAAGTTGCCCTGGGTGCCGCTGGAAACGAACACCGCCGCTTCCTTGCCCAGCAGGTCTGCCGCGCGCTCCTCCAGGGCGTTGACGGTGGGGTCGTCACCGAGGACGTCGTCACCCACCTCTGCCTCGGCCATGGCACGTCGCATCTCAGGCGACGGCCGGGTCACGGTATCGCTGCGCAGGTCTATCACGGGCATGGCCGCGAGTATAGCCCGGCGCGGCGCGGCGACCGAGGACCTGCTATTCTCCGCACTCGACTCTGGACCCGTGGTGTAGCGGCCAAACATGCCAGCCTGTCACGCTGGAGATCGCCGGTTCGAATCCGGTCGGGTCCGCCACCTTCCTCGCCTTCTCCAAGCCCCGTTCTCCCCCAGGACGGGGCTCCTTCATGTCCGGCGTTCGCGGCCGCGGTTGACGTGACCGTGCCTCGGTGTCACCGGCGGCCTCCCGCCGCCCTGGGCCCCGGTGCGGCCCACCTACTCGTGGCACGACTGGTATCGAGTCCGACTGCCCCGATTTCACCCATGTAGTCGCGGGGCGACTCGTATGCGGCGGCGGAGCGCCCGGCTGCCCTCCGGCGCGGCTCGTGCGAGCGTGACCTGGGCGTGAAACGTGATGCGCGGGTCGCGGATCGGCGTCTACCAGTCGCCGGAGGAGTGAGTGACGGGATCGGCCACGTGGGCGGCGTGTACCAGTCACTGGGAGACTGCCCGACGGAATCGACGGCGAAAACGGCGGCGACGAACGACGAAACCGCCGGCAGCCGTGGCGAAACTCGCGGGCCGCGCCGCCGGCGTCAGTCGCCAGCCCTCCCCCAACGGACTACGACAGGCCGGCGAAGACGTCCATCTCAGGCAGATCCGTGGGCACCAGCGATTCCCTGAGGATGAACGTTTCCCTGCCGCCGAGTTCGCGCCAGCCGTCGAGTCCGATCGCGGCGAACGGTCCGGTGGTCGAGATCTGCGTCACGTGGCGGTGCAGGGCGCGCCAGCGGACCTCGAGCCAGGGGTTCACGTCCACCCACGTGGTGACGGCCTCGTCGGACACGGTCATTCGAGCAAAGCGCTCCTCGAACTCCGCCAGCTCCTCGGGTGTGCCGTCAACTGGCGCCGACCACGGGCTGTGATGTCCGCGCGACGCGATGATTTCGCCCATCCGGCGGCGCGAGGACGCCGTGGACGCCTGCTCGTAGAGCTTCATCGGCGCCCAGGGCGCAAGGCCGCCCTCCGCGAGTGACGGGCCGTCGCCGCCGTGGTCGCTGGCGAGTTGGCCCGTGTACTGCCCAGGGTCACCGGCGCGAGCGAACGCTCCCACCGCCACGAGGTGGGTCCGGATATGATCCGGATGTCCGTACCCGCCGAAGTCGTTGTAGGTGGTCATGACGTCGGGCTGGTATCGACGGACCAGCCAGACCAGCCGCCCGATCGCCTCATCGGGGTCCGCCTGCCAGAACGACCGCGGGTCCAGGTTCCCCGGCCGGCCCATCATGTCCGAGTCGTGGTAGCCGAGGTTCTCCCACTCGGTTACGCCGAGTTCCGCCATCGCCGCTTCCAGCTCGCCGGCACGGATCTCGCCGAGGCGCCGGTGGTTCTCCGGGGTGTCCATCTCGGGAACGACGATGTCGCCCATCTCGCCGCGCGTGCACGTGACGAGCACCACCCGGCGGCCCGCGGCGACGGCCTTCGCCATCGTGCCGCCGGTACCGATGATCTCGTCATCCGGGTGAGCGTGAACCGTCATGAGGGTGACGCGGTGCGGGGTCGCCGTGGAGTCGGGTTCGTTCATGGCGCGCAATCGTAGGGTGGGCGCCCTCGACGTGCTGAGCCCGAATGGCTAGGCTTCCACCTCAAAGTCGGTTGCGGGCAAGGCCGTCGCGGAGGAACGTCCCATGAGTCGACGATGACAGCCGAAACGCCCGCTCTCCATGCCATTGCCAGCGCCGGGATTCCGCACCGCGTCGTCCACAGCGAGGCGGCCAGCACTGCCGAGGAGGCCGCGCAGCTCCAGGGGATCGACCTGGGCGCGCTGATCCGCACCATCGTCGTCCGCCGGGGCGAAGATGACTACGTCTTCGTCCTCGTCCCGGCGGGCCGCCGGTTCGACTGGCCGAAACTCCGGGCGCACCTCGGCGTGAGCCGGCTGTCACTGCCGGACGCCGAGGAGGCCAGGTCCGTCACCGGCTACGAGCGCTACACGATCACCCCGTTCGGTGCGACGCGCGCCTGGCCGGTCATTGCCGATGCCTCGCTTGAGGGCCGGGACGTGGTCTCGATCGGTGGGGGCGCCCGCGGCGTGAACCTGCACCTCTCGGCGGCGGACCTCTTCTCCGCAACCGGCGCCACCGTGGTGGACGTCTCCGGGCCGGAGCAGCCGTGAGCCGGCCCGAGCTTCCCCTGGCGGGCATTCGCGTGGTGGACTGTTCGACCGTGCTCGCGGGGCCGTACTGCACGATGGTCCTGGCCGACCTCGGCGCCGAGGTCATCAAGGTCGAACCGCCCGAAGGCGACAGCACCCGCGGCTGGGGGCCGCCGTGGGTTGGCAATGGCGCGAACCGTACCGCCGCCTACTACCTCGCGATCAACCGGAACAAGCGCTCCATTGCCCTCGACCTGCGGACTCCCTGGGGCGCCGGGGTCCTGCGCCGGCTGTTGGCCGGCGCTGACGTCCTCGTGGAGAACTTCAGGGCCGGCGCGCTGGAACGCCTGGGCTTCGGTGACGTGGAACTCCAGCGCCTGCGGCCGGGCATGGTTCACCTTGCGATCTCCGGCTACGGCGTCACCGGGCCCGAAGCGTCGAAGCCGGGCTACGACTTCGTGGCACAGGCAGTCGGCGGGCTCATGTCGATCACGGGCGCGCCCGATGCCGCCGCCGGCGAACCCACGAAGGTGGGAGTCGCGGTGAGCGACGTCGCGACCGGGCTGTTCGGGGCGATTGGGGTTCTTGCCGCACTGATCGGGCGCGGTGGCGCCGGTGGTGTCGGTGGCGCAGGCGCGAGCGGCGCGAGCGGCCCTGGCGGCGCAGGCGGCGCAGCTGATGCCGGAGGTGCCGCGACAGTCGGCAGTCGCGCCGCGCCCGGAGGGAGCGAGGGTGCGCCGGAGGCCCTCGGTGCGCGCCGCGTGGACGTGTCGCTCCTCGAATCGACGATCGCCATCCTCATCAACCAGGCGCAGAACGCGTTCGTCTCGGGGGTTTCGCCCGGCCGTCGCGGCAACTCCCACCCGAACATCGTCCCGTACGAACTGTTCGACACCGCCGACCGGCCCATCGTCATCGCGGTGGGCAGCGAACGGCAGTGGCCGCGGTTCTGCGACGTCGTCGGCCTGCCGGACCTGGCTCCTGATGCGCGCTTCGCGACGAACGCCGACCGAGTCCTGAACCGGGAGGCACTTCGCGCCATCCTGGCCCCCAGGCTGCGCATGCGCGATGCCGGCACCTGGCTGGCGGCCCTGGATGCCGCGGACGTCCCGTGCGGCCCCGTCAACGACATCCTGGATGCCGTGGAGTCGGCCCAGTCGCGGGCGCGCGGCATGGACGCGCGCGTCATGCACCCCGTTCTGGGGGAGGTCCGGCAGACCGGCGTGCCGATCAAACTGGATGGCGCTACGGCCGCCCCGCGAAGCGCGCCGCCGCTCCTGGGCGAGCACGGCGCCGAGATCCTGCGGGAACTGGGTTACGACGACGCCGCCATCGATGCGATGGCGATCACCGCGCCCGAGCGCCACTGACGGCGGCCGCTTCATCGCGGGTCCATGCGCCCTTGCACGTTCGTGGAGGGTGAGCACGGCGGACGCTGCTAGATTTCGGGCCCATCGAACCCGGCACACCAGGAGGGGCTTTCATGACGGACGACCGCGAGCGCTGGGCACTGATCCTCGGCGCGTCGAGTGGGATGGGCGAGGCGACCTCCGTTGCGCTTGCCGAGGCCGGCTACCACATCGCCGGCATCCATCTCGACTTCCGGGCAGCCCTCGCGCACGTGGACGAGGTCAAGGCGCGCATCAGCGCACACGGTCGCGATGCCCTGTTCATCAACATGAACGCCGCCGACGACGAGAAACGCGCCAGCGCCATCGCCAAGATCCAGGCCCGTTTCCAGGCAAGTCGTGATGCGGGCCGTCGCCCGTACCTGCGCGTGATGATGCATTCGCTGGCGTTCGGGACCTTGCTGCCGTTCATCGCCGACGATCCCAAGGGGGCCGTGAACCGCAAGCAGGTGGAGATGACGCTCGACGTCATGGCCAACAGCCTTGTCTACTGGACGCAGGACCTGTACCGGGCGGGGCTGTTCGACCGGGGCTCGCACATCTTCGCGATGACCTCGGAGGGATCGACCCGGGTCGTGCCGACGTACGGCGCGGTGTCGGCCGCGAAGGCTGCGCTCGAATCGCACGCGCGGCAGCTCTCGATGGAGCTCGCGAAGCGCGGATCCGGCATCAGCGTCAACACGATCCGGGCCGGTGTCACGATCACCCCCGCACTGATGAAGATCCCCGAGCACGACGCGATCATCGAGGCCTCGGTCCGCCGCAATCCGTCGGGCCGCATGACCACGCCGCAGGACGTGGCGAAGGCGATCGTCGCGCTGTCCGGGGACGGGTTCGACTTTGTGACCGGGAACGTGATCGGCGTCGACGGCGGCGAATACATCACCGGCTGACGATCCGCCGGACGAAGAACCGCGGTTTCCGCGGGCAGAGCCGTCGGGTTCGTTCGACGGTCGTGCCGGACGCTCCGGCCGCGGCTCCCGCGGGCTCGGTGGGCGGGTTACCGACGAATATCGGCACGGCAATGTCGAAGGCCGTGCTGCCCGCTTTCCTCGTCGGATATCGTCCACGGCGATGCATGTCGCAGCCGCCCCGGCGCCCGGGCAGTCACCCACCCACGCCCGGGCGGATTCCCTGCCACTGATCGCTCGTGACGATACCCGGCAGGGTTTCGGTCGATCCGGGTCGGTACTGTGGCGGTCTGCGTCCTCCACGTCGCGCCGGCGGTGACAATGCGGCGGCCTGGATCGCGGGTGGCGATATTTGGCACGGGAACCATCAGGCATCGGCCGCGGAGCGCGTCGCCCATCAGGCATCGGCCGCGGAACGCACCGCCCGGGAGCTCGCGGAGCGCGTCGCCCGCCAGTCGGGGAACAGGCAGATGACGGGCCGCGTGATCGTGGTGGGGTCCGTCAACGTCGACCTGGTCATCCGCGTCGCACGGCTGCCCGCACCGGGCGAAACGGTGAGCGGCGGCACATTTGAGCAGCATCACGGCGGCAAGGGCGCGAACCAGGCCGTCGCGGCCCGACGCCTCGGCGCAGCCGTGGAGTTCGTGGGTGCGGCCGGAACGGATGCCCATGGCGATGCGGCCGCGGATTCGCTCCGCCAGGAAGGGGTTGGGATCGCGGAACTGCGACGTCTGCCGGCCGTGCCCACCGGTGTCGCTCTGATCCTGGTGGACGCGAGCGGCGAGAACCTGATTGCGGTGGCGCCCGGTGCGAACGCGTCGCTCGATGCGGGCGAGGTCACGGCTGCGCTGGCCCGGCTGGCGATCACCGGCCGCGACGTCCTGCTCGTGAGCCACGAGATACCCACGGCAGCAGCCCGCGCCGCCCTTGTTGCCGCGGCCGGTGCCGGGGCACGATCGATCTTCAACCCGGCACCGGCCGGAGGCCTGGACCGCGCGACCTTCGGCCTCGCCGATCTGCTCACACCCAATCGCTCCGAACTCGCCACGCTGGTCGTGGACGAGGCGCGGCGGACCGGTCGTCCCGGGTCGGCCGGAGAATCACCGGAGCGTCAGGCCCGCTCTCTGCTCGAGGCGAACGCCGAGGGCGACGGCCCGCGCCTGGGAATCGTGGTGACACTGGGCCGCGCGGGCGTGCTGCTTGTCGCGCGTGACTCGGCCGGGATCCGCACGCTCGCCGTCCCGGCGCTTCCCGTGAAGGCGGTGGACTCCACCGGAGCAGGCGACGCGTTCAACGGCACGCTCGCGGCAAGCCTCGCGGCGGGCTTCAGCCTCGACGACGGCCTCCGTCGGGCCGTGGCCGCCGCCGGGCTGGCGACCACCAGGGCCGGTGCCCGCGAGGGGATGCCGACGGCCGCCGAGCTGGCCGAATTCGTCCCCGAGTGACGCCGTTCCTGGGTCGCTTCAGCCCTTCGCGACCGCCGTGCCGCGGGACCGGAACACCCCGGTCCGTGGACCCAGGAGCAGGGCAACGGCGAACACCAGGGTTTCCACGAGCACGATCGTGGCGCCGCTGGCCGCGTCGAACCAGTACGAGAGATACAACCCCACGATCGGTGACACCAGCCCGATCACCACGGCCGTCCCCATCAGCCGGTTGAACCGGAGGGTCAGCAGCTGTGCCGTTGCCGCCGGGGTCACGAGCATCGCCACCACCATGATGATGCCCACGGCCTGGAGACTGACTACGATCGTGACGGCGATCAGCGCGAGGAACAGGTAGTCCAGGCGCTGGACCGGCAGCCCGGATGCTGCAGCGCCCAATGGGTCGAACGTGGAGTAGAGCAGCTCCTTCCACAGGATCCAGACGATGATGAGCACGCCCGCGCCGAGCGCGATCAGCGCGACGACATCGCCCGCGGAGATCCCCAGCACCTCCCCGAAGAGGAAGCCGAAGAGATCGCCCACGTAGTTCGGGATCCGGCTGAACAGGAAGACGCCCAGCGCGAACATCCCGGCGAAGAGCACGCCGATTGCGGTATCGCCACGCAGGTTGCCGCGCCGCGCCACCCACCCGATCGCCAGGGACGTCAGGACCGCGGCGACGGCCGCCCCAAGGTAGAACGGGGTCTTCAGCAGGTAGGCGATCACGACACCTGGGAATGCCGAGTGGCTGATTGCGTCGCCCATGAAGGCGAGGCCACGCAGGACCATGTACGTCCCCACCACCGCGCAGACCACGCCGACCAGGGCAGACGCGACGAGCGCCCGAAGGAAGAACTCGAACTGGAGCGGGTCGAGCAGGGCGTTCATCGGCGGCCCGGATCCTCGTCGTGATGGTGCGCCACCCCGGGCGGAGGAGAGTCGTGGTGATGTGCGTCGTCGAACAGCAGTGCCTGGCCGCCCAGCACGACGATGTGCGGCCCGTAGATCCGGGCCAGGACGTCGCCCGCCAGGACCTCGGATGCGCCGCCGCTGGCGATGATCCGCCGGTTCACGGCGATCAGCCGGTCGAAATGGTGCGCGGCCGCCGCGAGGTCGTGCGTCGTGGCGACGATGGTCTTGCCGCGGCCCGCCTCCGCATCCAGCACGTGCATCAAGTCCTCCTGGGTCGAGATGTCCACTCCGGTGACGGGCTCGTCCAGGAGGTACAGATCCGGGTCCGCGGCGATCGCGCGGGCGAGGAACGCACGCCGCCGCTGCCCGCCGGACAGGGCGCCGATCTGCGTCTGGGCGCTGTCCGTCATGCCCACCTGTGCCAGCGCGTCGCGAACCGCGTCGCGGTCCGCTGGTCCGGGCCGCCGGAAGGGGCCCAGTCGCGGATAGCGCCCCATCATCACCACGTCCCAGACGGTGACTGGGAAGCTCCAGTCCACCACTTCGGCCTGCGGGACGTACGCAACCCGGTGCGCCTCGCGACCGGGGGGTCCGCCCAGGACCTCCACGGTGCCGCGCCACGGGCGCAGCAGCCCGGCGATCACCTTCAGGGCCGTGGACTTGCCGCCGCCGTTCGGCCCCAGGATGGCCACGAGGGAGCCCGTGCCGATGTCGATCGACACATCCTCGATCGCGGCGCGGCCATCGTACCCGGCGGTCACGGCCCGGAACCGCACAGCGGGCGAAGTGGACGGCTGCAGCGGCCGGTGCGCTGCTGCCGGCAGCGAGTGGTCGTGGACCGCAGTTGGTTCGGGGGATGTCATGTCAGGGCCTTCACGAACTGCTCGGTGTTCCAGCGAATGATGGCGTCATAGCTGGTGAGGGGCGGGTCGCCGATCGAATCGTCGTAGAGGGTCGCCACCACGGTCACACCGGCTTCCTGGGCGAGTAGCTCGACGAACTTGGCCGGGAACTGCGCCTCGGAGAAGATGGCCGTGATGTGCTGTGCCCGGATCGCATCGATGAGGGCCGCCGTGTACGCCGCGTTCGGGTCCTGGCCGGGCGCTGCCACCGCGACGCCCACGATCTCCAGGCCGTAGGCTGCGGCGTAGTACGGAAACGCGTCGTGGAATGCGACGAAACGCCGGTTGGGGGCCGGGATCGTGGCGACCTGCTGCCTGACCCAGGTGTCGAGGTCGCCGAGGCGGGCGCTGTAGTCCTTCCCCTGGGCGACGTACGCCGCGGCATTCGGTGGGTCTGCCTGCGCCAGGGCTGTCGCGATCCGGTCGACGTAGCCCCGGGCGTACGCCACGTTCAGCCACAGGTGCGGGTTGGCCGGGCCGTTCGGGTTCTCACCCGCAATCAGCGTTGCGCCGGGCAGGTCCACCGCAAGCCGGACAACCGGGGCATGGTTCGCGACGGACCCGATCGTCCGGGTCAGCCAGTCGTCCAGGCCCAGGCCGTTCATGAATACGATGCGCGCTCCGGCCAGCGCGCGGATGTCCGATGGCTTCGGCGAGTACGTGTGGACGTCGCTGTTGGGCGGCACGAGGCTGCTGACCGTGACCAGGTCGCCACCCACGTTGCGGACGAGGTCCGCGAACACCGATGTCGTCGCAACGACAGCAAGCCTCCCGGTTGAGGCGGTCCCGGTCGGGCCGCCCGACGTGCACGAGGCGAGGACGACGACTAGCCCCAGGAGCAGGCTCAACCGGCGGGGGATCACTGGGCGCTCCGGGCCGCGGGCTTCTCGAGGGCTGCCCGGCAATCCGGGCAGACGCCGAAGAGTTCCAGCCGGTGTCGCTCGATGCGATAGCCTGTCCGGCGCGCAACCTCGCGAGTGACGTCGACCATCCCGCAGTCCTCGACCTCCGAGGAACGACCGCATCGCGAGCAGACCACGTGATGGTGATGGGCCGGTTCGCACGCGACGTAGGCGTGCTCGCCGGACGGCAGGTCCAGGCGCTCCACCAGCCCGAGATCTGCAAACAGCTCCAGCGTCCGGAAGATCGTGGCCCGCCCGATCCCCGACCGGCGGCTCGTGGCATCGTCCACCAGTTCGCGCGCGGTGAAATGGCCCTTGCGGGTGGCGATCAGCTCCGCGACGGCACGGCGCGGCTCCGTACTGCGAATGCCCGCATCGGAGAGAACGTCGGCCAGTGGCCGGGGAAGGACCATGTGGTGATGATACCGAGTCTCAACACGGCGCGCTTGGCGATCTGACCCGCCCGCTCAGGCGGCGCAGGTCGACCGGCAAGACGGTCGCGCCGAGGGTCACGCGCCGAGGGTGACGCCCCGGGGGTGACAGGGTCGCCTGCTCGTGGGAAGCGACGACTGCGGCGCGAGGGCCCTGCGGCCCGGCCTGGACGGGGCGCACCCTCCGAGGGCGGAAACGAAGCGCAAGTTCACACGGCAGGCGCGGGAGGCCCGGCGCGACATGCCAGGCGGGCGGTTTCACAACTCTGGCTTGCTTTTCGGGTGACTCGAAGCTCCGTGAGGGCCTGGTTGCGGCGCGCCTGTGAACCTGCAATTCAAAGCCCGCCGGGCCATCGACCGCCGGGCCATCGACCGCCGGGCCATCGACCGCCGGGCCATCGACCGCCGGGCCATCGACCGCCGGGCCATCGACCGCCGGGCCATCGACCGCCGGGCCATCGACCGCCGGCCAGCTCAATGGGCGATGGACATCGGACCTGGGTTGATCCGGGCCACCCTCAGCCGGCGCACTGCCGCAGGCGAAGCGCAGCGGCCGCGAACGTCACCACCGTGCTGATCGCATAGATCACGCACCACTGGCAGATCGCGCGGATCACGAAAAGCTCAAGGTAGGTCAGGTAGGCCACGAACACGGTCCCGAGGAGACCCAGTGCATACGCGGAGTACAGCAGCCGCCGGTCGTGCCGTCGCAGCGACGCGATGATCGTGCCCAGGAGAACGGTCGAGAATGCCGCCCCCAGGACGGCCACCGGCACCCCGAAGATGGAGCTGTACTCGCTGAGCGCCACCGTCTCGCATCCGCCTCCCGGCAGGCAGGCCGGCAGGTCGCCCGCCAGTTTCGTGGCAGAGAGGTACAGCGCGATCAGCAGCGCGATCACGGCCCCGCCAACCTGGACGAGGGCCACGAGGCCGAGCTTGCGGAGACGCGTCAATCGCCCAGGGATCACGGTGTGGCGCTCGCGCCGGCCGATGCCGGCGCACCGGATGCAGCCGGGGTGCCCGCGGCCGCAAGCAGCTCGTCCACGATCTTCGCGAGTTCAGGGTAGGCCGGCGAGCCGGCGATCACCCGGGACCCGAAATCGAGCGTGGGCGTGGACTTGCCGCGCGTCCTGCCTTCGGTGGTCTGCACCTCGATCTGGCTGAGCAGGTCCGTGCTGGGGAGGCACGCATCGAACTTCGTGCGATCCAGCCCCAGGGCGTCCGCCATGTCCTTCAGCCGGTTCGGCGTCAGGGCGCCGCTGTTCTCCGCCGCCTGGTTCGCAAAGAGGACGTCGTGATACGGCCAGAACTGCCCCTGTTGGTCCGCGCACCGCGACGCGGCGGCCGCGGCCTGCGATTCGGGGCCGATGATGACCATGTCCCGGTACTCGATCAGCAGCTTGCCGGTGTTGACGTAGTTCGTGACCAGGCGCGGCTCGATCGTCTCGGAGTAGTTCTTGCACGCCGGGCACTGGTAGTCCGACCAGACGATCAGCTTGAGCGGCGCATCGGCCCTGCCCAGCGATCTGCCCTGCGCGGAGGTGATATCCGTTCCGAGTGCCGGAACGAGGATCCCCACCGTCGTTCGAGTGCCGGGGGCGGCCGCTTTGCTGTGCCCGCTGCCCGGAAGCAGCTGCAGGGCGATGAGCCCCACGACGGCGACCACGAGCACACCGCCGGTGATCAGCGCGATGGGCGATTTCCAGGCCGGCCGGGATGTGGCCGCCGGTTCGGGTCGTGGACGACGGGGTCCGGAGACCTGCTCGCGTCCGCGGGCGGCTGCCCGCCGTTCGTGGCGCGTCGGCTTGCCGGCGCGGGAGGCATTGCCGTTCAGCGGGAAGCTCCTTTGAGTGGTGTCGGCTGGGCCGGCGATATGCGACGCCCTGCTCGCCGCGACCGGACCAGCGTTCAACACCACGGCCGACGGCCGGGAGGGCCAGTCGGCCGGTAGTGGTGGGCCGTTCGGGGCAACGGGACCCGGCCCGGGGGGGTACCGGGTCCCGTGCCACGATGCAGAAGGTGGGTTGGCTCGGAGAGGCGGGGGGTCAGTTCTTCGGGTCGCCGTCCCCGGCCTTCACGAGGCCGAGGGCGCCGCGGCCCACGAAGTTGAAGGCGTGGGTGACGACCGGGTAGAGGCCGTCTTCCGCCGTGGTGAACTCGACGATCGCGCCCTGTGCGGGCGACAGGTCCACCGCCTGCGACCCGTAGTGGCCGGGATTCTCGGGCGTGAGCTGGAAGCCCTCCTTGTTGACGGTGTCGAAGATCGTGCCGACGATGTGGAACGAGCTGTCGATGCTGGGGCCGGCGTCGAGGATGAAGATCCTCACCTTGCCGCCCGTCGGCACCTCGAGCGGATGATCCTTGTACTGGTTGGCCACGCCGTTGAAGACGACGAAATCGGGGGCGGGATTCCCGGTCGCGGCCTTGCTGAGGCTTGCCGGCTTGCCCTGGCCGTCGAAGTACCACTCGGACTGGACGAGGGCGAACTCGCGGTCCACCTTGGCGAAGCCGCCCTTGGGCTCGACGATGACCATGCCGAACATCCCGTTCGCGATGTGATGGAGCGCGGGCGAGGTGCCGCAGTGGTACATCCACACGCCTGCGTAGTCGGC
>JANPDJ010000320.1:0-3526 GCA_031431395.1 Chloroflexota bacterium | reverse complement strand
GTCCGAATCCGCCGCTACCGGCCCACCGGGCGCTGGGCTGCCGAAGCCACCGAGATGACCGGGGGCGGGGGGCGGCGCCGGCGCCGGCGCTTCGGCCCGGTGAGCGGGCTCCTCCGGCGCAGCCTGAAAGCCCTGGCGTGGCCCGTTCATGTTCGCGGCTGGTGGTCCACGTTGCGTCGCGACCTGCCGCCGGCCGACCTGTACCACGCGTTCGGGATCCTGGCGATTCCCGTTGCTCTGGACCTGGCGGGCGCCGCGCGACGCGCCGGCCGTGACGCCCGTGTCGTGTACGACGTGATCGACGTGATCCTGGAGTCGAACAACTACGACCGCGCCCCCCGGTTGCTGATCGCCTGGTACCGCTGGCGCGAGCGCCGGTGGGTCCGCCGGTCCAGCGCCATCGTGACGGTCAACCAGCCCATCGCGGACCATCTCGCGGCCGCCTGGCACCTGGCAGCCCCGCCTACGGTGCTGCTCAACTGCCAGCCGCGCTGGACGCCACCGTCACCTCGACCGGATCACATCCGGCGCGCAACGGGCATCCCGCCGGAACGCAACGTGGTCCTGTTCCTGGGCCGGCTGGGCCGCGAGCGTGGCCTCGACGAAGCCGCGGAGGCCGTCCTCCGACTGGGCGACGCGGCGCTGGTCATGCTGGGGTTCGGTTCATGGGCGGACCGGCTGCGCGAACGCGACCGCGACCTGCGGTTCGCTGGCCGACACTACACGCTGCCGCCGGTCCATCCCGACGAGGTCCCGGCGTGGACCGCCTCGGCCGATGTTTCGATCATCGCCGTGCCGGCCAACTCGCTGAACCAGCGGCTGTCCACGCCGAACAAGTTCTGGGAGAGCCTGACCGCGGGCACCCCGGTCGTCGTGGGACGCGACCTGGAGGTGATGCGCGGAATCGTCGAGGCCGATCATCTCGGCGCGATTGCCGACCCGGCCGACCCCGAGGATCTCGCGCGCGGCCTCCGCGAGGTGCTGGAGCAGGGGCCCGACCCCCTGCGCCGGATGCGGGAGCGCTGCCTCTCAGTCACCGCCCGCACGTACAACTGGGAGACGGCGGTGGAGCCGTACCTCGCGCTTGTGTCGGCGCTGGCGGCGACGGCGGAGCCCGCGCCAGGCTGACGCCGGGCCGGCCGGGTTTGCCGAGCAGGCGGCCTGCGTGCGGCCTCGTCGGGCCGTACAGCGCCCCAGGCCTCCGCGCTGGAGCCGGTCAGCGCTTGGGCGCCCCGCCGATGGCAGCGATCTCGGCCGCCTTGCGGGCGCGGGCCTCGCGCGAGTGCTCCACGTGCATGCGCACCACGTCGGCCGGTGCGCCCTCCGCGACGACCTTGCCGTGTTCCAGCAGCATCGCGCGGTTGCAGAACTCGGTGACCCAGTTCATGTCGTGCGTCACGAGGACGATCGCCTTGGCGGCCCGGACGAGATCCAGCACGCGCTGCTTCGACTTCTCCCGGAACACTTCATCGCCCGTGGCCAGCACTTCGTCGAGCAGCAGGATGTCCGGGTCCACGGAGGTCGCGATCGAGAAGCCCAGCCGTGCGCGCATGCCGGACGAATACGTCTTGATGGGCGCGTCGATGAAGAGGCCGATGTCGGCGAACTGGACGATCCCGTCGATTCGACGTGCCATCTCGCGGTGCGGGACGCCCATGAACGCGCCCGCCAGCCAGATGTTGTCGCGGCCGGTGAGGTCCTGGTCGAAGCCTGCGCCCAGCGTGAGCAGGGATGAGATCGCGCCGCGGACGTCGATCTCACCCTCGGACGGGGTAATGATCCCGGCCAGCACCTGGAGCAGGGTGCTCTTCCCGGCGCCGTTGGGCCCGAGGACCGCCAGCGATTCACCGTTCACGAGCTTGAACGCCACGTTCCGGAGCGCCCAGAACTCCGTGGGCCTGTCGTCCCGACGCAGCAGCTGGGTGAAGGATTCTCGGAGCGTGGTCTTCCTGGTGAACCGCAGGCTGTACCTCACGCCGAGGTTGCGGACGTCGATGACCGCCGCGGCGGAAGCCGGCGCCGGCACCTCCGGTACGGGACCCGATGTGACCGTCACTACAGCACCTTGGCGAACGACGGCTCGAGGCGCTTGAACACGAACGTGGAGAACGCGAGGAAGACCAGCGAGAACACGAGGACTGCCGCGAGCTGGAACCAGTAGGGGAACAGGCCGTAGTAGATGACCTGCCGGTAGGACTCGAAGATCCATGTCCACGGATTGACGTTCACGGCAAACGAGACGAGCGCATTCTTCTCCATCTGCGGCTCCAGCTGGTCCAGCGCGTACAGCCCCGGGGACAGGTAGAACCACAGCCGGAGGAAGTGGCGCACCACGTTGCCGATGTCGCGGAAGAAGACGTTGACCGCCGAGATCAGCATGCAGAACGCCAGCGTGAACACGAACTGCACCAGCGCGATGAACGGGATGAACACGACATGCCACGAGGCGCGGTCCCGGAAGAAGAGCAGGAGCAGCGCGAAGAGCGGGATCAGCCCGAACACGAAGTTCATCACGGCCGCAGTGGTGGACGCGACCGGCAGGATGATCTTGGGAAAGTGAATCTGCTTGATGAGCCGTTCCTGCCCCACGACGGAGGTCACCGCGTCATAGGTGCTGCTGGTGAACCACTTCCAGGGCAGGATCGCGCAGAAGATGAAGAGCGGGTAGTCGGGCACCGACCTGCGGAAGATGAAGTCCACCAGGATCACGTAGACCGCCATCTGGAGCAGCGGGTCGATGATCCACCAGAGGTTGCCGAGGACCGTGTCGGCGCCCTTCTTCTTGAGGTCGGCGCGGGCGAGGTAGCCGATCAGCCGGTACCGTCCACGGACATCGGCCAGGCCCTCGAGGACGAGTCCGATCGGCCCGGGCCGGATCGCGCTCGAACGGAAGGCGACGTCGCGCTGGGAGTCGGTCGCGGATTCGCGGCTTGTCATCGGCGGGCGAAACCGTAGCATGCCGCCGTCCGGCAGGCGGATGGCCCGAGGCGATCGGGCGGAGCCCGCACCACGCTCTACTACTATGCGGGCGTGACGACCCCTCGCGAGACGGCCGTCGGTCCGCGCCCCGTCTGCATGCTCACGCACTCGTACTACGAAGAGGACCCCCGGGTCCGCCGCGAGGCCGAGGCGCTCGTTCGCGCCGGCCGGCCCGTGGAGGTCTTCGCGCTGCGACGGCCAGGCGATCCGCCCACCGGCGACCTCGACGGCGTCAGGCTGCACCGCCTCGATGTCCAGCGCCACCAGGGCGCCGGGATCGGCCGCTACCTTGCCGAATACCTGTCGTTCTTTGCCCGGGCGGCGATCGCCGCAACCGCAGCGCACCGGCGGGCGCGGTTCGCGCTCGTGCAGGTCCACACGCTGCCGGACTTCCTCGTCTTTGCCGGGCTCCAGTTCCGCATGGCCGGCATCCCCCTCGTGCTCGATCTGCACGAGGCGATGCCGGAGTTCTTCCGGAGCCGCTTCCCGAGGGCGTCCAACGCACTCGTCCATCGACTGCTGGTGCTCCAGGAGCGGTTGTCCGTGG
>JANPDJ010000319.1:0-5348 GCA_031431395.1 Chloroflexota bacterium | reverse complement strand
CCGCCGAGCCGGCCGCCGCGAGCCGGCCGGCAGCCGCCGCCCCCGCCGGGCCTCGGCCGGCCTCAGCCGGCTTCGAACAGCCGGCCCCCGCCCGGCACGTCGGCCGTAACCCCGGCCAGCCGCTGGACTGCCCACATCGTGGCCTGGATCGCCGTGATCACCGGCTTGCCGATGCGTGCCTCCAGCGGTTCGATGGCCTCCAGGGTGCGGACGGCCGTGCAGGGGATGAACACGGCGTCGATGTCCGGGCTGTCCAGCGCGACCCCGGCATCCACGAGAAGCAGCGGATCGATGGCCGCGAGGTCCAGGCTCGATGCGCCGTCCACCATGCTCGCAGCCGCGAACGTCTCCATCCGCGCCACGGCGACCCCTTGCGGCTCAAAGAACGCGCGGAGGGCGGCGTTGACGTCGTACGCGTAGACCGTCACGACGCCGATGCGCTTCACGCCAAGGGCCCGGCACGCACGGACGACAGCGGTGGACGTGACGACCGTTGGGCACCGGAGGAAGCGCGCGATCCGTTCGGCGATGTCGAGATCGCCACCCGGCCCCCGGACGAACGAGATCGAGGTGTCCACGTACGCCGCGGCCTGTGGCGTCACGGCCTTCAGGCGGTCTGCGGCAAGTTCCAGGTCCGAGCTCTCCGCGAGCGCACGCGTGTGGGCCACGCCGTTCAGGCGCATCTGCTCGCCATCGGCGCCCATCGTGCGCGTGACGAACGGCAGGACCCCCGGTGCGCAGAGCCGCCAGAGTTCGTCGTCCACGTGGCAATCGCCCGGCACCACCAGGCCCAGTCGGACCGGCGACCGGTGCGCCTGGAATGCGGTCATCCGCGTACCTCCCCTGATTCGTGGCCCGGCTTCCCGGAGCCACTGATTGTGGGCCATCATGGGGGTCACCCGGCGGGGGAAACGCGCGGGCCTCGACGGGCTCGCGGCCGCCTGTCACCATGTCGGGCGGATGGGGAGAACGCGAGGAGCCCCAACCGACCACCGCCGGCACGCCGGATCTCGTCGTCACCCAGAGCCCCCGAGGAGGCACAGTACATGGCTGTTTCCGAGGCTAGGACGTTCACGCCCGCCGAGGGCTCCACCCTCGAGCCCAACCTCAAGGGCAAGATCCGCGTCAACCCGGACGCCCTGACGGAATTCGTCGCGGCGCTGTTCCGGTACAACAAGATGCCGGCCGCGGACGCCCTGGTCTCCGCCAAGGGGATCGTGCTGGCGGATCTCGTGGGCCACGAGAGCCACGGCGTATCGAACAACCTGGCCGGCTTCTACCTGCCCGACCTCGAGAGCGGCGTCGTGAACGCGCGACCCAACATCCGCATCACGCGGGAATCGCCGTCCACGGCCACGTGGGAGGCCGACGGCGCCATGGGGTTCGTCATCGCGACGGCCGCGATGAACGACGCGATCGAGCGGGCCGACAAGGTGGGTTCAGGCTGGGCCGCCGTCGGCAACTCGCGCCATTACGGCATGGCGCAGATCTACAGCCGCATGGCCCTGGCGCGCGACATGATCGGCTTCTCCATGACGAACGGCGTCACGCCGGGCGTCGTCCCGTTCGGCGGCCTCGACCCCAAGCTCGGGACCAACCCGATCTCCGTCGCGGTTCCATGCGGCGAGGAGCCGCCATTCGTGCTCGACATCGCGACCAGCACGACCGCCTTCGGGAAGATTGACAACTACCAGCGCGAGGGCAAGTCGATCCCGCCCACCTGGGCGCTGGACCGCAACGGCATCCCCACGACGGATCCGGCGGAGGCGAAGGCCGCCGTCAAGCTCCTGACCTTCGGCGGCACGAAGGAGGGCGCGGCTCACAAGGGCTACGGCCTGGGCGTCTGGGTGGACATCATGTGCGGCGCCCTCTCCGGCTGGGGCTTCACGGCCAAGCCCGGCGAGGAGGAGAATGTCAACCACTTCTTCGGCGCCTGGAAAGTGGACAACTTCGTCCCCATCGAGCGCCACAAGCAGCTCATGGACGAGCGCGTGCGCGACCTTCGCTCGACGACGCCGGCCCCGGGGTTCAAGAGGGTCATGGTCGCCGGCCAGCCCGAATGGGAGAACCTGCAGGACCGCACCGTGAACGGCATTCCGCTCCACCCGCGGGTCATCGAGATGCTCAAGGGCTACGCCGCGAAGTACGGCGTGCCCTATGACCTGACCGACTGACTCGAACCGCGCGCTCGCCCGCGCGCTCGCCCGGGGATTCACCGACGCGCCGGCACCCGCCGGCGCGTCGCCGTTTCTACGCCGTTGCCGGTGACGGCTCTGACAGCCGCGGGATCCGCCCCGAGCTCTCGAGCATCTCGAGCGTGACGATCGCGCACTCCACGTGGTACTGGATCCACCCCTCGGCCGAGTAGAACGCGACGTGCGGCGTGAGCACCGTGTTCGGCAGCCCGGCGAGCAGGTCGGTCGCGGGATCGGGCGGTTCCGTAGCGCGCACGTCCAGTCCGGCCACGCTGACCGTCCCGTCCTGGAGAGCTGCGGCGAGTGCCGGCTCGTCGATGAGACCGCCGCGGGCGCAGTTCACGAGCGTCATACCGTGCTTCATCTGCGCGAAGGTCCGCGCGTTGAGCAGCCGCTCCGACGTCTCGTTGAGCGAGCAGCAGAGCGCGACCGCGTCAGCCTGGCCAAGCAGTTCCTCGAGTGACACGAGCGGCAGCTCTGGGTCACCTGTCGTCTCGATGAACGGGTCGTTCGCGATGGTTCGGAACCCGATTCCGCGCGCCTTCTTCGCGACGAGCTTGCCGATGCGCCCGGCGCCGATGATGCCCAGCAGCTGGCCCCGGTACTGGCGGATGCCACTGTTCGTCAGCAGGCGGCGCACGTCCCAGTCCTTGCCGCGCGTGGTCGAGTCGAATTCCACGGCGCGCCGGTGGGCGGCCAGCAGGAGCGAGATCGTGTGGTCCGAGACGGCTTCAGAGGCCCACTTCGGGAGGTTGCGGACGGGGATCCCGCGCGCCGCGGCGTCGGCGAGCACGATCTGGTTCATGCCCACGGAGTAGCAGACGAGGCCCGAGACGTCCGGGCGCAGGTGCTCCATCTCGGCGGCCCCGAACGGACCGTCATGGACGATGACGACGTCGGCGGTGGGCAGGGCGGCCATCGCCTCATCCCGGTTCTGCGCGACGATCAGCCGGATCCCCCGTGCGCCCAGCCGCTCCTCCTCGATGTCGTACACCCAGTCGAGGTAGAAGAGGGGGTCGAACACCAGGACCGTGGGTTGCGCCTGCCCGCCATGAATCGAACCCTGCATCCGGCCGTCTCCCATTCGCGCCGGCAGCAAACGGGGCCGGGTCGCGAATTGTGGGTCCGCGGGTCGGCCGCGTGCAACTCTCGCCAGGGGATCGCGACGCCCCGGACTCACAACGCCGGCGTACTCCCTGCGGCCCGCCGGTTGCCGTAGCATCCGCAGCCATGCATCCCTCGCATCCCACCGGCCGATGACCACCCTCGGTGTGCTGTACCCGGGGTTCGCGGCTGAGGCCGACTACCCCCTGGGCGCGTCCCTGGTTCGACCGCCCGTCACCGCGGTGGTGGTCCAGACGGGCGTCGGTGACGACATGAATACCATCGAGGACGCCAAGCGCACCGGGGAGATCTCCGGGCTCATTGACGGCGTCCACGGGCTCCGCACGTTGCTGGCCGCAACCCATCAACGGGCCGACGCTGTCCTGTGGGCCTGCACGTCCGCCTCGTTCGTCCTCGGCCTGGATGGCGCGCGCGAGCAGGCGGAACGGCTCACGGAGGCGGCCGGGGTTCCGGCGACCAGCACCTCCCTGGCCTTTGTCGAGGCTGCCATCGCTATGGGGCTGCGGCGTGTCGCCGTCGCCGCGACGTACCCGGCGGAGGAGGCCGAGCTCTTCGGAACGTTCCTCGCCGAGGCCGGGATCGAGGTTCTCTCGATCGATTCGGCCGGCATCCCGGACGGGGGTGGGGGTGCGCGGCTGAGCGAGGCCGACGTGATCGCTTTTGCGGGTGGGGCGGACCGCGTGGCCGCGGATGCCATCCTCATCCCGGACACGGCCGTGGCGACGGTGCGTTTCCTGGAACGGCTGGAGGCCGCTGCCGGCAAGCCGGTCCTCACCGCGAACCAGGTCACGCTCTGGCAGGGGCTCCGCCTGGCCGGCGTCTACCGGCGCCAGTCGGGCCTGGGGTCGCTGTTCCGGACATCGCCACCGCCGGCGGAGGGGGCCGTGGCCGGATGAGTCACGTCATGACCGTCACGGGGCCGGTCCCAGGGTCGGACCTGGGCATCGTGCTCCCGCACGAGCACGTGTTCTTCAACCACATGAAGGAATACCGCGGCGACGGCCTCATGCAGGACGAACGCCTTGCGGCGATCGAACTGGAGCGCCTCGTCGCGGCCGGCTGCCGAACGCTGGTAGACGTGACCAGCAACGGCATCGGACGCCAGCCCGAGATGCTGCGGCGCGTCTCCGTTGCGACCGGGCTCCAGATCGTGATGGGCTCGGGCTGGTATCGCGAGCCGTTTCTCGACCGTGCGTACTTCGACGCTCACACCACGGACGAGGTGGCCGCCGCGATCGTGCGCGACATCGAGGTGGGTGTGGGCGACACCGGGGTGCGGGCCGGGATCATCGGCGAGATCGCGTGCGACCGGGTGATCTCGGCGGCGGAAGAACGGTCCTTCCGGGCCGCCGCGCGGGCGCATCTCCGCACGGGGGTGACGATCTCCACGCACGCCGCCCGCTGGCCGGTGGGCATGGCGCAACTCGACATCCTGGTCCAGGAGGGCGTGGATCCCCGTCGCGTGATCATCGGCCACAGCGACACCGTGCACGATCCCGCCTACCACGTGGCGCTGGCGGAGCGCGGGGCCTGGGTGCAGTTCGACACCGTGGACGGCGACTCGGACTACGACAACATGCTCGAGATCGAGTTCATCCGGAACCTGGTCCGGGCCGGACATCTCGGCCGGATCCTCCTTTCGCAGGACATCTGCCTGCGCTCGCAGTTCGCCACTTATGGCGGCATCGGCTACACGTTCCTCCTGACGCACTTCGTGCCGATGCTGCGGGTCGCCGGCCTGTCGCCGGAGCAGATCACGATGATCCTGGAAGACAATCCGCGGAGGGCCCTGACCGGTGACGACTGATCCACGACTGCCGGGCGGCCCGGATTCCACCAGCCGCCGGCCGCGCGACGTCCGTCTCGGGATGGTCGTCCCCTTCGACATGGCGCTGGATCGCGAGTACTGGCAGTTCCTGCCGGAGCACGTGAGTGTCCACGTCACGCGCCTGCCGATCATCGAATTGCCCTACGGGGTGGAGCACGCGCTCAGCGTCGCCGAACCCGTGGCGATGCGCGAGGCCATCC
>JANPDJ010000318.1:0-7622 GCA_031431395.1 Chloroflexota bacterium | reverse complement strand
GGGTCGCCCGTTCGTGATTCCCGGGCAGATCGGCCCCGGCGGCCGCGGCCCGGGCAGTTCGATGTGTCAGCCCGCCTTCGGCGGTCCCTTCTCCACCCGTTCGCGGAGGGCGTCGTAGGAGCCGCGCCAATCCGCTTCGGTCCACCAGGTTGCACCGGCGTCGGTCCACGGTCGGACGATCTCCGCGCCTGCCGCGCGGTCCGCGGGCGGGGTCTGTCCCTCCACCACGATGTCGAAGCCGTCGAGCGAACCCCGGCGTTCGAGGACGTATGCCGCGATGGCGCGGACGTCGTCCGGGGTGATCTTCTCCTGGCCGCCTTCGGGCTTGAGCTTGTTCGGCAGGATTCCGTCGTACCGCAGCACGCGCTGCATCGACTTCTCGCGCGGCCACGCGCCCACGACCCAGATGGGGATCCGGGGCTGCTGGACGGGACGCGGCAGGAACGTCATCTCGTCGGTCCGGTAGTGCGTGCCCTGGTGCGCGAACGGCTCGCCCGTCCAGAGCCCTTCGAGGATCGCCAGGGTCTCGTCC
This sequence comes from Chloroflexota bacterium, assembly GCA_031431395.1. Classification (GTDB taxonomy): domain Bacteria; phylum Chloroflexota; class Limnocylindria; order Limnocylindrales; family CSP1-4; genus VGPE01. The sequence continues at coordinate 7,090 of JANPDJ010000318.1, read as the reverse complement.
AGCCGTTCGGCGCGTTCGCGCGTGCCGGTGGGTTCGCCCACCCCGCCGTAACCGGTGTCCCCCGGATCGCCCAGGCCCAGCGGCAGGACCAGCCGGCCGTGCGACGCGTGGTCCACGCTGGTCGCCGCGCGTGCGAAGGTCCACGGCTTGTGGCGCGGGACGGCCATCACGATCGCCCCGATCCGGATCCGCGTCGTCCGCATGGCCATCACCGTCTGGGCGACCCACGGGTCGAACATGTCGCCGAAGTTGGCGATGTGCACGGCGTCCCAGTAGAACACCCCGTCCCAGCCGGCCGCTTCGGCCGACGCGGCAAGGTCGCCCAGCTGATCCAGGGTGCCCGTGTTGAGGATGATCCCGAACTTCATCCGGGAAGGGTAAGGGGCCGGGGAGCGGGAGCCCGGAAGGCTCATGTCGGCCCGGGGGCACGGCCGCCGGCGCGGGCACGCGAGGCGCGGCACGCCGGCAGGATTTCCGTCAGGCAGCCGTGCCACGACTGGTAGACGCCCGGCCGTCACGTGTCTGCGGGCCAAGGCGTCCCGAGCACGCTCAGTAGAGGTGTCACAGGCGATCGCAGAGCGGGCAATGGGCGCGTACCAGTCGTGCCTTGACTGCGTGGGGGGAATTCGGACCCGGAAGCGAGCTAGCACTCACCCGGCGACTGCGTGACAGATTCCCGTGCCGCGACGCGCGACGAACGGGCGACGAGCGACGAGCGACGGACGTGCCCATTGGCGCGTACCCCACTCCACTCGCCGCAGGCACCTGCGTGACCGCCGGACGGCCCATCCGGCACTGGTGGCCGGCGCTTCGGCGGATCATCGTTCGTCGGGTTACCGTTCGGCCGTAGGTTCGTCTTCTTCGCCGTCCAGTTCGGGGTGGTCAGCCTCATGGCCGAACGACGGGCCGGCACGCTCGCCCGGATGCTCACAGCACCGATTTCGCCCCGAACCGTGCTCCTCGGCAAGGTCCTCGTCAGTGTCGTCATGGGCACCGTCTCCATGGCGATCATCGTGATCGTGACCACGCTGCTGATGGGCGCGCGGTGGGGTGACCCGTTTGCGGTGGGCGGGCTCATCCTGGCGACGGTTCTCGCCGCAAGCGGCATCGCTCTGCTGGCCGTGGGCTTCGCGAAGAACGAGGACCAAGCCGGAACCGTGACCTCGATTGTCGCGATGACTCTCGCCGTGCTCGGAGGCTCGTTCTTCCCGATGAGCCAGGCACCGGAGTTCATGGCGCGCCTGAGCCTGCTCACCCCGCATGCCTGGTTCCTGCGCGGGGTGAACGACCTCGCCGCCGGTGGCGGCGTCGCGGTGGTCCTGCCGTCCCTCGCGGTGCTGACGGCCATCGGCCTGCTCACCGGCGGCATGGGACTGCTTCGGGCCCGGAAGGTGGTGCTGGCATGAGCGCGGTGATGGTGATCGCCCGCGTCAACATCGTCCGGCTGCTCCGCTACCGAAGCGGGCTCTTCTTCATCTTCCTGCTGCCCGTCATCCTGATCCTGGTCCTCGGCACGATCCACGGCGGGCGGGTGGCGCCGCGCCTGGGGTTCGTGACGGGGGACGGCGGTGCACTCACCCACGAACTGCTGGATTCCTTGCGGACCGGCGACGTCCGGCTGGAGACCAGGGAGAAACGGGCGTGGCGATGGTCGTCGGCGTCTTCGCCAGCGACCCCGACCAGGCCGGCAGCGTGGGTGTCTTTGCGGGCATGCTGCTGGGCGCGCTAGGTGGGGCGATGATCCCGATCGAATTGTTCGGGGAGCAGCTGCGGACGGTCGCGCACCTCACGCCGCATGCGTGGGCGATCGACGGCTTCCGGACCCTGATCTTCCGGCACGGCGGGGTGGTGGACGTGCTGCCCCAGCTGGCCGTGCTCGGCGGGATGGCTGCTGTGTCCATGGCTCTCGGTGCATGGGGGCTGCGGCGGGCGATGACCCGGGGCTAAGCGGGGCCTGCCGGAGGGCGACTCCTAACCATGGCTCTCGGTGCATGGGGCCGCGACCGCTGTTGAACCGCGGATCGCCGTCGGGGGTCCGCGCGAACGAGGTTGCTTCACCCGAAACGGTAGAATGCGCGCCCCGGGATTCGGGCCGGGCCGTCGATGATGTCGCCATCTGCGTTGCCCGATCGGCCGGGAACACCACGCGCCCGTAGCTCAGTGGATAGAGCACCTGACTTCGGATCAGGTGGTCGGGGGTTCGAATCCCTCCGGGCGCGCCATTGTCTTGAGTCGCGACATCGGTGACACACGGGGGCGCATGGCGACCCTCCTGCGGCACCTCGTGCCGGGCCCGTGGCTGCCATGCTGGCTGCCGGAAGTTGGTGCCTGGAGCGGACCCGGAGTGGTCCCAGGGCGGTGCGACTCATCCGACCTTCGAGGCCGGGCTCCGGGTGGAAATGCGTCAGACTGGTCGGGGCGAGAGGGATAACCCCGCCGCCAACGACCTTGCCAGCACGAGGCGCCTCGCCGAGCCGCCGGAGCCGCTCGAGTTCGGTCTCAGCGCATGACGCCTCGGCCTGACGCAGACGATTGGCTGAGGAGCGAACAATGAAAGAAGGCCGTTCCCTTCTTCCTACCTGGTATGACTTGATCGCCCCAATCTTTGACTGGGCAATACGAGGCATCTACCTGCCTTATCGGCGTCTTGCCATGCAGGCGCTCGAACTGCGACCCGGTCTGACCGTCTTGGATCTAGGCTGCGGCTCCGGCCTGAACTTCGAGTTGATCCTGGCCCAGATCGGCCCCCGGGGGACCTTGATCGGCGTTGATCTCTCTGCTGAAATGCTCAGGGGAGCCCAACGGAAGGTCGATGACCACGGCTGGACGAACGTGCGGCTCCTGCGCCAGGACGTCCGCCTGCTTGAACGGAGCGATATCCAGGGCCTCATTGGGGAAGATCACCAGGTCGACCGCGTCGTCTGCACGCTTGGACTCACGGTCTTCCCGGATTGGGAAACGGTGCTGGCCGGCTCGTTCGACCTCCTCGCCAAGGGCGGTCGGTATTGCGTTATGGACCTGCACAACGACCAGGCGAACGTGTACACCCGCTTGATCAACGTCCTGGCCCGCTCCGAAATCGCGCGGAGGGTTTGGGAACCCCTGCAGGCCCGATCTATCGACTACCGCCAGGAGAGCCACCCGCTGATGCACGGTAGCGGCACAATCATCGTCGCGTCGGGTGCGGCACCTGGGTAACTGTGCGGCGACAGGACCTTATGGAAGTCGGCCTGCACCACTCCAGGACATGCCAGCCTTGCCACGTGTCCGTGGCCATGAGAAAGTCCCCGCTGGTGGCCAGCAGGAAGTCCCCACCCCTCGATTGACCCACCCGGGGAGCCCCCCGGGCTGCACGATGGCGGTATTCCAACCCCGTCAACGGCAGACCCGAGGGACGCCCATTGTGAAGTCAGCGAGGAACCAGTTGGACATCCTGTCCGCGTACCGTGAGCTCGGCCGCTACCGGGCTGTCGCCGGCCTGTGCGGGACGACCCCCAAGACTGTCGGCCGGGTCGTCGACCGCTGTCGCGGCAAGGTGGCACCCGAGCGTGTGCAGAAGTGGTACTACTCGACGTGCGAGAGTGGTAGTCTCGCACGTCATGGACTACCTTCCCCGTCTCGTCGACGGTCGGCTCGACGCGCTGCTGGCTGAGCTTCCAGCGATCTTCCTCACCGGGCCCCGGGCGACCGGCAAGACGACCACGGCCGCTCGCCGGGCCGCGACCGCGGTCCGCCTCGATCGCGAGGCCGAGGCCGTAGCGTTTCGGGCCGATCCTGACGCCGCACTGCGCGGCCTTCGTGAACCCATCCTGCTCGACGAGTGGCAGGTCGTGCCGGGGGTGCTCGGAGCGGTCAAGCGTGCGGTGGATGCCGACCCTCGGCCCGGACGGTTCCTCGTCACGGGGTCCGTCCGCGGCGACCTCGACGGCGATCTGTGGCCGGGGACCGGTCGGCTAACGCGAGTCCCGATGTACGGCATGACCGTCCGTGAGCAGGCCAACAGCGGCCTCGGGTCACCCTTCCTTGACCGGATGACAGCGGGGGCCGATCTGGTCCCGGCACCTGAGACCCCCGACCTGCGCGGCTACGTGGAGCTTGCCCTGCACGGTGGCTTTCCGGAGCCCGCCCTGCGACTCGGGGAGGCCGCGCGGCGTGCCTGGCTCGAGAGCTACGTCGACCATCTCCTCACGCGTGACGCTGAGCAGGTCGACGGCGGCCGGGACCCCGCCCGCCTGCGCCGCTACCTCGAGGCGTACGCGCTCAACACGGCCGGGATCGTGGACGAGCGGACGCTGTTCGACGCGGCGGGGATCAACCGCAAGACCGCATACGCCTACGAGCGCCTGCTCACGAACCTGCTGGTGGTCGAGGCACTGCCGGCGTGGACATCGAGCCGGCTGAAGCGCCTCGTACTGATGCCCAAGCGACACGTGGTCGAGCCCGCGCTCGCCGGTGCCGTCCTGGGCCTCGACGTCAACCTCGTGCTTCGCAGCGGCGACCTGCTCGGGCGGCTGCTGGACAGCTTCGTCGTCGCCCAGCTCCGGGCGGAGCTCGCGGTATCGGCCGTCAGGCCGCGGCTCTACCACCTGCGTCAGCAGCAGGGCCGGATGGAGGTCGACCTGCTCGTGGAGCTCGCTGGAGGCCGCCTGATCGCGATCGAGGTGAAGGCCGACGCCGCCCCCTCGCCGGCTGCCGCACGCCACCTTGCGACGCTTCGCGATTTGTACCCAGACGCCTTCGTGGCCGGCATCGTGCTCCACACTGGCCCGCGCACGTACCGCCTCGGTGACAGGCTCGTCGCCGCGCCGATCTCCGCACTCTGGAGCTGATGGGAGACGCAGATGACCCGGACGTGGCTATCGATCAGGGTGGATCTCGTCGAGGGTCACGGGGAGCGCCTGTGGCCGCGACCCGGGCGGATCTTCGCCGCGGCCCGGAGTCACACCTTCGAGGCCCTCGCCACGGCCATCGATGACGCATTCGCTCGCTGGGACCGCGCGCACCTCCACGAGTTCCGCCTGGTCGACGGCACTCGGCTGACGACGCCCTACGGCGACGAGGACGAGCTCGGCCCTTCCCTCGACGACCGGCGCACGAAGCTCTCGCGCCTGCGCCCCGGCGAGCAGTTCCTGTACACGTTCGACCTGGGCGACGACTGGACACACCTGTGCACGGTCGGACCAGATCGCATCGACCCGGATGAGGAGCTCGGTATCGTGCCCGACGTCCCGCTCGCCTACTGGGGCTGGGGGGCGATCCCCGACCAGTACGGCCGTCGATGGGACGGCGACGATGGGGAGGGTCGGCTGCCCCGCAATCCTCGTGGCACGGACCTGCCGCCGCTGCGTCCGGGCTGGGGACCTTCCCCGTACCGCCAAGATCCACGCCTCGCGGCCCTCGATCGGGATCTCATAGGTCGATAGCGGGCGTCCGGTTCCCTCCAGGCGCGCCACCGTTCGCCGCCTCCGCGTGGACCCAGGGTTCAGGGCAGCCGGCGGATGACCGTGGCCCGGAAAGGCCCCGCCAGCAGCTCGAGCACCGGACCATAGGCACCGGCGGCCATGGCCTTCGCGAGATGCGTCGTCCGCGCTTCAGGCGACTCCCAGTCGGCGATGTCGATCAGCAGGTCGGGGTCGTCGAGCGACTCGTAGTACGTGCTCCCGTGGTAGCCGCCCGGTCGATCGCGGATGGCGAGCTGCTCGATGAGCGATCGCAACTCATCTCGCCGCCCCGACTTGGCCTTCAGCTCGACGATGACCTTGACCGCCATGGCACTCCTCCCGCTACGACCCTGATCCCGCCGACCCCGGGGCAATGCTGGCAGGCGATCGTAGCGAGGCGGCAGCGCGGTTGTTGTCCCTGATCCCTCGGGATCCCTCCGGGCGCGCCATGTCGTCATTTCGACCTGCCGCCGGTGGGCCGCGCACCCGTCCGGCCGCAGTGGGTCACCTCGCCGGGCGAGGAGTCATGACGACGGGCGGCGCTCCCCGCACGAGCGCCGCGTACCTTGCCGGGAGCTTAGCGGTCGCTGAAGGCCGTGCCGTCGAATCGCTCGCCCGGCGTCTGCCAGCCGAGTGCGCCATGGAGTCGGTGGTAGTTGTAGTAGCCGGCGAAGGCGGTCACGGCGGCCTCGGCAGCCGCCAGGTCGGCGAGGTACTGGCGGTCGAGGACCTCGGCCTGGAGCGTTGCCCAGAAGGCCTCGACCTTGCCGTTGGTCCAGGGCGTGTCGACCTGCGTCCGGATGTGCCGGATCGAGAGCTCCGCGAGGGTTCGCTGGAAGCGGCTGAGCATCGTCGCCACGATCGTCACGAACGGCGTCCCGTTGTCGGTCATCAGCGCCAGGGGTACGCCGCACAGCTCGATCGCCTCGGCAAGTGTCTCGAGCACGGTGACCGCCTCCTTGGTGGGCACTGCTCGGATGCCCAGCAGGAACCGGCTGTGGTCGTCGACCAGCGCGATGAAATGACAGGTCCGGCGTGCTCCGCGGGCGCCCTGGAGGAAGAACGGGCCCTTGAGGTCGATGTGCCAGAGCTCGTTGGGGCGGGCACGCTCGTAACGGGGACCGGGCACGCGGGCGACGCTCGGGCGATTGCTGCCGGTTCGTCCCAGCAGGCGGTCGACCTGGCCGTGACTCAACGGCCAGATGTCGCGCCGACGGAACTCGGCCGCCAGACGGCGGCTGTTCCAGTAGGTCAGCAGGCGCACCGTCAGGATCAGCCGCTCGATGATTGCCGGCAGCTCGACCCGACCGCCGGGCTCATAGCGATCGAGCAGCCCTTCGATGCCGTCCCTGGCGAAGCGGCTCCGCCATCGGAAGAGGGTCGCCCGGCTGCAGTCGGTGTCCCGGCAGATCAGCTCGACCGCCTCGCCCTCGCTCCATCGGCGGAGCGCTCGTCGACGACGCCGCACTGCCGCGGCCGGGGCCCGTTCGACGGTCGTCCCAGGCGGCCGCCCGCCTTGCGTCGCCACGAACAGGAAGCCGGGCCCCTCCTGGTAGTGGTTCCGCCGCGGCAACCGTCGGGGATCGGACTTCAACCCCATGGACGCCCTCCTCGACGCCCACGCTACAGAGTCTCAAACCTCCCGGGGA
>JANPDJ010000317.1:0-14064 GCA_031431395.1 Chloroflexota bacterium | reverse complement strand
GCATAGGCGGAGACAGGTAGAACGATGACGTCCTGCCGCTTGATTGCCGCGGCCACCGCCGACAGCGCGGCCGAGTGGTGGGCGTCGTTTCCGTCGAGGATGGCGATCACCACCCCTGAATCAAGAACCGTCAATCCCATTCGCGGCGGAGCTGCTCGAGCTCGCCCGGCGGGTAGAGGCCGGTCAGGCTGCCCGCATAGCGTTCGAGCGGATTCGCCTCACGCGTCAGGACGATCTCTCCATTCCTACGGGCCTCGACCCGTAGCGGATCGCCCACCTGAAGGCCTGCCCTTGCGAGCGCCTCGACCGGGATCGTCACCTGGTGCTTTGGGCTGACGCGGGTGAAACCACGCCGCCGCTGGATCTTTACAGGTCTATCCATGAGTAAAGCCTACGCCGCGGTGCAGGATGGGTCAATTCGCGGTGCCGAGCTCCGGCCTCGAGCAATGCGTCCGCAAGCCGCACGCGCTTCCCGCGGGCAAACGGGCCGGCGGGCTCAGCCCCTCGCGATGGACGCCAGGACGCTGTCGGGGCGCGACGCCGGCAACGCGGGCTCCTCGCCGTTCGCCCGCCTCGTCGCCAGTTCGGCATCGATCTGTGCGGCGAGATCCTTCCGCCCCTGCTCGAACATCGCCTCGAACCCCGGCGCCATCTGGAGCAACATCTCCCGCTCCCGGGCGGTCTTGGGCGCCGAGAACCGGAAATGGAGGATCGTACCGGTGATTGTCGGCTCGAACTCCATGGTTGACAGGAACTTCACCGGGCCCGCGGGGGTGTTCATCGTGGTTCGGTCCGTGAGGTAGTCGTATGGCCGCCAGTCGAGGATTTCCTCGATGACGGCCTCAGGGCCGTGCATGCAGTGGTTGGTGGCCCCTACCCCGCGGCGGCCGCCCGGCGCGTCGTAGACGAGGATGTCGGTGGTGCCCGCCTGCCAGCTCATCCGCCGGCCGGGTTCCGTGATGAAGTTCCACACGACCTGGGGTGGCGCGGCGATCGGGATGGAGACCGCGAAGGCAGCGTCGCTCTCGGTCACCCGGACACGCTTGCGACTCTCCTCCTCCTGCCAGCGCCGCTCCAGATCGTGGACCCAGGCCTTCACGATGCCGAGGTGCTCGTACGACTCGGTGATCTCCGTCATGCCGAGAGCGACCGGATCGATCGCCATCGCAGCAAGGCACTGCTGCGTGATGAGCGCGTAGGCACTCTGTCCGAGCTTCTCGACGACGTCGTTCTTCAGCAGGCGGTGGACGACAATCACGTCCGACCCCATCAGCTCGTCGCGCCCGGCCATCTTCTGGTGCAGCGCCTGGCCGTGGTGGACGACGAACTTGAGGTTGAGGTCCGGGATCCGGACGCAGGCATTGCACTCGCACGAGGTGGCCTGGCGGACGTCCCGGCGGCGCCGGCGGAAGCCGAAGTAGCAGCGCTCGATCGCGTCGAGCAGGATCGAGGCGTCCACCTTGTCGGCCGGAGCGTACGTGAAGGCGGCGTCGCCCTCCAGCTTCGCCAGGCGGAACGTCGGCCGGAGAGCCGTGACGATCGTGCCGACAAGGTCCGCCATGATGTCCTGCGCGTGGTCGAGCTCGACCCCCGCGAGGTAGCTCGTGTAGCCGGAAATGTCCGCGATCAGGAGGCAGGTGGGCTGGGCGGCGGAGAGCATGGGTTGGCGCTGACCTGTCGGATGCCGGGACTGGTGGCCTGACTATAGCGCGCGGCCCAGTAAGGTTCGGACGACTCGAAGGCAGCCGCGCCAGCACGACCGGCGCGTCAGCCCTCGGCGAGCAGGTACGTCGTCATCTGGCCGAGGCCCTTCACGTCGACCGTGCGCTGTTCGCAGTCCACCGCCTTGTCCAGCAGTTGGCGCGTTGACGCGGCGAGCTGGATGCGATCGGGCACGCCACTCGACTCCATCCGGGCGGCCGTGTTCACCGTCGCGCCCCAGAGGTCGAAGAGGATGCGCTGGCGGCCGATGACGCCGCCCACGACCGGCCCGCTCGCGAGGCCGATACGGACCTGGAGGTCGAGGCCGTTCGCCGTTCGCCAATCCGAGGCAGCCGCCAGCACGGAGCGCGCGAAGGCGAGTGCGGCCCCGGCGTGATCGGCGTTCGGCGTCGGCGCGCCGGCGACGGCCATGTAGGCGTCGCCGACCGTCTTGATCTTCTCGACCCCGTGGTCGGCCGCAGCCGCATCGAACCGGGTGAACAGGTCGTCCAGGAGCGCCACGATCCGCGAGGGATCGGTCCGCTGGGCCCAGGGCGTGAAGCCGGCAACGTCCGCGAAGACGACCGTCGTCTCCGGGTACGTCTCCGCGATCCGCGATTCGCCGCGACGGAGACGCCGGGCGATGGAGGCCGGGATGGCGTTCGTGAGGAGTTCGTCCGCGCGGGCTTCGGCGGCGCGGCGGCGGATGTCGGTATAGCGCAGCAGCACGTAGACGATCGCCAGGGGCACGGCCGTATTGACGGCAGCCCCGAAGAGCTGGGCCGCGTACGTCGGCGGCGCGAAGATGGTCCGGACCCACGGGTCGATTGCAACGGAGGTCCCGACGACGGCGAGGAAGATGAGGAACCAGGGAGTCGCCCGACGGGGGCCGAGCGTGAGGATCGCCAGCGCCGGCACGAGGAACCCCCAGACCAACCCTGCGGGGATCGCGACCGCACCTCCGGCAGCGGTTTGCGAAACGAGGCAGAACGCGGATAGCACCGTCAGCATCAAGAGCAGGAAGCGGTCGAACTCCCTCGTGCGGGCGAGGACGGCAATGTTGATGGCCGCGAACAGCGACAGGACAAGGGCGAGGATCCAGGCGATCGCCTGGTCCGGCTGCTGGAGGGGCACGAGCACCGGCGCGACGATGATCACCCATCCGACCGCGACGCCGGCCCGTTTCCGAATGCGCCAGTCGTCCTCGTCGTCGGGCAGGTCGGCGATCGACAGGAGCCGGACGAGGACGCGGGTGATCACCGCGGCCATCGGGGAAGGGACGCCCGGGAGACCGGCAGCGCGTCCCAGTCCGACCGGACCGGCGTAAAGACGTCGATGACCGTCGCGCCGTCGGGGCCGGCAGTCGCCCTGTGCGGCCGCATCGAGGGGATGCGCCAGGTGCCGCCGGGCCCGAGCTCGCGGACCTCGCCGTCCAGGTCGAACCGCATGCCGCCGACGATCACCATCCCCATCTGCTCGGCCTCGTGGGTGTGCTGGGGAAGCTCAGCGTCCGGATCGAGCTCGATGACCGCGAACGTGATCCGCTCGCCCTGGACGCGTCGTGCACGGACGTGCTCGCCCCACAGCGCAATGACCGGCTGATCCGTGATGTCGGCCAGGTTGGGCATGGGTCCCTCCAGTGGATCGGCGCTCGAGCGTCCCCGCCCACGATACCCGGCGCACTCGTGCCCGGGTCCAGCAGGTGCGGCCTGAGGCGATCACAACTTGGCGATTTGTCGTTTGTGCGAAGTCGACTTCCAGGGCGTCATGGACGTGGGTCTGGGCGGCCGCCCATCCGGGGACACGGCTCGTGCCCGTCAACATGGGCCCGGCGGTCCAGATGATGGTGGAGCGCGGACTGCCCCGACACGATTCCTGACCGCCGCATGCGATGAGCTACTGCGCTGCGATCGCCGCCAGCAACTCCTGCGGATCAAGTGTCGGAATCGCGGAGTTTGCGAAGTCGCGTCGATCTCGTGTGACGATCGCGGCCGCGCCCACCGCGCGTGCCGCCTCGTGCAGCACTGCGTCCTCGTAGTCGGGGAAGTCGATGTCGAGCGCGGCGTCCAGCACATCGTGGTCAACCGGGGCGACCTGGAAGAGGCCGAGTAGTCCGTGCACCTGCTCACGGGCCCTGCTGCGGCCGAAGTCTTTCGCGGCGATGTAGTAGATGGTCGTCACGGTTGTCGCGCAGATGGAGCCCCTGATTCGACCGTTGTCCACCAGCGCGAACAGCTTCGAGCCCGCCTCGACGTACGGATCCCGATCCATCAGGACGTCCAGGATCACGTTGGTGTCGAAGAGAACGTTCACCGGTACTTCTCCTCAAGGTGGCGGCGGTAGTCACCTTCCGTTGTCGACGCACCCTTGAGCGAGCCGATCATCGCGCGAACGCGCGGGGTCAGTTCCGTACCGGAAATGGACTCGTCTGTCTCGATGAGGGCGAAGTAGTTGGAGACCAGCTGGGAGACCGACTTGCCAGAGCGGTCGGAGTAACGCTTGGCCCGCTCGATGAGACGCTCATCGAGACGCAGGGTCAACTTGGTGTTCACACCGAACCTCCAGACGTACAATTCGTAACGTGACTATACGGCGGACTGCCGTGTGCGCCAAGGCCCTGCCGGCTCGATGGCCTGGAGGACGGCGTTGCGCCGCGCCAGGTCGTCCCGGCCCGGTCCGCCGAGCCAGCCGTGGGTCCCTCCAGTGGATCGGCGCTCGAGCGTCCTGCCCACGACAACGGGCGCACCCGTTCGGGGATCCCCCGGCGCCGGCTCGGCCGCGCCGGCCCATCGCGGAATCCTCGACCCGGGCCTAAGCTTGGCCTGATTGGCAGAGGTGACCCCAAACGGCCAGCGAATTGGTCCATCAAGACGACACTGCCGACCGGGGGAACCCGGCCAGCTGGGGGAACCCGGCCGACCAGGGGGACCCGGCGTCTTGACCGATGAGACAGCCGGAGTACCCGGGAAGGACGACCAGATGCGCCATCTCCCGGCGGCCACCCGCGGACTCGGCACTGCGCTTCCCATCGCGCTGGCCATGATCGGGCTGCTGGTCGCAGGACCCGGAAGCGTCGCCGCGCAGCAGGCCCAGGTCGCCGCCACGCCGGGCTACGACATTTCCTACCCGCAATGCGGCGGGCCCTTCCCGACCAGCCCGGCCTTCGGAATCGTCGGCGTCAACGCGGGCATCGTGTTCAGCCCCAATCCGTGCCTGGGAACCGGGGACGGCCCGAGCGAGCTCGCCTGGGCGGGCGGCACCGCGGCCCAGCTCTACGCGAACACGGGCAACCCGGGCCCGGCCCTCTCCACACACTGGCCGAACGGTCAGACGTCACCCCGTGTCTGCAACACTGCGGCGTTGCCCGGCGCCGACACCGCCGATTGCGCCTACGACTATGGCTGGAACGCGGCCGCGAACTCCTACAAGGCGGCCGTTGCCGCCTACGTCTCGCTGGGCCTGGCCCCGGCGGGCGCGACGAGAACGCCGACCGCCAACACGTGGTGGCTCGACGTCGAGACGACGAACAGCTGGCGCAGCAACGTGTCCCTCAATGTCGCCGATCTCCAGGGGGCGGTCGCGTACCTGCAATCGGTGGGTGCCGCGGGCGTCGGCTTCTAGTCGACGAGCTACCATTGGGGCGTGATCACCGGCAGCACGCTGGTCTTTGCGACCGCGCCCAGTTGGGTCGCCGGCGCCTCGGACGCTGCGCAGGCGACGAGCAACTGCCAGGGAGCCGCGTTCACCGGTGGCAGCATGCAGCTCGCCCAGTACCCCTCCGGCGGCTTCGACGCGAACCTTGCGTGCGCTCCGGCACCACCGCCGGCGGCCGGCTTCAGCCTCTCCGTCAGCCCGTCCAGCCAGACCGTGGCCCAGGGTTCCGGAACCAGCTACACCGTCACGATCAGCCGGACCGGCGGCTTCAGTGGCGTGGTCAATCTCAGTGCAAGCGGTCTGCCCGGCGGCGCCGGCGCGACCTTCAGCCCGAACCCGGCCGCCGGGACGAGCTCTGTGCTGGTGGTCACAACGAGCACCAAGACGCCGCGCGGGAGCCGCACGCTGACCATCACGGGAAGCAGTGGCAGCCTGACACGGACGGTCGCCGCGACCCTCGTCGTCCAGCGCCGCCGATGATGCGGCCGCGGGTCCGCCGCGCACGCAGCCTCCCCAGCGCCGCCCGGCGGCTGACCTGCGAGCGCGGCCGGGATCATTGGCGCTACAGCACGGCCTCCTGCGGGCTCACCGAAACCCGCTGGCCGGTGCGGATCGAGCGATACGCGTCCTCGACGATCTTCACGGCGTAACCGCAATCCGCGGAGTCGATGAGCGTCGGCCGCACGGAGACGATCGACCCCACGAAGTCCGCGACCTCGGTGACCACGGACTCGTAGTGCCAGCCACCGGGAGTCCAGCCGTGCGACCCGGCCGCCGCCACGTCCAGGCCCAGCGCGGAGACATCCAGCGGCTTGCGGTGCTGGTAGACGCGGATCACGGGGTCGGTCATCAGGTCCACGATGATCACGCCATCCGTTCCGTGCAGCTCAAGGCGTTCGTTGTGGGGCGATTCGGAGATGGATGTGAAGCTGCTCGAGAATGACGCGCCGCTGACCAGGCTGCCAATCACCTCCGCCGTGTCCTCCACTTCCGATGCGAGCGGCAGCACCTGTGTCGCGTGTGCGACCAGGTCTCGCACCTCTCCAAGGAGCCACTTCAGGAGATAGAAGGAGTGGGTCCCCGAATCGAGGATCAGCCCGCCTCCGGTGGCGTAGCTGTTTCCCCAGAAGTCCGGCTGTGACAGGCGCGTCTTCTCGTGCGAGTAGAGGGCCGTCCTTGCCTGCACGACCGAGCCGATGACACCTCGACGCAGCACAGCCTCGGCGGCGACGTAGGCGCTCACGTACCGGGTGTTCTCGGCAACCATGAATGTCACGCCCGCCGCTCTGGCTGCCTCCAGGATCTCCACGGATTCCTGGTAGGTGTTGGCCAGGGGCTTCTCCATGATGAGGTGCTTCCCGGCGCGGAGCACGGCCAGGGCCGCGTCACGATGGAGGTTGTGCGGAAGGATGAGGTCGACGGCATCGATCCTCGGATCGTTGATCAGCTCATCCAGGTCGCGATAGGCCGCACCGCCGAATTCCTGTCCAAACTGGGCGGCCCTCTCCGGATCGAGATCACAGAACCCCGCGACCTCGGCCACGTCGGCGACCGCCGCGTATCCGGCGGCGTGGGACCTGGCAATCCGGCCGAGTCCGACGATCCCGATGCGAACCTTCGATGAGGACACGAAGCACCTCCGGGTGTTGCGACGTCAGGAGACCTGTTCGGGGGAATGCATCGGCGAGATGACGGCTTTGCCGGCGACGCGCCGCTCGCGAAGGGCCGTCAAGGCGTCGTTGATCTCCGTGAGCGGCCAGGCCGTGATGGGCGGCAACCGGATGCGGCCGGCGGCCGCGAGATCCATCACCTCGACCAGGTCCGCGCGCGAGCCGGAGCGAACGCCGCGCAGGGTGAGCTCCTTGCGGGCCACACGCGCAAGGTCGAAGGACGGAACGATGGCGTAGCCGGCCGCAACGTAGGTGCCGCCGGGCGCGAGTGCCTCCATGCTCTGGACCGTGACGCTCGGATCCCCACTGCAGTCGATGATGACATCGGGCATGGCCGTCAGCTCGGGCAGCCTCGCGTACGTCTGGTAGCCGGCAGCACGGACCATGCTCCGGCGAGGGTCGCTGGACTGCACGACCTCAACTTCGACCCGGCGGTCGCGCAGCATCTCCGCAGCGACGAAGCCGATGGGGCCTGCGCCCACCACCACGACGCGTCGCGGCGAGGACTCGAGAGCGACCCGCACGGCGTTCGCGGCGGTGGCGCCGCCGTCAACCAGGCAGGCGACTTCGAGATCGGAAAGTGCGTCCGGCACCTCGACGGCCTGGGCCGCGTTGATCACCATGTACTCCGCGTACCCGCCCCACGCCGCAAGGACACCCGTGATTGAACGCAGGTTCGCACAGATGCGCTCCTGCCCGCGATCGCACTCACGACACTCGCCACATCCCGTGAAGAGCGTCAGGGTCACGCGACGCCCAAGCCACCGGTCGCCGGCTCGCTGCCCCGCTTCCACCACGATCCCGACCGGTTCGTGTCCAAGGACAAAGGGCAGGGCCGGTCGATAGGAGTGGCCGGCGAGGATGTGCAGGTCCGTGCCGCAGATTCCGCATGCGCTCAGGCGAACGAGCAGGTCCTCCGGACCGATTGCCCGGGGCGTGGCCACCGTCTCGATCGACAGCTCCAGTGCCGGCAGCGTGCGCACGAGGGCTGCCCGCATCGCCTCGATCATCACCCGCTCCGTCGCCAGGACGGGAGCTACGCGCGAGCCTGGCTGCCCGGCGCGCCGATGCCGATGATCTCTCGCGCCTCGGCGACGGTCGCCGGCTCGCGACCCATCAGCCGCGCAAGTCGGACGACCGTGTCAACCAGCTCCGCGTTCGACCCCGACGGCGTGCCGTCCGGAAGAAAGGGGTTGTCCTCCCAGCCGACGCGCACGTGTCCGCCCATCGCGAGCGTCAGCCCGAGCAGCCGCCACTGCATCCGGGGGTCCATGACGCTGACGTTCCAGTTGACGCGCGCCGGCAGGTGGTGCACGAGGTAGAGCAGCGACTCCGGCGTCGGTGGGGTCCAGCCTCCGCCCTTCCAGCCCAGGAGCAAGGTCACCCAGACGGGATCGTCGAGCAGTCGCTGGTCCCGCACGTAATCGAGATTCCAGAAGGCCCCCACCTGGAACGCCTCCACCTCGGGCTTGACGTTGTGCTGCTGGGCCGCCGCGCAGAACTCCTCGAGCTCCGGGCGCGGATGGATCGCGTACTGGTCGATCGCCGGGAAATCGGGGTCGGGTTTGAAATGCTCGTCGTGCGCAGTGAATGCGTACGACATCATGTCGGGCTTCAGATCCATGAGGCCGATCTTCTCGTTCAACCGCGCGCTGGCAATCCCGAACTGGATGATCGCGTCGCGTTGCGACCTGATCTTCTGGGTCAGTGTCGACCACCCCTCGAAATTCGTCTTCGAGAGCCGGCGCCCATCGGGCTGGATCTCCGTTTCCAGGTGGTGGACGCCGTGGTGGTGGACAATGCTCGCCCCGGCGTCGATGGCGCGCACATACTCATGCGCAACGGCGGTCGTGTCCTCGATGGGCGGCATGCCCGTGAACCTGGGATACGACGCCGAACAGTCGACGGTGACGGTGATGACCACCTTGTCGCTCATCCAACCCCCTCAGACAATCGTGGTTTGCGGCCCGAGGCCGGTTGCCGCCCTGAATGCCTCGACGTCGGAATGCGGGCTCCCCGGGCCGCGTGGTGCCTGTCCGGCAACTGTACCGTGGCCAACTGATCGCGCTGTTGTCCGGCCACGCGAAGCCCGTACCTGAGGTCTCGGAAGTGATGAAGCTCGCGCTGGACCCGATGATGGTTCGTGACCGACCGATTGCCGATGTGATCCGCGCCGTCGCCGAGGCGGGCTACCGGCGCGTGGAATGGTCGCCACGAGAGGATTTCCTGCCAAGCGGTCGAGGTGCGCGGGTTTCGCTGCGCAAGGTGCGGGAGTTGCGGCGGATCGCAGAGGGAGCCGGCGTGGAGATCGCGTCGCTGGGCGTCTTCTACCAGTGGTCCAGCCCCAACGCCGACATTCGCGCGGCTTCAGTCCGCTACTTCCGGAGCGCCATCGAGATCGCCGGTGAACTGGGCTGTTCGCAGATCAACACGGAACTGAAGGGCGACGCGAGCCTGCCCGAACCATGCGAGGCCGCCTTCTGGCAGTCCATGGACGAGATCCTTCCGCTCCTCGAGCAGAAGCGCGTCCGGGTTGTGCTGGAGCCGCACCCGTACGACTTCATCGAATCGAGCGACCGCGCCGCGGACCTCGTTCGGGGGATCGACTCCGAATGGGTGGGCTATCTCTTCTGCGCGCCGCACGTGTTCAACATGGGAGCCGATGTCGGCGACATGATCACCTATGCCGGCGACACGATCGGCTATGTCCACCTGGCCGACAGCTTCAAGCCGAGTCGCTACATCGTGAATCCGGCAACGGCAGCCGTGCGCGTGCATCAGCACCTGGACATCGGCCTCGGGGATGTCGACTGGCACGGGCTCTTCACGGCCCTCAAGAAGATCCACTACGCCGGGGTGCTCGCGGTGGCGGCGTTCGCCCACAAGGATCGCCCGGTGGAGTCCTTCCGGGCCAATTTCGACGCAGTTCAGCGGATCGCGGCGAGCGTCGGCGTCGAACTCGACTGAACTGGCCGCCCTGATGCCACCGCGCCGCCGCGAGCCCGGATCACACGTCCGCGGCCGTATATCCGGCCGAATACAGTCACCTACCCATGGGGCGACTGGTAGACGCCGAACTCTCGCCCGGCTGCCCGTCTGAACGGCCGGCTCACGCACGAAACCTGGTCGCGCAGACGCCCACCGGCGCGCGGCCGGCGTCTGCCAGTCGTGGCTTGACTGACTGACGGCACAATCGGCCTAGGGTCTGCGTAGCAGTCGCACCACGACTACCTGACGCAGGTCTCAGTGCGCTCGACCGCGGACAACAACAGGTGCTCCAACGACCTGCTGTCGCTGCTCCAACGACCGGCCGAAGGAGCCTCCCTTACCCTGACGCGTCGAGCGGCAGGAGGCGGAACGCATCCGCAACGCCGAGCGGGCGGACGGCCCGGAAGTGCCGTTCGTCGAACGTGGCGACATCCGCCGAACCGACCCGTGCGGCCAGGACGACCAGTGACGCGTCCGTCAGGCCGATGCCGAGGTCGGCATACCGATCAGCCAGTTCGGCGGCTTCCCGGGCGGAGGGCTCGACCCACCGTCCTTGGTCGGACGCGGATCGTCTCGAAGACGTCGCCTGCGACCACCACGAACTCGGCCTTCTCGGCGGCCAGCGGGCCTACGGCGCCAGTGCGCCGAATCGGGATCACTGCGCCGGCCTGATGACGATCGGCGGTCCCGGCCGGACTTGACAGGTTGGCGAAAGTAGCGTCAGATCACGCTGTCGCCGAACGCTCGCGTACGGCCACGGGTCCGGGACCGACGGTCCGGGCCAATCCGGAAAAGGTCTTCGCGATCAGGGGAATGAGAATGCGAACAAGGGCACTCCGGTTCGTGGCGGCGCTTGCGTCCATCACCGTTCTTGCAGCGATCCCGCTCGTGGCCGAGGCGACCAACGCCTGGGGCACATACCACTGGGCACGCACGGCAAACCCGTTCACGATCGGCGTCGTCGACAGCATGACCGCCAACTGGGATGGCAAGCTGAACATCGCGATCGCGGACTGGGACGCGTCCTCCGTGATGAACGTAGTGAGGACGGGGAGCGACGACAGCTCGAAGACGCGCAAGCGCTGCGCCGCCGTGACCGGCATGGTGCGTGCCTGCAACGCCGCGTACGGCAACAATGGCTGGCTTGGCCTGGCGCAGATCTGGCTCAATGGGGGCCACATCGTCCAGGGCGTCGCGAAGATGAATGACTCCTACCTGGCCTCGTCCTCCTACACGGACACCAATCGCCAGCACGTCATCTGCCAGGAGCTGGGGCACGACTGGGGGCTGGACCACCAGTCCACGACCGGTGCCGACCTGAACACGTGCATGGACTACTCCAACGCACTCGACAACCCAAAGCCGAACCAGCACGACTACGATGAGCTCGTGACCATCTACGGGGGTCATTTCGACAGCAGCACGACCATTGCGTCGCTGCCGACTATTCCAGCCGGCTTTGCCAATGCCGATGTGAACGCTCAGGCAAACTGGGGGACGAAGGTCTCCGAGTCCGCCGACAAGCGGTCCGCGGTGTTCGCGCGCAACTTCGGCGGCGGCCTGACGATCCTCACGCACGTCACCTGGGCTCCGTAGGGAGCCGCCCGGGAAGGTCCGACCCGACGGCGCTGCCCGCGACAGGAGGCTCCGGCGCCTGCGGTCCTGGTCAGCTCCTTCGCGTCGCCGCGACCGAGCGCATGGCCCAACCAGCGGACGCGAAGCCGATCCACAGCCTGGACCTCGGGCACCGACACTGCGATCGTCTCAACCTCCTCCACGAGCTCAGGCTCGACCGCGTCCATCAGCCGCCCGAGCATCTGCCCGGTGGCTTGCTTGAGGACGACGAGGATCACCGCGGTGATGAGCAGTCCCACGAGCGGGTCCGCGAGCGGGTAGCCGGCGGCCACGCCCAGGGCGCCCGCGACCACCGCAGGCGACGTCAGTCCGTCGGTCCGGCGGTGAGGCCTCGCATCGCCTTGGCCGTCTTGCCTGTCCTCGTGTGGCTCAGGCCGTCACGACCGTCAGGCCGAGAGCGCGCGCGGCCTGCGCCTGGCGCAGATCGAACGTCAGAAAGCCCACTCCGGGCGCGGACACTCGCTGGGCGGCCGCGAGATGGAGGGCGTCGAGCGTTCGCACGCCAGTCGTCTCCGCGATCGACGCCGCTGAGTCGCAGGTTGCTTCGTCGAGCTCGATGATCGAGATGGAGTACAGATCATCAGCGAACGCGGCTCGCGCAGCCGCGAGGTTGCGTCCAGCGAGAAGGCGAGCGAGGTTGCGACGAACCTCCACGATGGCGTGTCGGGCGGTGAGGAGCGCGCCATCGGCTCGCAACAACGCGTCAGCGCGGGCCGAATCGGGCTCCTCCACGTACCGCTTGAGCAGGGCGCTCGAATCGACATACATGCTCATTCGCCACGATCCTCGGCCAGCACGTCAAGCACTCGCCTCGAGGCCTTCGACCGGCGCACCAGACCAAGCGGCGAACCCGTACCCGGCGTGATCCAACCGGCGCGGATCCCGTCCTCGATACGCCCGCGACCCGGCACCGGACCGAGCACCGCCTTCGGCCGCCCGCGGTCCGTGACCCGCAGGACCTCTCCCCGTTCCGCTCGGTCGAGGTACTCGGACAGCCGCTGCTTCAGCTCCCTGATCCCGACATCAGCCATGTGGACACATTACCACAACGATGTGTCCACATTGGGCGCCAACCACTGCCTCCCTCGGAGCGACGGGTGTCGGACGCTCGATTGCAGCCATGAGCGCCATTGTGACGCCGTAGGATTTCCCCATGTCGACATTCGTCATCGTTCCTGGCGCCTGGGACACGCCCGCCGCAATGGAACCCGTGATCGAGCCGCTGGAATCGGCCGGCCACGAGGTCATCGTCGTCGACTTGCCGTGTGACGAGGCCGCGGCGACACTGGAGAACTACGCCGACGCCGTCCGGGCCGTGCTCCCGGATGACCTGACCGACGTCGTGTTGGTCGGCTACTCGTTCGGTGGCTTCACCGCCGCGAGGATCGCCGCCGAGCACCCCAAGCTGCCGGTCGTGTACGTGGCGGCCTGGATCCCGCGCACGGGCGCATCGGTGCTCGATCTCTTCGCGGGCACCGATCCATTCACCAACGCTGACGAAGCTGCGGGGATCGCCGCCTTCGGCGGGCTGATCGTCAGTGCCGGCCCTGGTCGCTGTGCGCTGAACTTCGACCAGTACGTCACCGCGGCCGATCCGGCCGAGCGGGACGCGGTCCGGTCATACCTCGAGCGGACGCAGCGGCCGCAGGGCATCGTCGCGCTGCGCCAGAAGTGGCACGGCGATCTGCCCACATCCGGCCGGTGCACGTACATCCTGACCACCGCCGACACGCTCGTGCCGCCGGAACTCCAACGGACGATGGCAGCATCGATCGACGCTGAGATCGTCGATATCGCCACGAATCACGGGGTCTTCCGCGAGCAGCCCCAGCGTCTCGCCGAGCTGCTGGTCGCCGCCACCCGTTGATCCCTGCGGGTTCGATCCACACCGACTCCGGTTCCCCCCCACCGGGTACGTCGGCGCCGTCAACCCTGTTGCCGATCGATGAGCGGGGTCGAGCTCGCTTCCTGCCCCCTGCTGGGGCTTCGGGGTCAGTGACCGATGGCGATCGTCGCCTCCATCTGCTGGGCGCCGCTTCGATTCGTCCCGGCGACCCTGGTTTGCCATGGATGCGGACGCTGGGCGATCCGGCGATGGACCGCCCGGCGCCGCGATCAGGGCACGCGATCGGTGCCGAGATACGTCAGAGGCTGATGTGGCCTCGGTACGTGCGCCGTGTGGAGGGCGTTGCCGAACTCATCGGTTGCGTCCCACACTTGGCCTCGGCCAAGATAGGCCCGCGCGAGGCTGTATCGATCGCCGATGTACTTGGTCCCGCCGTCGAACTCGCAGTCGTCGAAGTGACGCTCGTCGTAGTTGATGCTCGGAAATCCGTCGAGTTGGGCGTGAGAGTCCACGATGTCGGCCAGCACCGCCTTTCGGAGGAACCGGGACACGATTCCGCCGGGCTCGCTC
>JANPDJ010000316.1:0-6234 GCA_031431395.1 Chloroflexota bacterium | reverse complement strand
TGCCCGTTCGCGTTCGCGATCGGGCGCGGCGGAACGCCGATCAGGGCGGCGGCGTCGAGGACCCGAACTCCGCCAGCTCCGGCGCCATGACGGCGCCGGCCGATTCGCGCCAGGATTCGGCGTCGCCGCGCAGGCGCCCGGCGCAGTCGCAACACGGGCACAATCCGCAGGTGAGCACCTCTGGACCGAAGCGGACGCCAGTCGGAGACCTCGCCGGGCTCGATGGCCCGGTGCGGTTGCTGTACGAGCGGATTGCGGGGCCGGCCGCCGCCGAAACGCCCGATCTCGCGGCAGTCGGCGGCGCAATCGTCGGCCTCGCGACCGACATCGACTACATGATGGGCTGGGTGGAGCGCCTGGGGGAGGCCGGCGGATCGCTGGCCATCCATGCGCCATCGCGCGGACCGCGCCTCACGATCGTCCGGCGGCCGAACGGCCAGGTGAGCACGGTGCACGATCACGGGACGTGGGTCGTGGTCAGCCCCATCGCCGGCCGCGAGACACACCGGCGGTACGCGATCGACCCCCGGGATGCGGCCTCACTGCCCCGGCTCGTCGAGGTTCGGACCCTTGGCCCGTCCGACGTCACCACCCTGCTCCCGCCGGACGACGTGCACGACCACGGCCATCTGTCCGGAGAGGGCACCCCGGCCTGGGTGCTGATCATGACGGGCGAGGACCAGACCCGATTCGCGCGCCACGAGTGGGACCTTGCCACCGGGCGGCACCGAATGCTTCGGCCCGGTGATTCGGGCCGCTGGCTGGCGCGCGAGCCGATGCCGGACGCCTGACGAGGGCGCCGCGCCGCGGCCCGGCGGCGCTATCCTGCCCCTCCGTCGCGGGGATCAGCCGCGGGGATCAGCCGCCGGGCTTGGCCACGGGCCGCGTCCGTCCCGCGAACCGCACCTGCCTCAAGCGGCGTGACGCATTTGCGGCCCGCGTTCGCGCCGTGCGCCCCAGCAGGCGGAAGCCGGGTGACGCGAGTCGCAGCGCCATGGCGATCAGCGGCAGGGGATCATCTCGCGCAAACCACGCCAGCTCTGTAGCGCCCTTCTGGTAGGGCACCTGGCGTTCGGCGCTCCGCCGGGCGCGCCACAAAGCCCGCGACGGCACGTCGAGGTGCTCGACCATCAGTGCGTGCCCATCGACTGCCGGCCCGGCTGGGACCGTGCGCCCCGTGAGATCCAGGTGCAGCGCACGCACGACATCGATGCCGGCAGCGTTCTCGAACATGCGGAAGTTCGCGCCGGTGCGCGGGTTGAAGTCCACCAGCTTATAGGTGTCGTCGCGCGCGTCGTAGCGCCAGTCCAGGTCCACGATGCCCCGGTAGCCGAGCCGGCGGCACAGATCGCGAGATTGTTCCTCCAGCCGGCCATTTCGCACGGCGCGTCCCAGGGTGGTCACCCCAGCGTGGGTGGGCCACGAGCGGTACTTCACCCCGGTGAACGCCACGCGGCATTCGGCATCCGTCCCGCAGTACCCGTGGAAGACCCAGTCTTCTGCCGCCTCCGCCGGGATGTACTCCTGCAGGATCACGTTGGGCGGATCCGGCCAGCCCGCCGCGATCTCCTCGAGCTCCGCGGCGGATCGGATGATCGTCGTACTCGAGACCGAAGGCGAGCGCAGGCGCTGCCAGGCGGCGACGTTCTTCGCAACGATGGGGAACCGCGCGCCCCTGGAGAACTCGATGACGGCATCCCGGCTGCCGGGAAACGCGACCTCGGGGGTTGGCACTCCCAGTCGCGTGCAAAGGTCGTGGACGCCCCGCTTGCTCGCGAGTAGGCGCGGGAGTCCCGGGGTGATCCGCGGCTGGATCAGCCACTCGTCCAGTTCGTCCGCGTGCTCTGCCAGGAGGATCGCCGCCTCGTCATCGGTCGGCAGGACGACCGCGCGACGCCCCAGGCGTTTCGCGATATCCCGCACAGCGCCGACGAGCTGCTCTTCCGGTTCGGCTCCCGTCGTCGCCAGCGTGAAGTGACCGGCCATGTATCGAGAGACGGCCTGGGGGGTGAACCTGTCCTCCGTGACCGTGTAGACCGGAACGCCGACGCGACCCAGGGTCCGGGCTACGGCCAGGCCCTGGTGGGACAGCGGATATCCGCCGATCTTGACGATCAGCAGCGGGACTTCCCGATCGTATTCGGGTCCTTCGCGGTACATGGACCTCACGTCCGCCGGCGTGCCCACGCCGTCGAGCGCTGCTGATCGGTCGACCGCCGGTGATCGGCTGCAAGCGTGGCCGCGATCCGCGACGCCGCAAAGCCGGTACCCGCCACGAACCGCAGGAGGGGCCCGAACGTTGACGAGGCCGCGAGGCCGGTGAAGTAGAGCCCCGGCACCGATGACTCGAAGGCGGCGTCCAGGGCCGCTGCGCCGCCCGTGCGTCGCACCTGTCCCCGGAGCGCTGGGTCCAGGAAGCCCAGTCGGTCCAGGTCGATGCGATACCCGGTGCCCGCCACGATATGGTCGGCCTCCAGGATCTCCGCTGCGGTTCCGTCGCCCGTCAGTTCGAGGCGCACCGCTCCATTCGGAAGCGGGACGGCCGCTCGAATGGCCCTGCCAAGGCGCACCGGGACCTTGCCGTCGAACCGGTCTCGCAGCCAGAACGACCCGGATGGCCCGAGGGTGATCCTCCCGATCCACAGCCGGACCGCCGGCGGCACCAGGCGCACCTGGTCCGGCGCGTCCGCGTACACGCGGTGCGCCCATCCCGGCCCCAGGTCAGTGGGCGGCTTCACCATGCGGCGGAGGGTGCCCGGCGTCCCGGGGGCCGGCACGGACGCCCACTTCAGGGCACTGGTTCGCGCGATCAACTCAACCTGCGCACCGGCCTCGTGCAGCAGTACGGCGCTCTCGAGGGCCGACTGCCCGCTGCCGACGACGACGACGCGCTTGCCGGCGAACCGGGCGAAGTCGGCATGCCGGGACGCGTGGGAGATGGGCCCGTCCGGCGAGGCGGCATCAGGGGCGGCGCGGAGCAGTTCGGGAGGCATGGACGCGTAGGCCATGTGACCGGCCGCCATCACGACATTCCGTGCCTGCACCACCTCGCCGGACGACAATTCCACATTGAAGGTCCGTCCGTCGCGGGTGATCCGCACCGCAAGGTCGCGCTCCACCTGCGGGACGTGGCGCTGCTGGAACCAGAGCCCATAGGCCACGAACAGGGAGATCGGGACGGGATCATCTCCCACGAGGCGTGGCTCGCCCGCGCTCATGCAGTAGTCGTCGAGGGTGGAGCCGGGCAAGGGAGCCGAGATGCTGGACGCATGCGGCGACGACTTCAGGAACATGCCCACGGGCATGTTCTCGCGCCACGAGTTCATGGGGACGCCCACGACCCGCGCCGGCACTCCCCGGTGAGCGAGGTGCGCGGCAACCGAGAGCCCGTACGGACCGGCGCCGATGACGATGTCCTGGATCACGCTCAACCTCGTGGTGTTCCGGGTTCCGTGCCGCTCGCCTCCTCCGGCGAGCGGAACGCCTGCCGTTGCCCCGGTCCGCATGCCGGCCGAGCATCGCGGCCGTCCGGGGAATCCAGGCCCGCGTCTGCCATTAGTGGATCAGCGCCGACGAGATCGCCCCCGCGGGGCCACTCGAAGCGGTTACTACCGAATAACCCAAGTGCACCCTCAATGGCTCAACAGGACCTGTTGAATGCGAGGTCCGCACTATATCCACTGCCTTTGCGATCTGGGGCCGGTCCACGCATTTCGCGGCGGTTTCATGTTGCTTCGCGGCAACACGCGTTTCGCGAGCAGCCGTCTGAGATCTGACCGCCGACTGAGCCACTTCAGGCGGGACGGCTCTAGCCAGCATCAGGCGCCCCGTCCATCCTTTGTCAGACATGTGGGTGCCATCGACGCGACGGCCAGCCGGCGCGGCAGGACGCCTGGGTACCGACCGATCATCACGGGGTGGCTGAGATGAAACGCCACTTCGCCATGGCCGGCATCGTCGCCATCGCGGCAGTGCTGGCGTTCGGAGGCTTCGTCTCCGCGGCTCCGCGGTCGGCAGTCGCAGTTGCTCTGCCGAACCTTCCAGGCGGCACCTCAAGCTCGGCTGCTGCCGTGAACGATGCCGGGCAGATCGTTGGTTGGGCGACGACCGCGGCCGGCACTCAGCATGCGGTGGTCTGGGACCACGGTGTGATCACGGACCTCGGCACGCTCCCGGGCGGCACCTACAGCGCCGCGACCGGTGTGAATGACAAGGCCCAGGTGGTTGGCTACGCGCGGATCCGGGGGCCGTTCGACGTGGCGATCCACGGCTTCCTCTGGCAGAATGGCCAGATGACCGATCTTCAGCCGCTCCAGCCTTCGAGCCCGAGGGTATCAAGCACCAGCAGTGCCTCGGGGATCAACAATGGGAGCCGGATCGTCGGGGACTCGGCGTCGTATGACTTCGTGACGGGCGTCCTGACCCGCCATGCGATGATGTGGCACCGCGGAGTCATCACCGACCTCGGGGCAATCGCCGGCGACCCAATCAGCGTGGCGTCCGCGATCAACGAAATGGGTCAGATCGTTGGCTCCCGCGGCAACACGGCCCCGGACCTCGCCATGCACCCCGTCGCGTGGAGCCGGGGTCAGATCACGCCGCCGGCCCGCATCGCGGACGAGCGGTTCAGCAGTGCTCTCGGCCTCAATCAGCACGGGGACGTCGTGGGGCAGTGCGCGACTGCGACTGACATCTTCGGCTGCGTTTGGAGAGGGACCGCCGTTGCGATCCTGCTGCCGCTTCCGGGCGACGCGGGAAGCGTGGCCCGGGACATCAACGATCGCGGGCTCGCCGTCCGCTCCTCAGCTCTCCGCGCCGTGACGTGGCGAACGTGAGCGTCAGCTCGTGGACGCGCGTAACAATCGTTGCGCGGTCCCGTCGTATCTCTACCGGCTGAACCCGTGCGACACACGGGCCGTCCCGGAACGTGAGGTTCACGATGACGTCGCAGCCGACGGGCACACCGACGAGCTCGCGGCGCGCGCGGGCTTCGGCAGTCGTCCTCCTCGCGGCCGGCACCCTGATTGCCCTGGCTCTCGCCTCCACGCCGGACGGGCGGCCGCCGGGCTGGGCATTCCCAACCGCTGGGCCGGCGAGCACCACGGCCGCCGCGGCGCCCTCGAGCCCTCCCCCCGCCACCGCAACCCCCACGGCCGCGCCAACCCCGCCCGCCGCGACAGCCACGCCGGCCCCGGCCTCCCCGTCACCGACCGCGGCCCAGGCGACATGGACGGGGGTCGAGCTCCCACCGGTTGCGCCGGCCGCCGAACTGACCGCGGACAGCCGGGATGGGGCAGGCGTCTCTGCGACGACCACCTTCACCCTGCGCAGCCGCGGTTCGAGCAGCGCCGCGGAACTGGCGGCCCACATCGAGACCCAGCCGCTCATGGCGTTCACGGTCGAACGCGGCGTTGACGCTGCCACCGTCCGCCTGCGGCCGGCCGAGCCCCTCGCCGCGGGTGCGACATACCGGTTCCGGCTGACGACAGCGGGTGGGACGCTCGCGGGCTCGTGGGCCTTCCAGGCGAAGGCGCCCCTGCACGTCGTGACCACGCTGCCCGACAACCAGGCCACGGCAGTCCCGGTGGACACCGGGATCGAAGTCACATTCGACCAGGACGGGGTCACGGGAGCTGCCGATCACGTCCGCATCGAACCGGCGACGCCCGGACGCTTCGAGCAGCACGATCGGACCCTCGCCTTCGTTCCGCTGCAGGACCTTGCGCCCCAGACGGTCTACACGGTCACGGTCAGCCGGGGCGTTGCGATCCTGGGATCGGACCAGGTCCTCGAAGACGACGTTGTGTTCACCTTCGAGACCGCCCCCACCGGGCCGCCGGCAGCCCGTCCGGCCGGCGTCTTCTTTGGTCGACCCATCCTCGAATCCGCTCCCGGTGAGCCACCGGTGATCGGCGTCCTGGTAACGGACACCCCCGCGCCCCGGGCGGTCGGCGTCACCGTCTTCCAGCTGCCGACGCAGGCAGCGGCCGTCGCTGCGGCGCGCGAGATTCTGACCGCGCCCACCTGGGCCCAATGGTCGTCGGTGGGGCTCGTCTCAACCGCCGCGTTGCCGCCGACACTGGCGTTCGACGGGCGCCTGGAGTCGATCGACACGGAGGGTGGTCGCGTCATCCGCTTCCCGGTTGCCCTTGATCCGGGCTGGTACCTGGTGGTCCTTGCCCGCGACGGCGGCCGCGAGGAGCAGGCACTCCTCCAGGTGACCGAGGTGGCCGT
>JANPDJ010000315.1:0-19803 GCA_031431395.1 Chloroflexota bacterium | reverse complement strand
AGAACAACGGCTACGCGATCTCCGTTCCCGCGGCGCGCGAGCTGGCCGTCCCCGATGTCGCCGCGCGTGCGGCGGCCTATGGCATTCCGGGTGTGATCGTCGACGGGGCGGATGTGCTCGGCTGCTACGTTGCCGCCAGGGAAGCCCTGGCTCGCGCCCGCGCCGGTCAGGGTGGAACCCTGATCGAGGCCAAGGTGACGCGGCTCACTGCGCATTCGAGCGACGATCAGCAGACGAAATACCGCTCCGCGGACGAACTGGAGCATCTGAAAGCCCGCGATCCGCTCCCGATGTTCCGCGCCCAGCTGCGCGACGCCGGCGTCCTCGACGACGCGACGGAGACGACCATCGTCACCGAGATCCAGCGTGAGGTCGATGACGCGACCGAGTACGCAGAGTCGCAGCCGGATCCCACGGTGGACAGCGGCGGGTGGTACGTCTACGGGGAGGACCGGCCGGAGGCTTCTCCGGCCGGGCCGTCCGCCGCCGGCATCCAGGCGCAGGCATAGGGCGGCACGGTGGCGACCAGGACGTTCCTCGAGGCGATCCGCGAGACCCTGGCGGAGGAGTTGCGGCGCGATCCGTCCGTGATCGTCCTGGGCGAGGATGTCGGGCGGAAGGGCGGGGTCTTCCTTGCCACGGACGGCCTGTTCGACGAGTTCGGCGGAGACCGGGTCATCGACACTCCACTGACGGAATCGATGATCGTGGGGGTGTCGATCGGTGCATCCGCCAACGGCATGCGGCCTGTCGCGGAGATCCAGTTCGCCGACTTCATCTTCCCGGCGTTCAACCAGATCGTGTCCGAGGCAGCTCGGATGCGATACCGCTCCAACGATTCCTTCGGCTGCCCGATCACGATCCGCGCGCCCTACGGCGGCGGAATCCACGGCGCCCTGTATCACTCCCAGTCCGTGGAGGCGTTTTTCACGCACGTACCCGGCCTCAAGGTCGTGATCCCATCCACCCCTCACGACGCCAAGGGGCTCTTGCGAACCGCGATCCGCGACGACGACCCGGTGCTCTTCTTCGAGCACAAGAAGCTGTACCGGTCCGTCCGGGGGGACGTGCCGGACGGCGACTACACGATCCCGCTGGGCCTGGCGGACATCAGGCGCCACGGGTCGCAGCTGACGGTGGTCGCGTACGGGCTGATGGCGCACTACGCGCTGGAGGCGGCGGAGCTGGCGGCCGCTGAGAACATCTCCGTGGAGGTGGTGGACCTGCGGTCGTTGCGCCCGCTCGATCGAGACACCCTGCTGTCGTCCGTGAAGAAGACCGGCAAGTGCCTGGTTGTTTACGAGGACAACAAGTTCGGCGGGTACGGAGCGGAGGTGGCGGCCACCGTCGCGGAGGAGGCCTTCGACTGGCTCGATGGGCCCGTGATGCGGGTCGCGGGGCCGGATGTGCCCGGCGTGCCCTACAACCACGTCCTCGAGGACTGGTTCATGGTGAACCCCGCGAAGATCCTCGCCGGCATCCGGGCCCTCGCGGCGTACTGAGATGGCGCCCGTGCCCTGACGATTCGGGGCTTCGGGCGGTAACGGGCCGCTGGCTGGCCGGTGCGCGATCGCGGCGTGCGCGAGCGCGCCCGAACCTGACGGCTACGACCCGCGGCCGCCTCCGGACGGCGTTGTGTCCGGCGCCTCGAGCGAGTAGCCACGTCCCTCGTAATCGAATTCGGCCAACTCCAGGCGCTCCAGGTCTGCGGCCTGCGGGGACGCGTAGTAGGCCCGGATCTCGCTGATCAGCCCGGTCTTCGCGTCGAATACGTACCACTCGTCACCGCGGAGCACCTTGCCCTGCCTCGTCTTGTAGTGCGACCACTCGCCGACGGCCGTATCCGCGTCGGCGTCGACGGCCACCTTCTCCAGCACCCAGCGCGACCCCAGATCGTGGTAGGCCTTGACCCACCGGTCGCCGATCGCGCGACCGCCCCTGAATGCCCCGCCGTACATGCCGGGCGGGAAGTAGTGGATTGCGTCCGGCGTCAGGCAGGCCGCGATTGCCGCGCTGTCGCCCGCGTTGCAGCCGCGGAAATACTGCTCCACCAGTGCGCGCATCCGCGCGGCCTTGGGCTGTTCTGTCATGGCGGTCCTCCACTTGTCACGATCACGCCTCACCCGTTCGCGCGGGCAATCCTGCCCGCTGCCTCGGCCAACTCCGCTCCCCGGCACCGCCGGCCCACTACGCTACGTCTCCAACGATCTGAACGCATCGCACCGGAGGATCAAGCCATGGATTCGGCAGCCCTGCGCACCCGGATGGTGGGCCTGTACACGACGATCCCCACCAGTTTCCGCGACGAGCCCGGGCTCCCGCTGAACCTCGATGCGATCCGCCGGCACGTCAACTGGCTGATCGACGGCGGCCTCCGAACGGGGAAGGCATCCATCCTGGCGGGCGGCGCAGCCGGCGACTTCATGACGATGACATTCGACGAGCGTGTCACTGTCGCGAAGACCGTCGTCGACGCGGCAGCCGGACGTATCCCGGTCGTCATGGGTGGCCAGACGACGAGCACACTCGAACTTGAGCGACTGGCCCGCGCGGCCGCCGAGGTGGGCGCCGAGTACCTCCAGATCTCGCCGCCCTACTACTTCGCGAACACGGAGGCCGACTTCTACGAGTACGTCCTGGCCGCGGCAACAGCCGCACCCGACCTGGGCCTGATCATCTACAACACCTACTGGACCAGCGCCGGCGTCTCCGGTGACCTGGTGGCACGCCTGGCCGACATCCCCAGCGTCATGGGCCTCAAATGGGCGTCGCCGGATACCGAGACGCTCGGGTTCGAGCAGATCGTTTCCAGGTGGTCCGACCGATTCGTGATCATCGACAACCAGGCGCGCTGGTTGACGAGCCACATCCTGGGCGCCCGGGCAATCGAGGCATTCGAGGCGAACTACTGGCCCCAATATGCGCTCGGGATCTGGGAGTCGCTGGAGGCCGGCCGGTACGCCGAGGTGCAGCGTGAGATGCTGCGGGTGTCGCTGCCGCTGCACCAGTTGTGGGCCGAGATCGAGCGGTACACCAGCGGCAACGGGTATCCCGTCAAGCTGTGCCTCGAAGTCCTGGGAATGGGCTCCAGCCGGGACCGCCCGCCGACGCGCGATGTCCGCCCCCTCTACCTCGAGAAGGCGCGGCAGATGCTGATCAAGGTGGGACACCCCGGCGTGAAGGCCTGAGGAGGACTGGCAGAGCCTGGCGTCCCGCGGCCATCACGCCGGGGCTCGGCCGAGGCCGGGTCCCATCAATCGTTCCAA
Organism: Chloroflexota bacterium; assembly: GCA_031431395.1. Taxonomy (GTDB): domain Bacteria; phylum Chloroflexota; class Limnocylindria; order Limnocylindrales; family CSP1-4; genus VGPE01. Next base: position 16,537 of record JANPDJ010000315.1, on the reverse strand, counting down.
TGGTTGGTGGTATGCGAGGCGGGTAATCCGGAGAGTGAAGGCTTCCCACCTCCTACCGTCCGGCGGCGACCGGCGGTGGGGGTTTCGGCCTCCGGACGCGGTGTGGCGGCGGGCCAGTCCGCTTATCACCAACCGTGGGAACCGGTGAGAGGAACCAGATCGCCGCGAACGGCCGTCTCGGTTCTCGCAGCCACGACCGCACCTGGCGCCCGTGGTCCGGGAACCGGGCCTTGAACGTTGTCGCGTGGTCCGCGACTCTTCGCCGTGCCGTGGCGGTCTCCGGCAGGACCAGTGCGCTCGCAACGAGCTCTGGGCTCCGACCAAGGAGCGCCCGCGCCACCGCCTGGGCAACCCGCACCTTCACGTCGAACCTGCGGAGCGTCTCTTCGACAGAGGTGAGTTCCGTCTTGACCTCGACGACCAGGACAGCGCGGGTTGTCTCGTGCCACGCAAGAAGGTCAAATGATCCCCGGTCGCCGAACTCGGCGAACGACACCTCCGGGCGCACCCGCCAGCCCGCGGCGGAGAGCACACTCGCTACGTGCTCGACGATCTCCGCATGACGCTGGTCGATCAGACGGTCAAGCGCACCGCCGCGCCAGACGAGGTCCAACGACGCCCGCGCGTCCAGGGCGCCGCTGATCCGACGCACAATCGCGACGCGGACGTGGTCGAGGTGGCCCCGCTCGATGTCCGAGACCTCCTGCTGCCGGACGTGGGCGTGCAGCGCAAGATCGCGCTGGCGCCACCGGAGTCGCCGCCTGAGCGCACGGACCGCGAGGCCGAAACGCCGATCATCCACAGAGAGAGGATGCCGCGCGCCGCTCATCCGGCACGTATCTGCAGTTGCGCGATCACGCTCCGCCGAAATCGATGAAACTATGCGCAACGACGACATCGGGGTGGACAATCTGCCGCCGCCGGAAGAGGAGCAATCAGTGGCCAAGGTGACGATGCCGCAGCTCGGCGAGAGCGTCGCGGAGGGCACGATCGGGAAATGGCTGAAGAAGCCGGGCGACGCAGTCGCGAAATACGAGCCGCTCCTTGAGGTCATCACCGACAAGGTCAACGCGGAAGTGCCTTCACCGTTCGCCGGCATCCTGCGCGAGATCCTCGTCGAAGAGGGCGCCACGGTTCCGAACAATACCGAGATCGCCGTGATCCAGACTGCGGAGGAGCACGATGCGGCGGCGGGTCCGACGGCTTCCGGTCCGACGGCTTCCAGTCCGACGGCTTCCAGTACTGTCGCCTCCGGCGCCGCTGGCTTCGCAACAGCTGCCATCGCGTCATCCGCGTCCTCAGCCGAGCTGTCAGCTCCGACTCCCGCGGCCTCCTCGACTCGCGTCGTCGTGGCTTCGCCCCCTTCGATGCCCGCCGCCACTACCGCAGGCGGCAGCGTTGCGCAGCCCATCGGCGTGGCGTCCACCGCGCCGGCCGATGGCAACGGTGAGGCGCGCATGACGCCGGCGGTCCGACGGCTCCTCCGAGAGCACGGTCTCACCGCGAGCCAGATCGTGGGGACGGGCGGAGGCGGCCGGATCACGCGCGAGGACGTCTCGAGCTACGTCGAATCGGCCCGCAACGGCCAGCCCGTCAACGGCCAGAAGGCCACCGCTCCGGCGGGCGGGGCAGCTGGTCCCAGTGTGGCCGCGGTGCCCGGCACTGCACCAGCCGCAGCCGTGGCACAGGCTCGGGCCGCCGCTCCGCTCCAGACGGCCGGCCAGGCTGCGGCCCCCGATTCGGCTCGCATGTCCGCCGGCGCCGCCCCATCCGGCCGCGGCATTTCCGGGCAGCAGGTCACGTTCCCGGAGGGCTCGGACGAAGTCCTGGTTCCCATGACACAGATGCGCCGGGGCATCGCACAGCAGATGACGCGGGCCCTGCAGGTCCCGCACGCCTATGTCCAGGTGGAATTGGATGCCACGCGCCTCGTGAAGCTCCGCGACCGGCACAAGCGCGCATTCCAGGCCCAGGAGGGCATCTCGCTGAGTTACGTCCCATTCGTGGTCAAGGCCGTCGTGAATGCCCTGCGGCGCAACCCCGCCTTCAATGCGCACTGGACGGAGCGCGGGCTCCTCGCGAAGCGCCGGATCAACATGGGTGTTGCGGTCGCCGTGCCGGACGGCCTGATCGTCCCGGTGGTCCATGACGTCGACCAGCTCAGCATCGCCGGCATCAACCGGGCCATCGCGGAAGTCGCGGCGAGAGCCCGCGCCAACAAGCTCCGGCTGGAGGACATCCAGGGCAGCACGTTCACCGTGGACAACACGGGCTGGTTCGGGTCCAACATCACGCTGCCCATCATCAACGTGCCGGAAGTTGCGATCCTCACGATGGAGAACATCACGAAGCGGGCCGTGGTGCTGGAAACCGAGGATGGCGACGTGATCGCGATCCGGCCGGTCATGAACATGGTGTTGGGCATCGACCACCGCGCCAACGACGGCGCGCAGGCCGCGGCGTTCCTCAGCGACGTCAAGGCGTGGCTGGAGAACCTCGACGCCGATCTGCCGCTTTGGTAGGCGGCCGATGACCCGCCAACTCCCGATCTTCGAGCCGGCGCAGGCGGCCGCCGGTCACCACGCCGCGGCTCGCGGATCTGCGGCCTTGCCCATCACGATCGGCGGCGGCACGTTCACGTCGCCGGCCGCGGACGGTTCCACCGCCCTGCGCCGGCATCCGGACTGGATCAAGGCGCGGATCCCGTCCGGCGAGAACTACCACGACCTGCAGCGCCTGCTCCGCGGCCTCGCGCTGAACACCGTCTGCGAAGAAGCTCGCTGCCCCAACGTGGGTGAATGCTGGGATCAGCGCACGGCCACCATCATGATCCTGGGCGACACGTGCACGCGCGCCTGCGGTTTCTGCGCCGTGAAAACCGGCAAGCCCACCTGGTTCGACGACGATGAGCCGCGACGCGTGGCCGAGGCGATCAGGCAACTCGACCTCGAGCACGTGGTGGTTACCAGCGTCGCGCGAGACGATCTGCCCGATGGCGGCGCCGGAGTCTTCGCGGAGACGATCCGCCGCCTGAAGGAGGCCACTCCGGGCATGGGCGTCGAGGTCCTCATCCCGGACTTCAACGGGGAGGACGCGCCGCTCCGCACCGTGATGGAGGCCCAGCCGGACATCCTCAACCACAATGTGGAGACCGTCGAGCGCCTGCAGAAACCCGTGCGGAGGCGGGCCCGATACGGCCGCTCGCTCGGAGTGCTCGAACGGGCCAAAACCTTTGCCCGTGAGATCGGCGCCCCCGTGCACACGAAGACGAGCCTGATGGTGGGACTCGGGGAGACGCGAGCAGAACTCAGCCAGACGTTCCACGACATCCGGACGGTGGACTGCGACATCCTCACGATCGGGCAGTACCTCCGTCCGAGCGCGGAGCACCTGCCGCTGGAGCGCTACTACCACCCGGACGAATTCGCCGAGATGAAGACCGAGGCGCTGACCCTTGGCTTCAAGCATGTCGAATCGGGTCCGCTCGTGCGTTCCAGCTATCACGCCCGCGACCAGGTCCCCGGAGCCGAACTCAAGCGGGTCCGCCGCCAGGCGACCCTTGACGCGGACGGCCGCGTGGTCCCTGAGAGCGCCCGGGCCGTTCGCCCGAGATGACGGCGAACGTCCGGTCAGTCGCGATGTCCCTGGAGCGCCTTGGCCTGACGGCCCTCGTGTACGCGCCGTTCCGGATCTTCTTCGGGGCGAACCTGCTCTCGAACGCCTCGTGGTTCATGTTCAGCGCCGCGCTCAACACCTACATCCTCCAGTTGACCGGCTCTGCCGCGGAGGTGGGGTTCGCCTCGTTCATCTACAGCCTGCCGGGCGCGCTGTTCATGCTCCACGCAGGCATCCTGACGGACCGGTTCGGTGCGAAGCGCCTGGTGGCCATCTCCCTCGCCGGCAGCGGGATCGCCACGATCGGGCTGGGCATGCTGGCCGTCTGGAGCACGCCGCTCGCCATCATCCTTGCCCTTGCCTTTGCGATGGGTGTTCTGCAGACCCTGGGAAGCCCGGGTTTCATCTCGATCGTCAACGATCTCGTGCCGCCCCGTGCCATCTCGAGCGCGGTTGCACTGACCTTCCTCGGTTTCAACTTCGGCCGGATCACCGGCGGGATCGCGGCAGGCATCCTGCTCGTCGTACTGAGCCCCAACCTCGTGACCGCGGCCGGCCTCACCCTCGTCGTGGCCGGCATCCTCCAGGCGCTGCCCGCATTTCCGGTAGCGCGGATCCACGTCACGGAAACCGGAGCGCGGACGACGTCGATCTCCCTCTTCCGCCCCTTGATCGAGGCGGGCGCGTACGCCATCCGGTACCCGACGCTCGGCGTGATCGTCCTCCTCTCGATCGCCCCGGGCGCCTTCGGCCTCGCGTACATGTTCATGCTGCCGGTCGTCATCCGGGACCTCGGTGCGGCGCCCGACGCCGTCGGGCTCTTGTACGCGGGCGGCGGCGCGGGCGGCCTGCTCGCAGGCCTGATCGCAGAACCGCTGATGCAGCGTGTGGGCCACGGCCGGGCGATCTTCGTCGGGATGGCCGCCGTCTCCGCCGGCATGATCGTGGCCGGTGCCGGTGGCATGGTGCCGGTCGCGATGGCCGGGATCGGGCTTGCTCAAGCAGGGTTCGTGATCTACGCGTCCTCCAGCCTCGCCCTGGTCCAGGCCCTCTCACCGGCAAGGCTCCGCGGCCGTCTGACGTCGCTCTTCACGCTGTTGTACTGGGGCCTCATGCCCGTCGGCGCGCTGCTCGAGGGGGCTGCGGCGGAGCGCACGAACTCGCTCGTCACGCTGGTGGGCATTGGCGTGCTCATGGCCGTCTCCGGCGCGTTCGCGTTCCTGCTGCGCTCCCAGATCGCCACGCTTCGCCTGGACCGGGACGGCAGCCGGATCACCGGGAACGTCGCAGGCAGCGGTCTCGGCAGTGACCGCCCTGGGTCCGCCGGCGCGCCGTGACCCGACTGCTTGCCAGGACCGTGCCGCTGGCGGAGTTGCACTGTCACCTGGGCGGGGCCGTGACCCCCGCGATCATGTGGGGCATCGCCCACTCGCAGGGGATCCGGCTGCCCACCAAGGACTACTGGGAATTTCGCGACATGATCACCGTGTCCGGACGCCGTGCTCACAGCTTCGAGGGGTACCTGAAACTGTTTCACTGGACGGAGCTGATCCAGAGTTCGCCGCTGGCCGTGGAGCGCTCGGTCTACGAAGTGGTCGGCGGCGCGTACCGCAAGAACAACATCACGACGATGGAGTTGCGCTTCAACCCGATGAAGCGGAACCGCGGCGGCGAGCAGGACCTCGACCACATCATCGCGGCGGCACTGCGCGGCATGGATCGCGCGATGCTGGAGTACCCGGTCAGGCCGGGCCTGATCTTCTGTCTCGATCGCGCATTTGCCTACGAGATCAACGAGATCCTCGTCGAGAAGGCCATCCACTGGCGCGACCGGGGCGTCGTCGGCATCGACATCGCGGGCCCCGAATCGCCGACGTTCCGCGTCGCTGACTACCGTGACCTGTTCCGGCGCGCCCGCCAGCACAAGCTTGGCATCACGATTCACACGGGCGAAGCAGGCCCCGTCGAGGAGGTCGCCGAGGTCGTCGAGCAGCTTGAGCCCGATCGTATCGGGCACGGCGTGAAGGCGGCCTACGATCCGCGCGCGATGGCGATGATCCGTGAGCGCGGGATCGTGCTGGAGATCTGCCCGTCGTCCAACCTCAACACGGGCGTGGTCTCCGGCTGGGAGGAGTTCCGCTGGATCTTCGACACGCTGCGCCGGAACGAGGTCCGCTTCACGATCAATACCGACGGCCCGGAGATGCTCAAGCGGTACATCCGCGACGAGCTCGCAACGCTGGGACGGCTGGGCATCCTCTCGCCGGATGAGCAGATGCAGGCGGTGACGACCGCGCTCCAGGCCTCATTCGTCCCGAACGTCATGGACGTCCCGGCGGCCCGCCGGGAGCCGGCCGGGCGCCCGGCCGTGGAGCGCGAGGAGGCCTGACGGAGCTCGTGGTGTCGGCGGCCCGCGCCAGTGCAGGCTCCGGCGGCCGTTCCGCGGTACCGGCCCTTGCCGACCCCCCCGCCGGCCGTGCCGTCAGTCGGCGGTGTCGGGACTCGCGATGCGGTAGGTGCAACAGCGATCGCCGGCCGCAATGTGCGACTCGCGTACCACCGGTGCTCCCAGGACGTCGCGAAACAGCTCAAGCTCGGCGCGGCAGGCCGCCGAGTTGCTTCGCGCAACGTGGTAGATCGCGCAGTTGTACTCGACGAGCCGGACCGTGCCGGCAGGGTCCACCACGGCTGCTGCGAGATAGCCCTGCTCGTCCTGGATGACCGCGAGCTCGCGGATACGGTCCTCGACGGAGGCATCGTGTGGCAGGCGCTCCGCCATCTGGCGATTGATCCGTTCGCCGAGCTGTTTTCGCCGCGCCGTGAACAGCTCCTCGAGCAGGTCTTCGCCCCCAAGAGCGCGCACCGCCGCGAGCAGCCCGGATGCGAGGGCGTCGTAGTTGGATGGGAACAGGTCCTGCGCGTCGGGCGTGACGTCGTAGAGGTGTCGGGGGCGGCCGACGCCGTGACGGATCGTCTGGCGGCTCACGAGGGCCGCGGATTCGAGCGCTCGCAGTTGCTGGAGAACGCCCGTCCGGCTGGCACCAAGGTGGGTGGCGAGCTGGTCCGGTGATGCCGGTCCGTGCTGCCGCAGCCGCAGCAGGATCGCGCGGCGCAGCGACTGGGGTGTGGCGGTGCCGGCCGGAGTCAGCGCAATCGGAGATCCGTTGTCCATCCGCTTGCCGTTGGGGGAGGGCGCGGTGGCAACCACTGGATCCGAGAACGACGAAAACGGGTGCGGATGAGGTTCAGGCCCCGACATGGGCGGACAATCTAGCACCAGTCCCGGTTGACCGCCGGATCGGGCACGGAACGCGGCCTGTTCAAGGAGAGGACCTGGAGGCCGGCCCCGCGCTCAGCCGCCGCTTCGCGCCCGGCGCTCAGCCGCCGCTTCGCGCCCCGCGCTCAGCCGCCGTTTCCGGCTGCCGCGACCAGCGCCTCCCGGAGTCGCGCTGCGAAAGCCGGCGCCCATGGCCCGGCACCCGAAAGGACGAGCGGCGAAGCCATGACAGATCCGTAGGCGGCAGCGTCGGTCACGTACGAGCGGGCGCAGGCATCGATGGTGGACGCCAGCCGCTGGAACGCTGCCCGATTCCGGAAGCCGTACAGGTAGATGCGAGTCGCTGTCGCCTGGTCCAGACCGCTGGCGCTGAAGCTCACCGCGGCACGGGCCAGCTCCTGGTTCGGGCAGCCCGCGTCGCCCGAGACGACGTTCGACAGCGTGATCCCGTGCGCGCCGAACACCTCCAGGGTGACGGTCAGCGATGCCGGTGTGGGGTTGGCCGGGTTGTTGTCCCCCTCGCACGCGGCGAGCACCAGGCACAGGGTGAGGGACATCACGAGGGCCGTTGGGATGCGCACGATTCGAGGCTAGCACGCCGTCGTCCGGGTGCCGTCAAACAGCCTGCCCGAACGGGAAACGGGTCGGCCGGGAGTGACGATGCCGCCTGCTACGATGACCGAGTCAACCGCGCCCGACGTCGCCGGCCGCAAGCTGGCTCGATTTCGGCGCCAGGATCCCCGGCACCTCACTGCCGGCAGGTGCGAGGCCCGTGCCCGAGATTCGCCCATTCCGTGCGCTCCGATACGAGCCGGAAACCGTTGGCGATCTCGCGACCGTCGTCGCGCCGCCGTATGACGTCATCAAGCCCGCAGAACGCGAGGCGCTGCTGCGGCGGAACCCCAGGAACATCGTGCGCCTCGATCTGCCGATCGAGGAACAGGGTGACGAACCGGGTGACCGGTACCGTCGCGCCGCTCGCACCCTGGCCGGGTGGCGCAGCGACGGAACGTTCCGCAAGGACCCGCGGCCGGCCATCTACGTCTACGAGCAGGCCTATCGCGTTCCCGGCACGGACGTCGAGCGAATGCAGCGCGGCTTCTTCGCCCGCCTCCGACTGGAGCCCTTCGGTCCGGGCAGCGGCGTCCTCCCGCACGAGCGGACGCTCGCGGCGCCCCGGGAAGACCGGTACATGCTCCTGCGCGCCACCGGCGTCAATACGAGCCCGGTGATCGGCCTGTACGACGATCCCGATGGCGTCGCCCCAGCGCTCCTGCGGCAGGCCACGGCTGGAAACCCGGTGCTTGACGTCCGCGATGACGACCGGGTACGCCATCGGCTATGGGTGGTCCCGGCGACAGATGATGGGGACGGCCAGGGTTCGGCGGCCATCCGGCTCATCGCGATCGCGAAGGCCAACCCGATTCTCATCGCCGACGGTCACCATCGCTACGAGACCGCCCTGCGGTACCGGGATGAACGCCGGATGACGCGCTCATGCGAGGAGGACCCGGCGTTCGACTACCTCCTCATGTTGTTGCTGTCGACCGGCGAACCCCTCACAGTCCTGCCCACGCACCGGATCGCCCGGACGCTCCGCGAGGATGGTCGCGGCCTGCTCGCCCACGCCGCGGAGCGGTTCGATGTGACACCCACGGACCGCGGCGCCCTCCAGGCCGAGTTTGACGCTGCGGCGCTGGCGCCCGGTGGTCGGGGGCGGTTCGGACTGTGGACCCGCGATGGCGGCGCGATCCTGCAGGCGCGCGGCGAGGTCGCCGGACCGGGGACGGCGCAGCGACTCGACGTCAACATCATCGGGGCCGCCCTTGAACAGCTCGCCGGCGTAGACGCGGACGCGGTGGCGGCCGGCCGCCTCTCGTACACCCGGTCGGCCGCGGAAGCCCTGGATCTGGTGGACGCACGAACCGATGGTGCGGATGCGGCGCTCCTCCTGGAGCCCACGCCTGTGGCATCGATCTCCGCTGTGGCCCGCGCCGGCGCGGTCATGCCGCAGAAGTCCACCTACTTCTACCCGAAGGCTTTGAGCGGCCTCCTCGTGAACCCACTGGAGTGGTGAATGCCTGAAGACGCCCACACGGCGGACGGCAGTCCGCCGACCGACTACCGCGACCTTCTCCTGGACGGCAACGGCACCGACGGACCGGTGCGGATGCCCAGCCGCCCGTCGCCGCCCGTGCCGCCGCATGGACGCCCCGTCCGCAAGGACGAGATCGAGCTGCAGGATCGCGGCATCTACATCGAATCGTGGCTGCCTGAACGTCGTTCACGTCGCAAGCCGCTCCTGTTCATCCACGGGGAGCTGGCCGGGTCGTGGCTGTGGGAGCGCTACCTCGCATTCTTCGCGAGCCGCGGCTGGGAAGGCCACGCGCTGAACATGCGCAACCACTTCTGGGCGACGGCCACGGACCCGACGACACTCTCGTTCGAGAGCTACACGGACGACGTGATCTCGGCGCTGGACCGGCTGGGTTCGGACACCGTGGCGGTGGGGCACGGGATGGGAGCGCTCCTCGCGCTCAAGGCGGCGGAGCGCCATCGCCCGTCCGCGCTCATTCTCCTGAGCCCGGAGCTGCCCGCCGGCCTCCGCACGGAAGCCCGGCCGTTCGAACTCGCCGATGTACCCGATGTCTACAGCCGGTCGCTGATCGGCTGGTCCACGCTCCCGGAGAAGCTCCAGCGCGACCACCGCGACCTCACCATCGCCGATGTCCTGCGTGTCCAGCACATGCTGGGTCAGAAGCCCCACGAATCCGGACTCGCCCGGCGGCAGATGATGCAGGGCGTCTCCATCGACCGCAGTCGCGTCGAATCCATCCCCAAGCTTGTCATCGGCGCCGGGCTCGACCGCCATGTGCCGGAAGAGGCAAGCCTGCGGCTGGCAGAGTGGCTTGGGGCGGAGTACGAACCGTTCGGGGCCCACTCGCACTACGGGTTGATCGTCGGGGAACAGAGTTACCTCCAGGTGGCCGAGGCGATCAAGGCATTCCTGGAGTCGCACCGGCTCTGATGGCGTTCCAAAAGGGCCGCTGCTATCATCTCGGCCGGTCCGGGAGCCCGAGGAACAGGCACCCGGATCGACTCGCCGCATTCGTCTAGAGGCCCAGGACACCGCCCTCTCAAGGCGGAGACCACCGGTTCGAATCCGGTATGCGGTACCAGTTCGCATCCTCCACGCCCCGGGACCGCGCCCCCGGGGCGTTCCCTTTTTCGCCGGGACCGCGCCGGGATGACCGGACCGGACCGGCGGCCGGAGAAGTGCCCGCGCTCCCCGCCGCCCACGGCTCCGCCGCTGGACCGCCGCCTGACCGCCGCTACACTCTCGCGGTCGCACGAGGGAATCCACGCGTGGTCGAACCATCGGGCCGCCGATTTGTCATCCTCGCCGAGGGGGCGTTCGGAAACATCACATCGAAGACGGCGCGCGGCGTGATCCGGTACTCGGCAACGCCCACCGTGGCCGTGATCGATTCCGCCAACGCCGGAAGGACGATCGGCGACGTGATCGGTGCTGCGGCGGGCACCCAGGGTCGCAGACCGGTGGTTGCCACGCTGGAGGAGGCGCTCGCGCTGCCGGAACCGCCCACGGACCTCCTGCTGGGCACCGCACCCGTCGGCGGGACGCTGTCGGTGGAGTGGCGCGCGATCATCATGTCTGCCCTGGGGGCCGGCCTCGATATCGTCAACGGCCTGCACGTCTTCCTGGCGGATGACCCGCAACTGGCCGCGGCCGCGGCCGCGCATGGTGCCACGATCCAGGACCTCCGAAGGCCGCCGGCCCGAATGGACGTTGCAACCGGTCGGGCCCATCTGCCCGGCAAGAACGTGATCCTCGCGGTCGGGACGGATTGCGCCACCGGGAAGATGGGCGTGGCGATCGAACTCTCCCGGGCCGCGCGGGCCGCCGGCCTGTCGTCGGCGATGGTCCCGACCGGCCAGACGGGGATGATGATCGAAGGCTGGGGCGTCACCATCGATCGCGTTGCCGGCGACTTTCTCCAAGGCACGGTGGAGTGGCTGACGGCCGAGGGCGAACGCCGCGCCGACTGGGTCTTCATCGAGGGGCAGGGATCGCTGGATCACGTTGCGTACTCCTCGGTCACGCTTGCCCTGATCCACGGCGCCCGGCCGCACGGCATGGTCCTCGTGCACCAGCCCGGCCGAGAGCGCCACATCCTGTTCGAGGATGCCGGGCCATTCGGGCGCATGCGATCCGTCGCCGAGCACATCCGGGCGCACGAGGTCGTCGCTGCCCTGGTCCAGCCTTCCAAGGTGATCGGCATCGCGCTGAACACCTCGCTGTACGAGGACGACGATGATGCGCGCGGCGTCATCTCGCAGACGGCCGCGGAGACGGGCCTGCCCGCCGACGATCCGTACCGGTTCGGCGGAGGCCCGTTCCTTGCCGCGATCCGGGCCCGCCTCGACGCAGCCGCGACGGCCTGAGGGGGATCGAGTGTCGTTCGAGATCGCCTGGGATCGGCTGGACCTCTCCTTCCGCGATCCCCTGCGGATCGGGCGGCAGATGGATTCGGCCATGGCTCACACGGTCATCACGCACCTGGCGGACGATCACGACCGGGCCGAAGACCGCGAGGGGACCGGCGAGGCCTACGCGGTGGAGTACTACGGCGAGACCACGGACACGATCGCCGTGGTGCTGCCGTTCCTGCTCGCGGCCGTGGAACCGTTCGCCGGGGAGCTGCGCGGCGATCTCCCGAAGGCGACACGGGCCCTGGAGCGTGCGTCGGTGGCGATGGACCGGGCGCTCGGCCACCATGGCGGCGCCAAGGCGGGCATCGACATCGCCCTCCACGATCTTGTCGGCAAGCGGCTGGGCATCCCGGTCCACGAGTTGCTGGGCCTGTCGTCCGACTTGCCTCCCACGGACTTCACGATTGGCATCGACGAGCCCCAGATCGTCGCTCAGCGCGCGGCCCGGGTGGCCGGCTTCCCCGCGCTCAAGATCAAGCTGGGCGGCCCAAAGGACCTCGCGACACTCGAAGCCGTGCGGGCTGTCTTCAGCGGCCCCATCCGAGTGGACGCGAACACGGCCTGGGAGCCGGAGTCGGGTGCCCGACTGGTCCCGGAGCTCGTCCGCCTGGGCGTCGAGCTGATCGAGCAGCCATTCCCGGCGCACCGGCTGGACCAGATGCGCTGGCTGCAGGAGCGCTCCGCGCTGCCGATCGTGGCGGATGAGAGCGCCGTCACCATCGACGACCTCGAGGGCCTCGTCGGCGTCTGCGCGGGCGTGAACGTCAAGCTCGCGAAATGCGGTGGCGTGGGGCCGGCGAAGCGAATGCTCGAGCGGGCGAAGGCACTCGGCTTCAAGACGTTTCTCGGATGCATGATGGAGACCACGGTGGGGATCGCCGCGTCCGCCGCGGTCGCGTCGCTCGCCGACTGGATCGACCTGGACGGCAATCTCCTGCTGGCGAACGACCCCTATGAGGGGCTGACCCTGGCCGACGACTGCCGGTGGGTCCTGTCGACGGAGCCGGGCCTCGGGGTCCGGCTGCGCGAGTAACCGGATGCGCGCCGCGGACCTTGGGATCGCCATTGGGAGCCTTCCGCGCGGGCGCCTCAACGCGATCACGGACGTTGCCGGCATTCGCGTGGGCCACACCACGCTGATCCATGGCGATGGGCCCCTGGTGGTTGGCGAAGGGCCGGTCCGGACTGGCGTCACGGTCATCATCCCGCACGACGGCAACGCCTGGGATCAGGGCCTCTTTGCCGGCAGCCACCGGCTCAACGGCAACGGCGAATTGACGGGCCTCGAATGGATCCGCGAGAGCGGCCTGCTGTCCTCGCCCATCGCCATCACGAACACCCATTCGCTGGGCGTCGTCCGCGATGCGCTGATCGCGGAGGAGGTCCGAAGGCGACCGGCCGGCGAGTACTTCTTCGGGCTCCCGGTGGTCGGCGAGACGTTCGACGGGCTGCTCAACGACGTCAACGGCTTCCACGTGACCCGCGAGCACGTGTTCGAAGCTGTGGCGGCCGCGGCCGGTGGTCCGGTCGCGGAAGGCAACGTCGGCGGCGGCACGGGCATGATCTGCCACGGATTCAAGGGCGGGATCGGGACAGCATCGAGGATCGTCGAGGCGGCCGGCTCGTCGTTCGTCGTTGGGGTACTGGTCCAGGCCAACCACGGCCGGCGATCCAGGCTGCGGGTCAACGGGCAGCCGGTGGGGGAGCGGCTCCCCGAATCGCTGGTGCCGATCCCGAAGCGTCCCGGACCGCGAGCCACGGAGGTGGAGATGCCGCCCGGCAGCGGCTCGATCATCGGCATCGTGGCCACGGACGCGCCGCTCTCGGCGATCCAGTGCCAGCGCCTCGCGCAGCGGGCGGCCCTGGGCGTCGCCCGGAGCGGTGGGGCAGGCGAGCACACGAGCGGTGACCTGTTCCTCGCGTTTGCGACGCCCAACCGTGTCCCATTGCGTGGCGACCCGGCTGCGGCTCGCGGGACCGTAGCGACACTGGGCGACGGCAGCATCAACGAGTTGTTCTTTGCGGTGATCGACGCGACCGAGGAGGCCATCCTCAACGCCCTCCTGGCTGCCGGGACCATGGTCGGCCGGGACGGCATCACGGCGCACGGGCTGGGCGCCGAGCGCCTGATGGGTGCCCTGCGGGCCTGATCCACAACGTCAACAACCGGCCACGCAGGGGCTGGATCGGCTGTCCACAGAACACCCGTTCTGTCGAGAAGAACGTGGACTTCTTGGTGGAGAAACCCCCTGTTCGCCGGGGCCCGGGCAGCCGACAATCCCGTTCACCCGGCGGGGACGTCCCAGGGAGGGGACGATGCCACGGGGAGTCCGTCAGTCGGTCGCGAATGAACCGCGGATTCGCGCGCCCGAATCCCAGGTACGTCAGGGGGGCACCCAGCACATGGAAGCGCGCGGCGTCGTGGATCTGTCGCTCACGTCGGACGCGGCCGAATTCGTCAGGTTCTGCCACGGAATCCGCCGGGTTGGCTGGCCGGAGCTGTACGACGAGATGTGCCATGCGGCGAGCCGGCGGACATTTCGGGGCTGGGGCTCCGCCGAACTGGCCCTCCACGGCATCGGCTTCAGCCTGTTCGAGACGCCCTCGCTTGCGCAGCTTGTCCTCCGGGTCCTCGAGGCCGAGGGCACCCCTCCGCCGCGACCGACGATGCCCCGCCGGCCCGCTTCGCGTGACGCTGACGAAGATGTATCGCCGGTGCAGCGCCGCCGGACTCTCGTTCGGGCGCTGGGAGCCGCCTGAGCGTCTGGTGGTCCAGCGCATGGCCCCGGTCACTGCCAGCGACGGCACACCGCGCGCTCGAAGCCTCGCCTTTTCGCCCGCCGAGTACCGAAGGCGGTGGGAGGCGACTCAGGTGGCCGTGGGCGCCGCACCGTTCGATGCGCTGCTGACCACCAGCCTCGGCAACATCTGCTGGGTCTCGGGATTCCAGACACTCGCAAGCTACTCGTTCGCGCTCTACGGTCTGCTGGTCCATCCGGGCCGACCGCCGCTGCTCGTGTCGTCGGACTTTGAGAGCCACAACGCATCGCTCGACTCATGGGTCGAGGACGTCCGAACGTACGCCGTCATGCGCGATCCGGTCGAGGCGATCGCAGACGTTCTCCGTGAGCGAGGCCTGGGGTCCGCGGCCATCGGGATCGAAACGGGGTACGGGGCGCAGACGATCGGCCAGCTTGCCCGACTTCAGGCGCTGCTGCCGAACGCTCGCTTCGTCCCGGCCGACGGCACGATCGAGCGACTACGTGCCGTGAAGTCGCCCGAGGAAATCGATGCGCTCCGCGAGGCGGCCCGCATCTCGAGTCTCGGCATGCGCGCGGCATTGGACGCCGTCGCGCCGGGCGCCACTGACAACGACGTTGCGGCAGCGGCGATGGCGGCGGTTGCAAGCGCCGGCGGCGAGCACTTCGCGATCGTGCCGATCGTGACGTCGGGCCGCCGGTCCGGGATTCCGCACACGACGTTCCGGCGGACACGCCTGGAGCCCGGCGATCCCCTCTTCATCGAGGTCTGCGCGACGTACCAGCGCTATTCGTCGCCGATGCTCCGGACTGCGTCGATCGGGGAGCCGTCGACGGAAATCCGTCGAGCGTTCGACGCCTGTCGGGCGAGCGTCGAGACACTGATCGCGGAGGTGGGTCCGGGCATCCCGGCGCGCGTCGTCGCGAAGAAGGCCGGCGCCGCGATGCGGGCGATCGAACCGTCGCTGCTCTGGCACGGCTACTACGGCGGATCGAATGGCCTCAGCTTCTCGCCCACGTATTCCGACGGCGGCGGAGCGGAGATCACGGAGGAATCCGACGCGGTCCTGGTTGCCGGGATGACGTTCCACGCCAGCACGTCGCTCCGGAAGCTCGGTGAATTCGGTGTCACCGTGGGCGAGACGATTGCCGTGACCGAGTCCGGTTGCGAGGTGATGACCGATCTGTCGCGCGAGCTTCACGTGGTCGACGTGGACTAGAATGCGCCCATGCAGCAGATGTACCACCCGAACGACCTTGCCTCCATGGATCCGCTGGTTCTCATGAAGAACCTCGATCACGTGCGCATGACAAGCCGTCGGCTCAGCTACATCCTCCAGCAGCAGGTCCACCTGTACGTCCCCGAGGCGAACCAGCTGCGCGAGCAGATCGACCGCTATGTCGAGGCGGAGCGCCAGATCGAAGGGGAGATGGCCCGGCGGCGCATCCGCGCCTGAGGTGGCCCGGGGTCGGGTGCCAGGGCGCGGCGCCGATTCGCCGGCCCTCCGGCACCTCTCGGTGGCCAATTTCCCCAGCCAGTCAACTGGTGACTGCTACGGGCGAGATGCTGGGCGCGGAGCCCCACCTGGTCACCCCGCGACTGGTAGGTGGCCCGGCGCCCACCCTTCCGACGTTGCGACCGCAATTCGTGCACGATCGGCGTGGCTCAGGCGGTCCGCCAATGGCGGATTGGCGCGTACCAGTCGTGGGACGGGTAGGTGGTGCCCGGGCTGCCTGACCAGCCTCTTCCAGTCGTGCTGTGAATGGCGGAGATCAACGCCGTCGCCACAGGCGGTGGCCTGCCTCGGGCCCATCGCAGGCCACTGACCCTACGTTGAAGACCGCCCTGATTCGGTGCCGCGGGACCTCAAGTGAGCTCGCGCAATCCACCAGCGAATGCCGGAGATCATCGGCTCGCCTGGCGATCACCTGGCGGAGAGATCAATCCCCTCGGTCAGCGCGTCCACCTTCGGCGCAGTGCGGGTCGCGTCGCCCGGCAGGTCCTCGGGCGGCGGGAGTCGCTTGAACGGCACGGCGAACAGCGCGTCGAAGGCCTCAGCGTGCTCGGACGGCCAGCCGATCCCCAGCGAGTAGCGGAGGCCCTGGCCAACTTCCCATTCGACGAGGTTCCGCGGCCATTCGTCCTCGAGGCCGCGCGTCATCATCGCGGCAAGCTCGATCTTCCTCGGCACGACACTCGTTGGCAGGTCGATCCACACGTTCGGCCGGAACTCGAGCGTCGTGGCGGCGATCGGGAAGCGCAGCACCCGGCTTGGGTACTGGAACGTACCGGCGAGGTCCACCGCGTCCAGCAACGCCTGTCCCACGGTCGTGTGGTCAGCGGTCCAGTCGCCCTGTGCCGGCGGGCCGAAGA
>JANPDJ010000314.1:0-8916 GCA_031431395.1 Chloroflexota bacterium | reverse complement strand
CCGAACGGCGCTGTGCCCGTTCCCAGGCCGGTCGCGACCCAGGCGGCGAAGAGCGCCAACTGGAGACAGAGGACCCACAGCAGGAGCCGCGCGAGCAGCACGAGAGGTCGCTCGCCCAGCTTGGGGCTGACCAGGTACCAGTGGCCCAGGATCATCGCGGCGAAGACCCCGCCCGTCGCCGCGGACAGGACACTCAGCTGCGCAAGCAGCGACAGGCCGGGGATGATGCCGCCGCCCCAGCCGTACGCCGCCGCCGCGAGCGCGAGGGCGCCGCCGGCCAGGCCGGCGGCGGCCGCGAACCGGATGGACGGGCTGGCGCGGCGCGCGGCGATGGCCCAGGCGGCCGCCGAGATCGCGAGGACGGCGAGGCCGGCGCCGCGCACCTGGTCGACCAGCGGATCCGTGGCCAGGCGTGGGGCGGCACCTGCCCCAGTCGCCGCTCCGCCGGTGGCCGCCGCGCCCACCACAGCGACCGGGATGGCGCCGTCCGAGAGCCATGCAAGCGCTGCAAAGGCGGCCGCACAGAGCGCGGTGAACGCCAGGTAGCCGCGCGGAGCGCCCGCCCGTTCGCGAGCCACCACGACGGCCGCGAACGACCCCAGCCCGAGCCCGACGAGCACGGTCCAGTTGATGTAGGCCAGGTTCTGGGCGATCTGCTGGGCCGGCACTGCGCCGCGAAGTGTACGGCGCGGCCGCCGTCCAACCCCGGGCCCGAGCCCGTCGCACGGCGCGTCGGACCTACGATGGTGCCCAAGGAGGTGCGCTGCGATGGCACTCGACGGACAGACCAGCATCACGTGGTACGGCCACGCATGTTTCGAGGTCCAGACGCCCGGCGGGCTCACGATGCTCTTCGACCCGTGGTTCGGGAACCCGACGAGCACCCGGTCGGCCGATTCGGTGGACCGGTGCGACATCCTGCTGGTGACGCACGGGCACAGTGACCACATCGGCGATGCGGTGCAGCTCGCTGCGCGGCTCCGTCCGTTCTGGCCCGGGATCCACGAGTTGAGCCTCTGGATGGGCGCGCGTCTGCCGGGCGGCCCGGACGCGATCACGGGCATGAACAAGGGCGGAACGGTTGAGCACCACGGTGTCAGCATCGCCATGGTCCGCGCCGAACACTCGGCCGGCGACTGGAACGATGACCGCAATGCCCCGGTCTACCTCGGCGAACCGGTGGGGTTCGTCGTGACGCTCGAGAACGGCTTCCGGTTCTACTTCGCCGGCGACACCGACGTGTTCTCCGACATGCGACTCATCGGTGAGCTGTATCGGCCGCAGGCCGCATTCCTGCCGATCGGCGGGCACTACACGATGGGCCCGCGGTCAGCTGCCTTCGCGGTAGAGATGCTGGGCGTGACCGACGTCATCCCGATGCACTTCGGGACGTTTCCGATCCTCGCGGGGACGCCCGCGGCGCTGCGCCGTGCGCTGGCGGAACGCGGCTCGCGGGCGACGGTGCACGACCTCCGGTTGGGGCAACCGTTGCGATAGAGCACCGGGGCGCAGGAGCCCGAAGGACTGGGCGAACCCGAAATCCCTGGGCGGAACAACCGGGCGGGCCCGGGCGACCGGGCGGTGCCGATGAAGGTGCCGCGGCCATACGACCGAGCCGAACCCGCGATCGCCGCTTCTCAGGCGGGTCGGCGACCGTCTGGTCAGGCACGTGGCGGCTCGCCCAGGTCCCTACTCCGCCGCCAGTGCGCCAAGGCGATCTGTGAGGCGGAGGTTCTCGCGGTAGTCGATGGGCACGTCCACGACCGATGGTCCGTCGATGGCGAGCGCCCGCATCAGCGTGGGGTACAGGTCCGCGGACGAGGAGGGTCGGAACCCCGGGATCCCGAACGATTCGGCATACGCCACGAAATCCGGGTTGCCGAAAGAGACTCCGAACGGCCGCCCGAACTCGACCCGCTGCTTCCAGTTGATCAGACCATACTCATCGTCTCGCCAGATGACCACGCAGATCCGAGCACCAATGCGCTTCGCCGTTTCCAGTTCCTGTGAGTTCATCATGAACGCACCGTCGCCCGTGAGCGCCACGACGCGACGGTCCGGGTGCACCAGCGACGCTGCGATCGCCCCCGGGAGCGAGATTCCCATCGCAGCGAACCCGTTGGAAATGATGACGGTGTTCGGCTCGTATGCCGGGTACAGGCGCGCCACCCAGATCTTGTGGGCGCCCACGTCGGACACCACGATGTCCCGCGGCTCCAGCGCACGGCGAAGGTCCGCGATCGCCTTCTGCGGCCGAATCGGCCAGCCTTCATCCGACGAATACGCGTCAAGCTCCGCCAGCAGCCGGTGCCGGAGGTCCGCGTGGACCAGTGTCTCGCGCGATTCGTGGCGCTCGGAGGCGGAACGGCCGCCGACGCCCTGGGGCTGCACGGCTTCGAGCAGCCGGCGGAGCGAGCCGTCGATGTCGCCGATCAGCTCGACCCGTGGCTGGTAGTGCGAATCCACCTCGGCCGGCTGCGTGTCGATGTGAATGATCGGCCTGCGTCCGTCGGGGTTCCAGAGCGTGGGAGCGTACTCCACGGGGTCATACCCCACCGAAACGACGAGATCCGCCCGGTCGAACCCCGTAAGGACGTGATCGCGCGCCTGCAGCCCGACGGCCATCAGCGAGAGGTGTGAGCGGTCGTCCATCGCGCCCTTGCCCATGAAGGTCGCCGCCACCGGGATGTGAAGGCCCCGCGCGAGAGCACGGAGCGCCGGCGACGCACGCCGGCGGAGGACCCCGTTGCCGGCGAGGATGATCGGCCGGGCAGAGCCGGCCAGCAGCTCTGCGGCGTGCTCGATGGCCTCATCCGTGGGCTCGGGGAAGTACGCCGGTGTGGGCGACAGCGGCTGCACGGCTTCACCGGATTCGGGCGGCAGGGAGGCGCGGTTCTCCGGCAGCTCGATGTGCGTCGGCCCGGGCTTCTCCATCCGTGCGATGCGGAACGCCTTGCGGACGACCTCCGGGATGGTGTCGACACGCTCCACGCGCCGGTTCCACTTCGTGATCGGCGCCAGCATGCCCACCACGTCCACCAGCTGGTGCGCCTCCTTGTGGAATTTCTCCGTCCCCACCTGGCCCGTGAGGGCGACCATAGGAGCGTGGTCCAGGTACGCATCGGCGATGCCGGTGATCAGATTGGTGGCCCCGGGGCCCAGCGTCGCCATCGCCACGGCGCACCGCCCGGTCAGCCGGCCGTACACGTCGGCCATGAATGCGGCACCCTGCTCGTGGCGAGTCGTGATGTGCCGGATCGAAGGGGACCGCGAGAGCGCGTCCAGCACGTCCATCGTCTCCTCGCCGGGAACGGAGAAGACGTACTCGCAGCCTTCGGACTCCAGGCATTGCACCAGGAGGTCGCTGGCGCTCCCTGTGCCACGGCGGACTGGCGGCTGGTTGCCTATCACGCGACAGAGTCTAGGCATCTTCCGCAGTGGGCGGGGAATGGACTTCGGCGAACGACGAGACGCCCCCACGAGTCACGGGTCGCATTACCTGGAGGCGGCCCTGGGCGCGGACGTGGCGCCCGACCGGGGCGTTGACGCGCCCTGCGGTGCCCTTTGTTGCCGGCCCCGGGACGAACGTCGACGGCTTCGGCGTGTGCGACGCCGCTTCTGCCGGCCAGGCCGGACGAGGATCAGAAGTCTATGTCGGCGGTGCCCGTCTCCGTTCGTGCCGTCGTGGACATCGCGTTGCCTGCACGGTCGAACGCCGACGCGGATGGCGTCCAGGAAGCCGTGGTGGAGCTGGCGATGGTGCTGAGCGTGCCGGCAACCGTTCCCAGCGTGATCGTGATCTTGTTCGTGCCTGTGTTGAGCACCATCGTGGACGCGGTGCCGGACGCGCCGGCCGTGACCGCGGTGCTCACGTAGTTCCCGTTGGTGTTGACCGTGCCCATGGGCAACTGGCTGGTGTTGGCAGCGTTCCAGACAGTCATCGGGTCAACACTCGAGTTGTTCGTGAACCGCATGACAACGTTTGTGGATGCGCCCGTCCAGCCGGCAAGGATGCTCTCCGGGTCGATGATCTCGCTGTACGTGAATGTGCAGACATCAGCCAGTTCGATCCTGCCCAGGGTCGCGCCGCCGTTGACGCACTGGATGTCGGTGGCCGTGGGCGCGGTGTTGTCCACGCTGACCGTGAAGCCGGTCTGGAGGCGGCTGTTGCCGGCGACGTCCCTGGACGTGAGCGTGTAGCTCTTGGAGCCGGCGCTGAGCGTGCCATTCGCGGTGAGCGAGGCGGACCGGAAGCCGTAGGTCACGCCCTGGACCGAGAATGAGCCGGCCGCCAGCGACACGGCCGTGGACCCGGTCGTGATGGCGCTGACATCGGCTTTGATCGTCGCGATGCCGCTGGCTGGGCTGCCGGCGTCCGTGGCGTTCGCGTAGACGAAGTACGTCCCGCCCTGCTTGATGAAGGAAGCGAAGTAGAGACCGGTCCCCGCGGCCTTGGCGATCACGGACGCGGACACCGTCGGAGCGACGGTATCGAAGGAGGCTGCCGCGGTGAACGTGTTGGCGGCGACCGCGACCGTCTTGGTCAGCCGGGCGATGGACCAGCCAACGCCAGTGCCCAGCGCGAGGCCCGGCAACACGCCGAGCGCGACGAGCGCCAGGGCCAGGGATCTACGCGGGGAGGCCATGACCGGTCAGGTCCCGCGACGCGGCAGGAACGCGCTCCCGACGGTCGGCGTCGACCTCCTCGAGCAACCACCTTGCGGCAAGCAGGGAACCCATCATCGAGACGACGCTGAGGATGCCCGATGGGATCCCCAGGAACGCCAGGGCGAAGCCCGCCAGCGGAATGTGGAATCGGACGACGCCGGTCACCGCGGAGGCAGGGTACAGCGCGACATCCGGCTCGGCATTGGCGTCGCCCTTCGCCTCGAGCCAGACCTTGCCGTCCATGGTGACCGTGCGCGTCACGCGGTGCGTCACGATGGAGCCATGCGGAAGTGCAAGCGTGACCGAGTCGCCCACCGCGAGCTGGGTGGCTGGCTCGGCCTGCTCGAATACCAGGGCGCCCAGCGGAATGGCAGGCGCCATCGACGAGCCGGTGATGATGACCACGCGGTATCCGAGCGCGCCGGCGACATGCGTCGAAAGGACGATGGCCAGCACGAGGCCGATCAGGGCGACCCACCCTACGAGCAGCGTGCGCCTGGCGATCGTCAACGGTGCGGGCATCTGGTGGCCTTCCTTCGAGAGATGGAACGGCGGCAGCCCGGGCATTGCCGGACCGCCGCCGTGAGCATCCTGGTTGGGGGTTACGGGTTGTTGGCGGTCTGCTCAGCGTCGAACGTGAACGTGGTCGTCGTGGCGCTGCCCTGGTAAGCGTTCGTGGTCCCCGACGGGAGGCTCACCTGGAAGCACAGGACCTCGTTCGCGGCCGCGTTGAGGGTCCGGTCGCCGGTCTGCGAGCCCTGCGTGGGATCGCCGATCACCGTCGTGGTGGCACCCAGCGCAATCGACGTCCGGACGATCGTGCCGTCCGTGGCGAAGCCCGCGTTGGTGCAGGTCGTCACGCCGGTCTTCACGACGAGCAGCAGCTGCGTCCGAAGACCCAGTGTGTCTGCATTCGTGCTTGCGCCGCTGACCGCGTAGCGCAGCTGGGCGGTGCCCGTGTTGGAGACCGTCAGCGGTGCCGTGACCGTATCGCCCGGCAGCATGTTGGTGAAGGTCACGAGCGCCGTCGTGGGACTGGTGCTGATCACCACGGTGCCAGCCGTGAAGGTGTTGGCGCTGACCGCTGCCGTGCTGGTGAAGTAGGCCATCGAGAAGATCCCCGCCCCGAGGCTCGTGATAGCCAGCACAACGGTGGCTACAGCGAGCAGGGGGCGGGCAGCCGCCCCGCGGGGCACATGGATTGCAGGAGCTGTCATCTGGTGAAACCTCAATGTTGCCGCGAGCCACGGCGCCTGGCGTGGGCATTCCGGCAAACGGCGGTCAACAACCGCTCGTACCTCGTGCCTTCGGCCAGAAGTAAGGTTCATAACCCGTAGGGAATCCATAGGACCCTTGGCTCATGAGCCCAGTACCTTGGTCCGGGCGCACGCGCCTTCCGGGGGGATTCGACCTGCAGAGACGGGTCACAAGGGTGGAGAGCGACTCGCCGCAGGTCTACGGGCGGTGCGCCCGTTGTCGTGCAGTTAACGTAGTGCCGACGGCGACCGCCAGCGAACGCTGCTGGATTGCCTACCCAATCGTCCGTATCAGGTCCCAGGGCCTGCAGGTGTCCGAACGGGCCCCGCGGGAGCCCCGGCCCGAGGATGCCCTGCTGTGCGGGAACGAACCCGACGGCACGGAACCGCGGAGAATCGTCGTCTTCGACCTGCGGCGGGCGATGGGTGGCCGCGAGCGATGCCCCTGCGGCAGGCCCGTTACTGCGGCTGGGCCATCACCATGATGCGGATCTCGGTCATGTCCTCGATCGCCCAGCGGATCCCCTCGCGGCCGAAGCCGCTGTCCTTCACGCCGCCGTAAGGCATGTTGTCGATGCGGTAGGTGGGTACGTCGTTCACGATCACGCCGCCCACCTCGAGGTCGTGGAACGCGCGCCACGCCCCCGCAAGGTCGTTCGTGAAGATGCCGGTCTGGAGGCCGAAGAACGAATCGTTGACCTGCCGGATGGCGTCGTCGAGGTCCCGGAACGGGAACACCACGACGAGTGGGGCGAACGCCTCGTTGGAGCAGACCTGGGCTGTGATGGGCACGTCCGCGAGGATCGTGGGCGGGAAGAACGTCCCGTTCGCGGTGCCGCCCAGGAGAACCTTGCCGCCCATCGCGACGGCCTCGTCCACCCAGCGCTGGGTCCGGGAGGCGGCGGCGGCGTCCACCATGGGGCCAATGTCCGTGGAAGCGTCCAGCGGGTCGCCCACACGCAGCGCCTTCGCGCCGGCCACGAATCGCTCCATGAACTGGTCCCACACGGCCTCGTGGACGAACATGCGCTGCACGCTGATGCAGACCTGGCCGGAGTAGGAGAACGCCCCGACGAGGGTCCGCCGGACGGCCCAGTCGAGGTCCGCGGTCGCATCGACGATCACGCCGGCATTGCCGCCGAGTTCCAGGACCACGCGCTTCTTGCCGGCCCGCTCCTTCATCCGCCAGCCCACCGACGGTGAGCCGGTGAACGAGAGCAGCTTGAAGCGGTCGTCCGCCACCATGCGGTCGCCCAGCTCACGCGTCATGGGCAGCACGCTGACCGAACCGGCCGGTGCGCCTGCCTCCTCGATGATCTCCGCCACGGTGAGCATCACCAGGGGGTCCTTGGACGGCGGCTTCAGCACGATGGGGTTGCCCGACGCGATGGCCGGGGCCACTTTGTGCGCGGCGAGGTTCAGGGGGAAGTTGAAGGGGGAGATGCCCGCAACGGGGCCGATAGGGAATCGCCGGGTGATTCCCACGCGGCCCTTCGACGAGGCCAGCAGGTCCAGCGGGATGACCTCACCGTAGATCCGCTCCGCTTCCTCTGCTCCAAGGCGGAACGTCAGGACGGCCCGGTCCACTTCCGTGAGGGCGTCCCGGAGCGGCTTGCCCGCTTCCGAGGCGATCAGTCGTCCGAGTTCCTCCCGCCGGGCCTTGATGCCGCTGGAGATGTTCCGGAGGATCGCCCCACGCTCGTAGGCGGGCAGGTTCCGCGTGACCTCGAAGGCCGCGACCGCCGCCTCCACGGCCACCTCGTACTGGGCTTCCGTGGCGTAGAACGTCGACCCGGCCGGCTGGGACGGGTCGGCGGGGTTGTGCACGATCAGCGGATCCGGCGATTCGACCCAGCGGCCGGCCAGGAAGATCGGATGGGGCTTGGTGCCGGTGATCGTGGTCATCGTCTGCTCCTGGTTCCGGTTTCGGGCGGGATGTGCTGCTCAGTTGGGCCAGCCGGGCGCGGCCTGGGGCTGGATGGTCGCGGCCGCGGGACGTTTCCGACTTGCATGGGGCCGGTCGCGCACCGGCAGGTGACCTGATCGCTTGGCACGCATTCTAGGATGGTGCTCCACCCGGAGCAGCGAGGAGTTGGATGCCGAACAGGTCGTCAACCGGGAAGTCGCTTCGCGAGCGACTCCGCGTGAAGCCCGGATCGCGCGTTGACCTTTCGAAATGGGACCCCGCGGAGACGTTCGGGCGGTCGAGGGACGACGCGGACGACGACACGGTGGGGGACATCGAACGGCTGGCCGGCCTCCAGGAGCGCCTGTTCGCCGAGTCGAAGCGCGGGCTGCTCATCGTCCTCCAGGGAATCGACGCGTCTGGCAAGGATGGGACCGTTTCCCATGTCATGTCGGGCTTCAATCCGGCGGGCGTGTCCGTCGCCAGCTTCAAGGTTCCCACGGCCCCCGAGGCCGCACACGACTACCTGTGGCGCATCCACCAGCGGGCCCCGGGCAAGGGGGAGATCGCCATCTTCAACCGCTCGCACTACGAGGAAGTGCTGGTGGTCCGGGTCCACGGCTTCGCGCCGGAGGAGGCATGGCGCCGCCACTACGAGCAGATCAACGCGTTCGAGAAGCTGCTCGCCGACGAGGGCACGACGATCCTCAAGTTCTTCCTGCTGATCTCGCCCGAGGAGCAGCTGCAGCGGATGCAGGACCGGATCGACGACCCCACGAAGCGGTGGAAGTTCAAATCCGCGGACATCGAGGAGCGGAAACTCTGGGACTCGTACACCGCGGCATTCGAGGACGCGCTGTCCCGCTGCTCCACGTCGTGGGCGCCCTGGTTCATCGTCCCGTCCGACAAGAAGTGGTTCCGCAACCTGGCCGTGGCGCACATCGTGGCCGAGACGCTCGACGACATGAACCCCCAGTACCCGCCTGGCGAACCGGGCATCGAGACACTCAGACTGGTCTAAGGCCGAAGGTTGTCTGAGGCCGCGCCGGGGCGACGGTGGCCGCGCTGGGGCGACGGTGGCCGCGC
>JANPDJ010000313.1:0-2812 GCA_031431395.1 Chloroflexota bacterium | reverse complement strand
TTCGCATGGCGCGACCCGGGGGTCCTGGGTCCCCTGCGCGGGGGCCAGTTGATCAGCCTTGCCATCGGCGGTGGCTCGATACTGGCCTGGTTGTGGCTGTCGCGCCGCACCTTCGCCGGTGGCCCAGAACGGGCGCGCAGGTATACTCCAGCGAATTCCGCCTCCCCGAAGTTACGAGA
This sequence comes from Chloroflexota bacterium, assembly GCA_031431395.1. Taxonomy (GTDB): domain Bacteria; phylum Chloroflexota; class Limnocylindria; order Limnocylindrales; family CSP1-4; genus VGPE01. Next base: position 2,633 of record JANPDJ010000313.1, on the reverse strand, counting down.
TTCGCTGGAGCCCATGCCCATCAGGATCCTCATCGTTGACGCTGATTCCGGCACGCAGCGGCTGTTCGCCCAGGCTTGCCGCGATCAGGGATACGAGGTCAGCCTCGCGAAGGACCACTCTGCCGGCCTGAAGCTGTGGAAGCGCGACAAGCCGGACCTGATCCTCCTGGACGCCTCGCTGCCGCGCGGCCGAGCGTACGAGATGGCCTCCAGTGTTCGTGCCCAGGAGGGGAGCGACCACGTCCCCATCGTCATGGTGACGGTCACCAGCGATGCGGATGAACGGGTCAAGGTGTTCCGAGCGGGCGCTGACGCGCAGCTGAGCCAACCCGTTGATCCACGCGAACTCGTGGCCAGGATTCGGAGCCTGCTGGTCCGGTTCGGGCCCCCGGATGTGGCCGCCCCCGTGGCCGGGCGCATCATCGCGTTCTACGGAGCGAAGGGCGGCGCCGGGACGACCACACTCGCGGTCAACTCCGCGATTGCCCTCCGCCGTGAACTGCAGCGACGCGTGGCTCTCGTGGACGGACGTCTCCAGTTCGGTGATCACCGCATCTTCCTGGACCTGGGCCTCGACCGGAAGACCATCGTCGATGCGGTCACAGCCCCCACGATCGACGTGGACCTGCTGAAGAGCGTCATGGTCCAGCATTCGTCCGGAGTGGATCTCCTGCTCTCGCCGCCCACGCCGGAATCCGCGGACCACGTCCGCCACGACGACCTGCCCAAGATCCTGGGGCTGCTGCGTCCGCAGTACGACTTCGTGCTGGTGGACGTCGAGAGCCGTCTTGACGAGACGACGCTCCACGTGCTCGACAGTGCGGATTCGGTCATGGTCGTCATGGCGCCGGATCTGCCGAGCGTCAAGGACGTCCGCATGCTCCTGGAGACAGTGAGTCGCCTGGGATGGGAGCCTGACAAGATCACGCTCATTCTGAATCGTGCCAACGCGGCCGGTGGCATCAGCGTCCGTGGCGTGGAGAGCGCCCTGGAGCGGTCCATCGACTACGCGATCATCAACGAGTTCGGAACGGCGATCACCGCCGTGAACACGGGTGCACCGTTCATGTTCACCCGTCCCGGGTCGCTGCTGGGCCGCTCGCTGATGGAACTTGTCAGGGGGATCGACGCCCGGCGCGCGGTGCGTCATGCGGCTGCGGACCCAACGCTCGCCACGGCCGACCTCCGGAGTGTCGGTGCCGGAGCGGGAGATGCGATCGAGTCGATGCCCCCGGTGGCGTCTCGCGCCCGTCGGACCCGGCCCACCTCCTGACTGAGCGTCAGCGCGACGACGCCTGCTGAGGCGAACCGCAGCGGCGGCAGAAACGCGCCGCAGCCGACAGTGCGAGCCCGCACGATATGCACGCCTGGACGCCCGAACCCGGGACATTCAGCACGTCGCGCGTTGACGCGGCCCAGACCGTCTCCGACGGCGCGACCTTTGGCGGGGGGGACCCATTGGCCCGGAATGGTGTGTCTGTCCGGTTCCCGGCGCCGTCCCGTACGCCGGGAACAGGGAGTGGCGGCTGGCTCACAGGCACGTGGCTGGGTTCCGGGACCGGGTCGGGTGTGGCGGTTCGCGCCCACGTCGGCTGAAATGCGCGGTCCAGTCCGGGCCCTGGTTCGCGCTCTGGCGCCACGATCCACCAGACCGGTTCCGGCGCAGGGGCGGGCGCCGGGACAGCGGCGGGTGCCGGGGCGGGTGCCGGGACAGCGGCGGGCGGGACAGCGGGGGGCGCAGGGGCGATGGACGGTGCTTCCGAGATCACCGGCCCGACAGGCGCGACCACAGGTGCAGGCGCCGGGGGTGCTGCGGCTGCCGCCGGTTCCAGATGGGCCGTGATGGGCGCAGCGGGTGCCTCGGCCATGGCGGGTTCGTCCACCGCGACCGCGACGGGAATGATCTCGACAACACCCAGGGGTTCGGTCGCGACGGCTGCGATGGGTTCTGCCGCGAGCTCGAGTTCGTCGACGCTGGGCTCATCGGCCAGCGGGACCTGCTCGACAGCGGCCAGCAGCTCGGGCTGTACGAGCGAAACCGGTGCGACGTCAGCAAGCATTGCCGACTCGATGGTCGCAGCCGGTTCGAGGCCGGCTGCCGCAGCCGAGATGAACGCGGGTACGGGCTTGGGTTCGGCAGCCGGTTCGATCGGCTCGGCCGCCGGACTGCCGACGCTGGCCCATGGCTCGAGAGCCATGGTCACCGGTTCGGCTGCCAGAGCTTCGCTCGCGTCCAGCGCGGCTTCGACTTCGGCCAGGAGCTTCTGGAACTCGGCCGGATCCGTCGCGATCAGCGTCGCGGGCAGTTGTCGCGGACCGGCGGACGGCGCGGGTTCGGGAACGGCGCGTCGCGACCAGGGTCCGCGGCCGCCCAGGGACGGCATGCGCGTCGGTTTGGCGGGCCGTTCGGGGGCTGCCCCAGGGACCCACGCGTCCAGGCGCGCGGCGAGGTCCCGAACCTCGAATTCGTTGGCATCGGGTGCAGGCTTGACGGCGGGGGCCGGCTGCGACCCCCGTTCGCGCTTGGTCGCGAGGGGATTCTCAGCAATCGGGGCAAAGGCGACCGGGGCAGGGGCGACCGGGGCAGGGGAGACTGGAGCGGGCCGAGCGGCCATGGGAGCCGGACGTACGGG
>JANPDJ010000312.1:0-2017 GCA_031431395.1 Chloroflexota bacterium | reverse complement strand
GCCGCGCATCAGGTCCACGGACTCCTTCGCCCAGACCAACGGGATGATCAGCTCTCCGTGTCCCGTCGTGGAGGAGGCACCGGCGAGGTCGTCCGCGTAGAGGCCTGCGCCGATGAACGGCGAATCGCCGACGCGTCCCCTGGGCTTGCCCGGGCTGCCGCCCGTCGATGTTGCGGCCGCGATCCGGCCGTACCTGTCGCGGGCCACGGCGCCCACCGTGTCGCCGAACATCTGGGCCGCCCAGCCCGGCCGCGCCTCGCCCCCGCCGGCAGCGAGCCAGCGTGCGCGTTCGCGGGGATGGACCATCTCGGCCGGGTCGCAGACCGCCACGCCGTGCCGCTCCGCGAACCGCCGCGCGCCGTCGCCAACGATCACGGCATGCGGAGACTCGAGCACCGCCCGCGCCAGCGAAACGGCGTTCGGGACGCCCATGGCGGCCGCGACGGAGCCGGTGTTGAGTGTCGTCCCGTCCATCATCCCGGCGTCGAGCGAGACGTTGCCGTCCTCGTCGAGGAAGGAGCCGCGGCCTGCATCGAACGTGCCGTCGTCTTCCATCACCCGCACGGCGGCCTCCACGGCGTCGAGCGCCGAGCCACCGCCACGCAACACTTCGAGACCCCGCTCCAGTGCCCGACGGCAACCCAGCCGGTGCGCTTCGTGCTGTTCCACCGGGATGTTGAAGGCGCCGCCGTGAACGCCCATGGCGATCGCCTCGCCGGCCACGGATCCGGGTCTGGTCACAGTTCCAGCCTCACACAACGGATGACGGTGACGCCATCGAACCCCGACGCGAAGAACGTCACGAGGACCGAGCCATCGGGTGCCTGCACGGCGGTGGGCGTTCCGAACGTCCAGCCCCACATGGTGCCCCAGAGCGACGGGTCTGCGGGCGCGCGATGAAGGTCGGCGGCGCGTTCGCCCGCGACGCGTCGCGTGGTCTCGTCCCACAGCACGAGTTCGTCGTCCACCTGCCAGGAGGCGCCGTCGTCCTCGGACAGGACGGCGCGGATCCCGTTCGGGGCGGTCCGGCGGGCAAAGACGGCGATGAGCCGGCCGTCGGCCAGCAGCAGGGGATTCATCGGTCCACCCTGGAGCTTCGTATCGAACGGTGCCGACCACGTCCTCCCGCGGTCGGCGCTGTACGCGGCGCGTGCCGTCAGGGTCACGTCGTCCACGACGTCATGGACCCACGCCATCGTGAGCAGGCGCCCGTCCGGCAACTCCACCATGCGCTGGTCGTAGTAGGCGAGGCGCTCGTCGGGATCGTTGATCGTGGGGATGGGGTCCTCCCACGTCCGGCCGTCGTCGTGCGAGAAGACGGCGAACGCGTGATAGCGCCGCAGCCAGTGCGGCACGTGCGCCAGCGCGTGGCGCTCCATGGGAAAGATCCACTCCGGACCACGTCCAGCGTCGAGCGCGAGGGGCGGTCCGCACGGGATGGCCCACTCGTCGGCATGGCGGCTGAAGTCGTACGAAACCGGCGCTTCCCAGTCTCCGCCGGCCGGTGCCCTGGTCGCCACGCAGTCCGCCCCGATCACGCCGGCGGCCTCCTCGTTCCAGCGAGGATCACCCGGCGAGACGATCCACATCCGGCATGCCATGAGGAGCGTGGTCCCATCGGCCGATCCGCCGAGATGCGGCCCGGATTCCGCGGCAATGGGATCCTGCGGCAGTCCTCCGAACGGCGATGCGACCTCGCGCCAGGTCGCGCCGAGATCCTCTGATGCGCGAAGGGCGATCCGGCCGTCCGGGCTCATCCTGGCCAGCCCGCTCCGGAACGCGTTGAGCAGCAGCGGCGCGGACGTCCCGGGGCGGCCCCAGGCGAGCGTGGACCCTGAAACGGTTTCCGGGCGATGGTTCGGATGCGGGTTGCGATGGACGACATGGTCATCAACGACGCGCATGCACCCTCCTCCTGCGGCGTGGATGGCCCATTGTCCGACAATCCGGCGGGGCATCGTGAGCGCCGCAGGAATGCGATGATCCGCGCAACGGAAACCAACGGAAGCGATCGGAA
>JANPDJ010000311.1:0-9234 GCA_031431395.1 Chloroflexota bacterium | reverse complement strand
CTCATCCTCGCTCACGACCCGGCTGGGAGCGGGGGTGACCCCGGAAGCCGGCAACACGGCGCCCGCCGGCCAGGTCCAGGGCGCCGAAGTACTTGCCCTCGATCAGCGTCAGTGACGAGCGCCGGTCCACCTTGCCGGGGCTGCCGGGGCTGAACACGGTGGCTCCGCGGAACCCCAACTGCTGCACGGCGAACGTCACCTGGCGCAGCACGGGGGCGAGGTCCCTGCCCTCCTGCGTGGTGTCGAGGACGCCCGTCGAGACGGCTCGCTCGGCTGTCGTCTCGCGGGTCCAACTCCAGCCGGTGTTGTCGAAATGGTCGTACGCGACGGCGCGCCAGTAATAGGCGTGCTGGTCGCCCCGGGGCACCGTGATCTGCAGTGCTGGCGTCACGTCGGTCACCCAGCGACCGGTGATCGGCGCGTTGGAACCGAATGCGAGACCGGTGATCCTCGTCCCGGGCCCGCCGCCCGGCAGGTAGCGCTGCAGTTGCGTCCCGAAGTTGATCAGGGTCTGGTCCACCCCGCTCCAGGCGCCCGCGAGCGGAGCGGACGATGCGCCGGCCGTGAGGAACAGCGATCCGGCGACCGCGACAGCCACGAACGCAACCCCGCCACGGATGTAGAGGCTGCCCACGGAACGGGGGTCACCCAGGCGCTGGCGGACCCAGTCGCTCTGCTCGTGGACGGCATTCACGCGGATGAGGAACAAGAGCCCGGCGAGACTGAAGATCACGAGGTACGGCAGCTGGTCCTGGATGGTGATGGACATGTTGAGCAGCAATGCGATGCCAAGGGTGGCCACGGCTGTCATGGGCCGCCGGTGGCGGAACATGGCGTACCCGGCGAACTGGCCGGTGGCCCACGCGAGCAGGCCCAGGATCAGGACATAGTGGCCGTACTGCTGCGTGAGCGCATGCCCGCGCCAAGTGAGATCGAGATAGGCCTGGATGGTCGCTGAAGCCGTCGCGATGTACCAGTCGTGCAGGGAGCGGTTGCCCGGGTCCACGAGGCTCGATCCCACGATCAACGGCACGATCAGCGCCGCGAACAGCGCGCCCAGGCCGTGGCTGAGCCAGCGGGACCAGCCGGCCGACGCGGCGATGAACGACCACAGGATCCCCAGTGCGACCGCCCACGGGATGTAGTCCGTGAGATCGCCGCGGCCCAGCACCCAGCGGGCGTCGTCCATCGACCAGCCGAAGGTGAGGCCCATCCCGACCAGCAGGGCTACCGAACTCCAGCCTTCGGCCGGTGGCGCCGGCAGGCGGAGGCTGAGGCGCGGGCTGCGGATGCGGGCAGCCCCCCGACGTTCCAGTCCTGGCAGGGGGACGAACATGTCGAGGTCGTGCCCTTCGGCCGGCGTCTGCCGTGGGCCGGTCACTGGGCCAGGACCTCGGCCAGGCGGCTTCCGGCGCTCACCCGGTAGGTGCGGAGATCGTATTCCGCCAGGGCGTGACGCAGAGCCCGCACCTGCTGGGTATCCGGGACGATGGGCAAAGGGCGGTCCTGCATCCGGTCCCGGGATGCACCCGCGGCACCCGCGGCACCCGCGGCAGCCTTCGCAAAGCTGGCGGCATCCAGCGTTACCACCGCCGAACTGACCCCTCGTGACCGGAGACTGGCCAGAGGTCTGATCCACGCAAGATCCACGGACGGCGTGATGACCACGGCCGTCATTCCGCGTCGGAGTCGGGGCAGCCCCTGCACCAGTGAATCGAACAGGGGCATGGTGCCGTCGGCGTCCACTGCGGCCAGCAACTGCATCACCTTGAGATGCTGGCGGCTTCCCCGGTCGGCCGGAAGCACACCGTTCCGGTGGCCCGTGGTCGTGAGGCCCAAGGCGCGGTTCTCACTCAGGGCGCGATCCGCGATGGATGCGGCCGCGCGGACGGCGACCTCCAGCGTGGATTCGTCGCCTTCGCCCACGTGCACGCGCGAATCCAGGTCGAGGAAGATCCACGCATCGGCGGTCTGCTCAAGGTCGAATTCCTTCACCTGGATCTCGCCATGCCGGGCGGTGGTCCGCCAGTGGATCCGGTTGAACGCGTCGCCGGGAGCCCAGGGTCGGACGGTGGTTGCCAGTGGCGTGGTCTGCAGTGTGCGTACGGGTTGCGCATGGCTGCCCTCCAGCATGGCCGTCGGAAGCCTCCAGTGCGGCAGCGCGTCCACTCGCGGGTAGACGATCAGCGACACGCCGTGCCCAACCGAGGCTACGGCCTCGAAGAACCCGAACGGGTCCCCGGAGCGCACGTCCAGCGGGTCGATCCGGTAGGAGCCACGCCGTGCGAGCGGGACCCGAACCTGCCAGGACCGCTCGCCGCGGGAGCCCATCGAGACGGCGCGTCCGGCAAGACCGCCCGGCAGGGTGCTGGGGTTGTGCACCTCCAGCCACGGCTTGGGCAGGAGGCCGGTGTTCCGCAGGGTGTACGTGACCCGCAACTGATCCCCGACCTGGCCGTAGAGCTGACTCACAGCGTAGCCCGCCTCGAGGTTGACCAGTGCCAGGCGGGTCAGCACGTAGCTCCCGCCGACCACCAGGACGCCCAGGTAGACGAGGTAGAACAGGAACGGGAGGCCGGTGGAGAATGCGGCCACGACGACCACCGCGGCGAGCGCCAGGAGCTGGATCCGTCGGATCATGGGACCTTCGCTGCGAGATTCCGGGAGACGTGAGGGACCGGGATCAGGCGGAGCCGAGAGCCCTGTGCGTGGAGCGGTGGGGGACGGACGGTGGGTCGGCCCGGGTGACGGCCGCAATCGGCGGACGGTGGGCGGAGGCTACGCGGAGCCGGTTTGGCGCCCGGTGGCGGCAGCCGCAGTGGGCGGCCGCGCGGCCGGGCGGTCAGTGCCATGAGGTGCTTCGACCGGGACGCTTTCCAGCAGTTCGTGCACGACCTGGGCGGCATTCACGTCGTGGATGGACGAACTGGTCTTGATGATCAGGCGGTGCGCGAGAGCCGGCTCGGCGAGACGCTTGATGTCGTCCGGGATCACGTAGTCTCGGCCCCCAAGGGCCGCGAAGGCCTGGCCAGCGCGGTAGAGCGCGAGTGAGCCACGGGGCGACGCGCCAAGGTAGACATCGGGATGATTGCGCGTGGCGTTCACGAGCCGGACGATGTAGTCGCTGACCGTGGTGTCCACGTAGATCTCGCGCACCGCCGTCTGCAGCTCGCGCAGCTCCTCGACCGACAGGACCTCCTGCAGGTCGTCCAGCGGGTGCGTGCGCTTCTGCTCGTCGAGGATCATCATCTCCTCGAGCGGCGCGGGGTAACCCAGCCGCAGCCGCAGCATGAACCGGTCCAGCTGCGCCTCCGGCAGCGCGAACGTGCCCTCGTACTCGATGGGGTTCTGTGTCGCGATGACCAGGAACGGGTCCGGCATCATGTGCGTCACCCCGTCGATGGTCGCCTGCCGCTCCTCCATGCACTCCAGCAGCGAGGACTGAGTCTTGGGCGTCGCGCGGTTGATCTCGTCCGCGAGGACCACCTGGGCCATGATGGGGCCCGGCCGGAACTCGAACTCATGCGTTTTCTGGTTGTAGATGGAGATCCCGGTCACGTCGGACGGGAGCAGGTCCGGGGTGAACTGGATGCGGCGGAATGAGCATCCCAGGCTGCGGGCGATCGCCTTGGCGAGCACGGTCTTGCCGGTTCCAGGGACATCCTCGATCAGCAGGTGGCCGCGGCAGAGGAGCGCGACAAGCGCCAGCCTGACCTCGTGATGCTTGCCCACGATGACCCGCTCGACGTTGCCGACGACGCGTTCACCGTATTCCTGGATCTTGCTCATGTGGGGCCCTCGCGGCGGCGCTCCCGCGAAGGGCACGCCCAGGGTGACGGAGGCCGACAGGTCGTTCGGCGCCCGAAGGTGTTGCCAGATACTACGTCGGAGACGCCAAATGGGTTCTCGGCGTGACGGTGGTCGGTGGCCGGTGGTCGGTGGCCGGGGGCCGGTGGCCGGGGGCCGGTGGCCGGTGGCCGTTTTCCGTCACTCAGCCTTCCAGCGACTGCAATCTCGCGCCGGCGCCCGATTCCCCGTCACTCAGTCGTGCGGCGACTGGTACGTGCCACTGTGGTCCCCCGCGGCGGTCCCGGGCCCGCCGGGCGAGCGTGGATGGAGCGTCCGGTCGCGCTGACGGACGACGGCCGGGCGTCTTGCAGTCACTCCACGACTGAGTGACGAGAACATCGCCCCCGGCGGCCAGGGCCGGCGGCCGCGCCTTCCGTCGCAGGCGACGAGGAGGTCGTAGACGGCCCTCCGACGCAGGCCGGGGGCAGGTGTCGCCTCGGGAGCCGGCGGATCCGACGGGTGATTGGACGACGGGATGGACCCACCGCTGACGGGAGGCAACCCACTTTCGTCCGGGGGCCCGGGCAAGACCAAAGTCGCTACCCGGGCCGGAACTCCGTCGCAGCCGAGGCCGCGAGAACCGGCGGGGCCGACCCCCGAGTCGACGTGCCGACAATACCGCCCCGAGTCAACTCCTCAGACGCCGATCGCTCTGCCGGCAGATGCCCGCCCGACGCCGCGGCAAGGTTCGCCGCCCGCACGAGTCGCCGCCATCGACTGATCGCCCTCTGGCCGGCCGACCGCGGCGCGAGGAACACGAGGCCAAGCGTCCCGTCGGGGCACCAGGACGTCACATCCCAGGCGCCGTGACCCGGTCGCGTGGAGAGCCGCCGCGCGTGGCGAATGGCATCCCACAACACCACCCGGCGCTCGTTGATGTCGAGGCCCGCCAGCGCGGGAGGAGGCGCACGGTCCGGCCGAACCACGATCCCGCCCCGCACCGCGGCATGGAAACGTCGCGCAATTTCGGTCTCGAGGTCCGCGACGATGGTGTCCGGCCCGGCGAAACTGGCACCATCGGCCGCGTCGGCCCGTGTCGCGGCATCGGCCGCGTCGGCCCGTATCGCGGCATCGGCCGTGCCGGCGTCAACCCGTGATTTCCGCAGGAGCGCGAACAGCGGCCAGCCGGCCACGACCCCCAGAGCCGCCGGGCCCGACTCCGCGCGCGCCTGGAACAGCTCCGAGACCCGGCCGCTCGCCTCCATCACCACCGTCCGTGAGGTCACCGCCGGACGTGGGTCGGCTCGCACGAACCACGCCACCCGATCCGAATCGATCACGGTGACTGCGCCGCGACGTCCCGCGCGTCCGGCAAGTCGTCGTCCAAGCTGCATCGCCCGCCATTCGCGCAGCACCATCGGGTCAGCCAGCGCGCCCGAGGCGCTCTTCGGTTCGGGCGCACGCATCCGCGTGGCCCCGATCACGACCGGCCCGGTCTCGGTCCGGAGACGCGTCAGCCACGCCGTGGGCAGCAGGATGTCCGGGGGGCCTCCACCGGCAATCCCGAACCGTGCACCCAGTCGGACGGCGGCGACCGCACCAGCAGCCGTCACGGCAAGCACAAGCAGCGGCTCGACGCCCATCTCGGCCAGCGGCCGCAGCCCCACAAGGCCCGTGATCATCACGACTCCTCCCAGGATCGCCCTCGGCCAGGCACCTGCGGTGAACGCCTGCATCTGCGACAGGCCCAGGACCGAAGCCGCCAGGAGAAACGGGGGCAGCACGGCAATCGCCGTCTCATGCACGCCGAGCGGCCCCCACGCCACCGCCACGGCGACGGCCGAGAACAGGCACCCAAGGACGAGGGCGAGGACCAGCGACGCCCGGTCCAGTCGCCGCCGGAGGTTCGCGAAGAGCGGCGCATCGAGGCGCTTCAGGTCGAAATAGACGAGCTGTGACCAGTCGAAGCCGGCCCGGATCGTCGGCCCGATCCCTGCCATCAGCACGGCCAGCCACGTCTCGCGGGCGGCCGCACCGACGCTGATGGCGGCCAGCACGACGAGGCTGTCGAGGCTCATGGCCATCCCTGCAAGGGCCGCGAGCCCGAACTCGGCGGCGCCGGCCGAACCCGTGCGACGAGGAGCGGGCCCCCGGCGTCCGCGCCGTTGACGGAACGGACGGAACACTGCACCAACGGACACCAGCCGGTGTGGCGCGATCCCAAGGAGCCGGTGTGTCCTTGCCGTGTACCGCACCGCGATCGTGCCGAACGCCACAGCCATGGCGATTTCGGATACACCGATGGCCCATGCGCCCACGACGGGCGCAAGCACGAGGAGCGAACCGAGGCCCAGCACCTCAAGCACGAGGATGGACGCCCAGGGCCGGTACACGCGCCGCAGGGCGAAGGCACCGGCGTGGTACGCGCGGATGGGCAGATCCACCGCCGAGCGCAGGAGGACGGCGGCCACCGCCAGGTCCACCGGCGTCAGGCCCGCGCCGACGACGACGCGCAGGCATAGGTACGCCACCGCCACGACTGCGACCACAAGGCCGACACGCACTGCCCGGACAATCCATCGCGCCACCTCGCGGCCCACCGCCATGGGCGATTCGAAGCGGTACAGGACGCGCACACGGGCGCGGAGGATCTCGAGGGCTCCCCACCAGCCGCCGCCAAGGAGTCCCGCCGTGGCGACGAGCGCAATCACGGCGAGGAATCCGGTGGTCCCCAGCAGCCGATGCAGGACGAGGACCTTGACGAGCTGAACGCCGGTCGCCGCCGCGTAGCGAATGCCGAAGAACCTGAGGCGGTGCACGAAGTACGCCGCGAACCGCCTGCCCAGCAGGGCGTCCTCGAGTCGGACCGTGGAGCGCTCTCGCGCCGCCTGGCGGCCGAACCAGGCGTCCAGGGCCCGTTCGGTGGTCGTCACGCCGGCTCCGCCGGCTGGCTCGCGGTGCCGACTCCACTCACGGCGCCGCCTCGGCTCGCGGCGCCGCCTCGGCTCCCGACCGGGCCACCACGGCCGCGCGGTGCACTCTTCGCGCTGCGGCCCACTCGAGGGCCACGGACGGGCGGCGCCTTCCTCGCGCGACCGCGATTCCGGACCTCGACGAGCGACGGCAGCCCATATTGCTCGCGCAGGACCCTGGGTGGCAGCGTCCGGAACGCCCGGATCGAATGGTCGCCCACGAGGACGCCCGCGACGGCGCGCTCGATCCGGTGGTCCAGCTCCCGTAGCTGGCGGCGATCCGTGACCACGTACCGGAGCAGCGAGGCGGCCCGGGCGGCCATCTGCAGATCGCTCGCGTCCAGCGCGCGCCGGACCACGGCGCAGGCCAGTCGTGCCGATTCGTCGGCGTCACGGCCGGCCGCTGCAGCCGCCCACGCGCGTCGTCGAATATCGCGGACGAGTTCACGCGCCTTCGACGGCTCCAGCCCCACGGTCGCATCCGCCCCCACCTGCAGCCCCAGGAGCGGCACGGCCTGCGTTCCGTTCGCAGCTGGCCAATCGGGCGAGGCGTGTCCCGCCCGCGTGAGGTAGTAGTCGCGACTCTTGCGGGCGTTGAGCGACAGGCCAAGGGCGAAGACACCGTCCTTGAGCCGGGCCGCCGCCTGCCGGACCACGGCTGCATCGGGATGCGCGAACACGATGTCGTCCGAATAGCGAGCATAGAAGCCACCGGGAATCGATGCGAGTGCGTGGTCGAGGTCGCGCAGGTAGAGGTTGAAGAGGACGCACGAGACGGGCTGTCCCGTGGGAACGCCCCTGTCGCGGACCATCAGCGAACCGTCCCTGCCGGCGATGACCGGCCGGACCACGGCCCGAACCACGGCCGCCACTCCGGCGGTGAGCTCCCCGTCGCCCGAGAAGGCGGCGCGGATCATGGGCCATAGGGGCGAGTCGTCCCCCACCGGGATGGAATCCGTATAGGCGCTGATGTCCCGCCGGATCACGTACACGCCGGTGCGTCGGGTCTGTCCGCCGGCTCGGGCCGCCTCGCGGTCGGTTCGGCGCTCTCGGCCGGTTCGGGGCTCGTGGCCGGTTCGAGGCTCGTGGCCGGTCGTTCGCGAGTCGCCACGGCGGCCATCCGGTTGTCGCCGGATCCACGCTGCGAACTGCTGCGCGCCGCGCCACCAGGGGATCGCCGTGCGGTACGAGAGCAACCGGGGACTCAGCGTGGGTTCGATCGCCTCCTCGAGCGCATCCGACACCACCCCGTGCACCAGCAGATCCACGAGACCCAGGGCGACCACCACCCGCCGCTTGCCACTGACGCGGATGGTCCGGACCTCGGCCGGCGCAGGGGCATAGGCCCCGGCCCCGACGGTCCGGGCGATCAGCCGGGCGACCTCCGAGCCGCGTGCTGCGACGGACCCGAGCGATACATCGCCCTGCCGCAGTTCGTGCATCCCACGGCCGAACGCGTGCCGATCCAGTAGTCGGTCCAGCTGCCGCTCGTAGCTGGCGGGGTCGACGAGGACAGCGGCGATGTCCGGTGCTCGCGACCTCCGGGCAGCTCTCCAGCGCACGGCCAGTGCGTCGAGCCATAGGGAACGCACGCGAGTCAGCACGACAGGTTCATCAGCATCCGGCGCCCAGCCCTCAGATCGGTCAGCGGCGATCCTACGCAGACGCGCAACCGCGCGGGTGGCTGCGGACGGCAATGGGCGCCCGCGAAATCTGCGACGCACGACCGACCGGATGCTGAAGCTCGCCCGAACGGGCTCGACGGGGCGAACCCCGACGAGGCAGAATGGCGGCAGCGACCCCGAACGTACGCGAACCATCGTGAAGCCCGAGGAACGCCGCATGCGCGCATCGGTCCACCCTGCCGCCGTGCTGTTCGTCTTCGTCCTGGCCGCCTGCCAGGGTTCTGCGACTTCAACGGGTGGCGCCGGAGCTGGCCAGTCGGCCTCGGGGTCGCTTCGCACTTCGGCCGCACCCTCCGCGACCGGTGGGCGGCTATCACCGGCGGCCTCGTCATCGGCCACCGGCGGCGGCACCGCATCTCCCACCGGCGCCGGTACACCGGTTCCCACCGCCCCGTCTCAGCCATCCGCCGCAGCTACCGCGCCCGTCGGTTCGCCCGGAGCAACCGTTCCATTCCATGCGGCGGCCGACCTGGAGGGGATCGTTCCCACGCAGGCCGGGGGCCTGCCCCTCACCGTGGAGAGTGTCAGCGGTGCCGGGTTCTCCGACGCGAACGGCAATCACAACGCCGGACTTCGGTGCCGCTGGTACGAGGGCCGTGGTCTGCGCTGCCGCGACCAGAAGATCTTGGGCGCCGCCCTGGCGTCTCTCGGCCGATCCCCGCAGGACGTGACCATCGCCGTGGGCTACAACGTGACGGCGGACAAGGAGATCGAAGTCCAGGCGACGCGCGTTGCGGGCATCAACGGCGGGCAGATCCTCGCCGCTGTCCTCGCCGCCATGCGCGATG
>JANPDJ010000310.1:0-8872 GCA_031431395.1 Chloroflexota bacterium | reverse complement strand
TACAGGTTTGCGATCGCGAGATCGAGGACGCCGTCGCCGCGCAGGGAGCCTGCCGCGATGGACAGACCGGCGACACTCGTCACGCCGGACGCCGCGCCGCGGTCCTCGAACTGCCGCGGGCTCACCTGGACGTAGAGGTGGATGGGTCGCGGCAGCCCGGGGTTGTGATGGTCCGTCCACGCCGAAGGCATGACGAGGTCCAGCCGCCCGTCGGCGTGCCCGGCGATGTCGGCCGTCGCCACGTCGTACGCCCCCACGGTGGGCAGGATGGTGCGCTCGCCGGTGAGGCCGTCCGGGCCGCCCCAGTAGACGTAGGACGGCAGTTCGGACGTCACGCCGTTCTCGCCGTTGACGACGATCAGGTCCTGGTAGCCGTCGCCGTCCACGTCGGCCACGTGGCTGCGCCAGCCGCTGTCGTGGGGGAGATCCGTGATCGCCCACGTCGAATCCGGGCAGGGCCCGGCGGTTCCTTCGGCCCGGAAGATGCGGGTGGGCCCGCGCTCCAGGTGACCGTGCGTATTCGGGGTGACGATGTCCGGGAACCCGTCGCCGTCGAGGTCGGTCCGGTGGATCCGTTCGATCTCGCCGCGCGCGTTGACGTAGAGGTTGCTGCCCCCGTCGTCGAATCGGCCCGCGGCGAAGCCCGCGAATCCCCGGTGCTCGACGATGAGCACGATCAGGCCGGCTGAGCGGCCGCCGTGGAATCGAGGTAGTCCACCCATCGGCCTTCGGCCGCGATCGTGGCACCGGGGACGTTCCGGTCCAGTGTTACGCCGGCCTTCGCCAGGTCCTCAACCAGCTCGTACATGCTCTCGTCGGTCACCGCGAGGCCCGGGGCTCCGCAGCAGATCCGGTCGATGCCCATCTCGCGCCACTGCCGGATCTCCTCCGCACGCGTCGGAAGATTCGCCAGGTCGTACGACATCACCGAGGGCATGTCCTCCTGCGTCATCATCCGCTGGTTTCCGACGACCTTGAGGCCCTTGTACGGGAACGCGGGGTGCGTGCCCGACCCGATGGCCATGGTCCGGGGATCCCGGCCGATCTCCTCGCACCGCTCGCGGAGGGCCCGCATGCCGTCCGGCATGTCCTCCAGGGAGAGGTCGATGTTGATCTCCGCGCAGTACTTCGCCGCGAGGCGGTAGGTCACGTTCTTGCCGTGCCCGCCGATCAGTAGCGGGATCTCCTTCGGCTGGGCGCCGTACGGGGCGCCGGTCACGTCGTGCACCTGAGCGGACCGTCCCTCGTACGAGAACGGCGGCTCCCCGGCCCGCGTCAGGCGGCGGATGATCTCGAAATGCTCCGCCAGGATCCCCAGCCGCTCCTTGATATCCGGGAACGGCACCCCCAGGGCTTCTGCCTCCGTGGGCTTGAACCCCGCGCCCAGGCCAAGGATCAGGCGGCCCCCACTGATCGCGTCAAGTGTGGCGCCGGCCTTCGCGGTCAGGAACGGGTTCCGGAACGTGGAGTTCACGACCGTGAACCCGATCGCGACCCGCGGCACAGAGGCGGCGATCCCGGTCGCCACCGTGAAGAAGTCGAACATCAGCGCATGGCGGTCCCACTTCGCCAGGACGTGCTCCCCCCACCAGATGGATTCGAACCCGAGCTTCTCCGCCAGCTCGGCGAGGTGAAGGATGCGATCCCACGCCCGACCTGCCTCCCAGCCGTCGAACTCGTCGAAGTAGCCCTCGGGAAGGATGACGCCGGCTTTCATGGGGTGCTCCTGGTTGCGTCGGGACGCGTGGTGCGTTGGGACGGCTGTGGACGGGGGCGCGGGATGACGAACGCATTGTGCATCGCCCCTGCGGGGCCAATGGGCGGTCCCGCGCGGGTCAGGAGCGGTGGGGGCCGGTCCCGGTGGTCCGGACGTGCGCGTCAGCCCGCACCGCGACCTCCGGGCGCAGGCTCACCCCGTGACCGGGGGTGCCGGTCGCGCCCAGCCGGCCGCGATCCAGCGGCGGCAGGCCGTCCACGAATTCCGGGTACCAGCCGAAGTAGTAGGCGCGGACCATCTCCTGGAACGAGGCGTTCTCGGCGTGGAGCCCGAGGTGCACGCCCACCGCGAGGGTCACCGGTCCGCTGCAGTCGTGCGACGTGTAGGCAAGGAGTCGCTGGCCGGCAAGATCGGCCACCCGATGGGCGGCGGTGAGGCCGCCCACGTAGGCGGGGTCCGCCATGACGACCGTGACTCCGCTCCGCTCAATGAAATCGCCGAACCGCTGGAAGGACCCCAGGTTCTCGCCGGCCAGCACCGGGATCGAGGTGGAGGCCGCGACGGCCGCGAGTGCACCCGGGTCTTCCCAGGCCACCGGGTCCTCGATCCACATGGGGGCGTGCGGCTCCAGGGCGGCGGCGATCCGCTTGGCGCTGGCGACGTCCCATCGACCGTGCAGCTCGATCGCCACGTCGATACGGTTGCCCACCGCGGCCCGGATCTTCCGGATGGGCTCCATGCCGCGGTCGATCTGGGCATTCGTGATTCCGCGTCCACCGGCCTCCTCAGCCACCTCGTCGAACGGCCAGATCTTCATCGCGTCGAAGCCCTGGTCCAGTAGGTCCTCCGCGAGGCGACCCGCGTCGTTGCGGAACGCCCACAGGTCCTCGTACCGGCCGCCCGGCCGGCCGATGCCGGGGAGGTCTGCACCCGGGACCGCCAGGGCCTCGCCGTATTCCGGCCCGCCGCACGTGTTGTACGCCCGGATCTCGTCGCGGACGGCGCCGCCCAGGAGCGCCACCACCGGCAGCCCTGCCCGCTTGCCCAGGAGGTCCCAGAGCGCGATGTCCACCATGGACAGCCCGCGACCCTCCACGCCGATGCCGGGCGGGCCCCAGTTCAGGAAGAGGGCCCACCAGTGGCGTTCGATCTGGTCCGCGTCGCGGCCCAGGAGCGTGGGCGCGGCCACCTCGTGCAGCCACGCCGAGAGTGCGGCAGGCGTCCCGTAGGACTCGCCGAGGCCGACGCGGCCGTCGGCCGTTTCCAGCTCCAGCCAGACGCTGTTGGGCAGCCGGTCCACGTGAATCGTGGTCAGCCGCACGATCGTTGAGTCCACGTGCGACAGCGTAGCGGGCGGGGCCCGTACCATCGCGGTCCGTGGCCCGACCCGTGCGCTTCCGAACCGGCGGCATCGCGATGGACCGATTCGGCTGGTCTGCCCTTCGCTACCGGCCGTTCCAGGTCTTCTTCGTGAGCATGTTCGCGTCCAACGCGGGCGGGTTCATCAACGTGGCGGCGCTTGGCTGGTACGTGCTGGGCCTGACCGACTCGCCCGCTGCAGTCGGGCTCGTGTACGCTGCCCACGGCCTGCCGCAGCTGCTGCTCACGATGCACGCCGGCGTGTTCACGGACCGGCTGGGCGCGCGCCTGATGCTCGCTGCGGGGATCGGCGTGGCCGGGTTGAGCATGTTCGCGATCGCGCTGGTGACGCTGATGCCCGACGCGCCGCTGGGACTGATCCTCCTTGCCGCGGCACTCTGCGGTGCCGGCTACACGATCGGTGGACCGGGCTCCATGAGTATCGTCAGCGAGCTCGTGCCGCCGGACGCGATGTCCAGTTCGGTCGCCCTGAACTGGCTGCTGATGAGCGTCGCGCGCATTGTTGGCGGTCTCCTCGGCGGCCTGATCCTCGCGCTCGGGTCGCCGGGTCTCGCGTTCGTCGTGGCCGGCGTGCTCAATACCGCTCCTGCCCTGGCGCTGCTCACGCTGCGCCTGCGGCCCGGGTCGGCGACCCGGCTTGTCGGCCCGGCCTCGGCCCTGCTTCGGCCGATCCTCGAGGCGTTCGGGTATGCGCGGCGGTTCCCCACACTGGGCGTGATCGTGCTCCTCGCCGCGGCCCCCGGTGCGGTGGGCCTGTCGTACATCTTCCTCTTGCCGGTGGCGGCCACGGAACTGGGCATCGGCGCCGACGGGCTTGGCGGCCTGATCGCCGCCAGCGGCGTGGGCGGGCTCATCTCAGGCCTGGGCCTCGAGTCGCTCCAGCGCCGCTTCGGGCACGGCCGTGCCGTCTTCGCCGGCCTCGGGATCGCCAGCACAGCCATGATGGCATTCGGTCTGGCGCCGAATGCGCTGACCGCCGTCGTGCTGCTCGGCTGCGTCGGGGGCGGCTTCGCGATGTATGCCGCGGCCACCTCGACGCTCGTCCAGGCGCTTGCGCCGGCCCGATTGCGCGGGCGCATGATCGGCCTGTTCGCGACGCTCTACTGGGGCCTGCTGCCGCTGGGCTCGATCGTGGGGGGCCAGATTGCGCAGCTGTCGAGCGGGCGCACGGCGGTCATGGTCACCGGGGCGCTGCTGGCCCTGTTCGCGGTCGTGGCGTTCATCGCCCGGCCCCAGGTGTCCACCCTGAAGGTCCGACGAGACGGCCTGTCGGTCACAGGGGACCTTCGCGGCACCGGAGTCGAAGAGCCTCCGGCAGGCCCGGCGGCTCCGGCGGCCGCCTGACCCAGGGCCCGGATCCAGCTACCCGATCAGGCGCAACTCGGCGGCGTGAATGGCCGTGCGGGTCATCCCACCCGCGTACCAGACGACCAGTGCGCGATCCGGTCCCAGCGGCACTCCGCACGGGTGACCGAACGTGAAGCGGTCCATGGACATGAGGTAGTCGAACGACCCGAGAGAGCCGTCCGCCGCGCCGGCGGAGGTCTGCCCGTGCTCGTGGACGACCGTCTCCGAGGCCGCGTCGAACGTGTGACCGCCGTCGTCGCTGGCATACGCGCGCATCGTTCCGGGGCCCGTCCGGCGCTGCTGGAAGACGACGAGCCAGCCGCCCGGCAGGGCGATGGGGTACGTGGCCTGGCCCGCGAGCGTGGTGGGAGTCGGGGGCGTCCAGGTTCGGCCGTCGTCCGTGCTCCAGGCGGCGTGCACCGGGCCCTCACCGCTCGTCCGATGGCGGAACGCGTAGTAGAACTGCACGAGCGTTCCGTCGGCCAGTCGGGCGATACGTGGGTCCCACCACATCGTGTCGTGCGGGTCCCCTTCGAAATCCGAGGCGGCCGACACGACCTGCTCGCCCCAGGTCCGGCCGTCGTTGCGGGACCGGAGCATGCCGCCCTTGTAGCGCCAGGGGCCGGACTCGTCGTACTCCTTGAACGTCTCGAAGGTCATGAGGACGTCGCCATCGGGCAGCGGCTGCAGGCCCTGCGAGGCCGTCTGTGGAATGGGCTGGCCGCTGAGCAGCCAGGGGGCACTCCACGTCGAGCCGGCGTCGCGCGAGTGCGCGAAGAGATTGGCCATGGGCACCACGCCTTCGCCGTCCGGGTTGTACGTGGACCGGTCCAGGCGCTTGTCGAGGCCGATGATGACCGTCAGGACGGTGCCGGAGGCGAGTTGCGCCAGCCCGGCGCCCCGAAGATCCCAGCCGGCCTCCGCCGCGCCGTCGAAGGGCCGGCCAAGGTCTTTCCACGAACGGCCGTCGTCACGGGACCGGAGGAGGTGGGGGCGGCCGTCCGCGCTCTCGCGGCGAGTGCCGGCCCGGTGGGACAGCAGGATCGTGCCATCCTCGAGACGCGCGATCCGCGGTTCGCATGCGTGTCCGTAGGCGTCCTGCGCCGGCGCCTCGTACACGACCCCGCGCGGCTGGATCTCGATGCGCATCGCCCCTCCGCCCGTGAAGGATGTCCGCCGCCGTTGCCGCGGGGGCCCGCGCACGGTGCCGCACGTCGCGACCCGGGCTCTACTTCGGAGCCGCGCCAGGACTCCAGTGTAGCCGCGCGAAACGGGGGTTCCGACGCACGAGCATGATTCTGAGCCCGGGCGGGCACCGCTCCGCCACGATTCCTTCGGCAACGAAGTTCGCTGCCGAAGCATCCGCTCGCGGCGGTAGTCTGGCCGCTGCCGCTTACGCGACGCTTACGCGACGTATCGCGGCCACGTACCGTGGAACGCGCCGGTTCGAGCCTGGTTCTTGTGGAGGGGTGATCGTGATCGAGGTCGTGGATTCGGGGCTGGTCTATCGCAACCCGCGGCCGGAGCTCCATTCGCGCCAGACATGGCACCCGACCATCGTCCGCTTCGACGACGGTGAGTGGCTCTGCACGTTCGACATCGCCGAGGCCGACGTCTCGCACGACTACCGCACGTACGCCGCGCGCTCCACCGACGACGGCCGCACCTGGAGCCCGGTCACCAGGGTCTTCGCCGACCCGCCCGGGCGCCCCACGACCCATTCGGTCCGGATCGCACGCGTCTCCGGCGGACCTGGCGAGATGGTGGCGTTCGGCGGCCTCACCTTCCGCGACGACCCGGAGGGCCACCTGATCAACCTGCCCTCGCTGGGCTACGTGGAGATGGACCTCATCACGCTGCGCAGTCACGATCGCGGACGAACGTGGGAAGGCCCGACGAAGGTGATCCCACCGCTTGTTGGCCCGTCGTTCGAGGTCTGCCACTCCATCGTGGAGTTGCGCGACGGGCGCTGGATCGCGCCCACCTCCACGTGGATGGGCTGGAACGGCGATGCACCGAACGGCATGAACGCCATGTTCCTGGTCTCGGAGGACCGGGGCCTGACGTGGCCGAAGTACGTCGTCGAGTTCGACCGCTGGGCCGAGAACAAGATCCACTGGGAGCAGTCCGTCGTCCAGCTGCGCGACGGCCGCCTGCTCTCCGTGGCATGGGTCGTCGACAAGGACACAGGTGAGGTCGGCCCCACGCCCTATGCCCTGAGTCAGGACGGCTGGACGTTCCCCGTGAAGGGCCTGACCGGCTTCCTTGGCCAGACGACCAAGCTCGTTGAACTCCCCGACGGCCGGATCCTCGCCGCCTACCGGCGCAACGACAAGCCCGGGCTGTGGGGCACAATCGCCCGGATCGAGGGAGACGCCTGGATCAACGAGCAGACCGGCCCGCTCTGGCAGGGCGCCGAATCCGGCATGGCCGGCGAGAAGTCCCGGGGCGAGGAGCTGGCCGCGCTCAAGTTCGGCTTCCCGCAGATGGTCGTCCGGCCCGACGGCGACGTGATGCTGGTCTTCTGGTGCCAGGAAGAATGCATCAAGAACATCCGCTGGCTGCGGATCCGGGTTTCGTAAGCGCCGCTCGCAGAGCGTGTCGGAGGAGAGGCGATGACCACGCAGATGCGGATCGGGCTCTGCCCGCCGCAGGGCTATTTCAACGAGTACGACGGCTGGGACCCTGTTCGGGCGTGGAACCGCACGCTGGAGGTCTGCGAGCTGGCGGCGCGCCTCGGGTTCGAGTCGATCTGGACGGGTGAGCACGTCACGTCGAAGTGGGGCGGCCCGGGCTCGAACGCGTTCGACTTCTGGACGATGACCACCGCGATCGCCACGCGCATCCCTGACCTCGAGATCGGGTTCGCCGTGGTGAACTCCACGTTCCGTAACCCGGCGCTCACGGCCAAGATGGCCGCGACGCTGGACGTGATCACCGGAGGTCGCGTCGTCCTCGGTCTGGGGGCCGGTTTTCGCCAGGTCGAGGCCGACACATTCGGCTACGACTACCCGGGTATCGGGGAGCGCCTCGCCATGCTCACGGAGCATTTCGAGATCGTCACCCGCGCCCTCACGCGCGACGAGCCGCCATTCTCGTTCGAGGGCAAGTACGCGCGCGTCAAGGACTTCGACAACCAGCCTCGTGGCGTGCGCCGGCCGCGGGTCAGGATCATGGTCGCGGGCCGCGGCCCCAAGGTGACCTTCCCGCTCGCAGCGAAGTACGCCGACATCTTCAACCTGGGCGTCGAGACGCCCGAACTCCCGGAGATGCTGGGTCTGTTCCGGGCAACGTGCGAGCGCATGGGCCGCGATCCCGACACCATCGAACTCCAGGGCGGCCTGCACCCGGCCATCGCCTACAAGGGCATGACCAACTTCTATGGCCAGCGGATCATGGGCCCCGCCGAGCGGGCCTTCGCCGATCCCGAGGTCATGGCGAAGATCGGGAGCCGCGTGGACGAGATCCAGAAATGGGTCGAGCACGGCTGCGATGACTTCGTGGTCACCCCGCCGGGCCTCCACAACTCCGACGAGGGACTGTACGAGCTGGTCGAGGACATCCGCGCTGCAGGCATCGAGTTCCCTCGGGCCGGATGGGGACCACGTGCCGGCGAACCGAAAGCGCCCTACCGGCCAATCAAGGCCCCGATCGCCCGGTGACGGATCCCGTGCGGACTGATCCCCGGACCGATGTCCGCGCCCGCATGCGCGCCGAAGGCCTGGTCTCCGGGGGCTGGTCCAACCCGCCGGGCGACCAGTACAAGGCACACGAGCACGCGTACGACAAGGTGGTCGCGGTGGAAGCCGGATCGATCCGGTTCGGGCTGATCGGGCGCGGCGCCGAATCGGCGGTGGAGCTCTTCGTGGGCGATCGCCTGGACCTGCCCGCCGGCACATCGCACGACGCACTCGTGGGCCCCGACGGCGTGTCCTGCCTGGAGGCGCATCTCGCGGCGGGGTCGCTCGACGGCCTCCGGCGGCGGGCGGCCGGCGAATGGTGATGCCATCCGTGGAAGGTCCACGGGGTTGCCGCCCAGGGGACCTGGCGGGCGTGATCGGCCTGGTGGACGGGGCGATGCGGCAGGGGTCGGACCAGACGATGCTCACGGACTATCCCCTGGTCTACGCCACCGCCAACCTGCCCAATGTCCAGGTCGTGCTCGTTGACGGGCGTCCGGTGGCCACGGCACCCGTCCTGCCAAAGCGCGTGGAGGGAGACGGCTTCGCGTTCGGAATGGGTGTGATCTCGCCCACCGCCACCGACCCTGCCAGCCAGCACCGCGGGTACGGGAGTGCCTGTGTGGCCGCGTGCGTCGGGCGAATGGAGTCGCTGGGGCTGGACCTGTCCGTGCTCTGGACGCAGGTGGCGACGTTCCCGTTCTACGAGCTCAATGGCTGGCAGGCCGTGGAGCGGTACGGCGGGGCC
>JANPDJ010000309.1:0-2887 GCA_031431395.1 Chloroflexota bacterium | reverse complement strand
TGGCGCGGGGCTACGAGATCTGCCGGGATCTGCTGGGCGCGGCCTCACCGACGCCTGCCGTACCGTAGCCACACCGCTCACCCGATCGCCCCCAGGAGAGAACATCACGAGCGAACCCACCGGCCTCACCGAACGTCCGGGAAGCCAC
This sequence comes from Chloroflexota bacterium, assembly GCA_031431395.1. Lineage (GTDB taxonomy): Bacteria > Chloroflexota > Limnocylindria > Limnocylindrales > CSP1-4 > VGPE01. The sequence goes on along the minus strand of JANPDJ010000309.1, from coordinate 2,739 downwards.
GCGGCGACCGTCGAATTCCGCCACGTCACGAAGGTGTACCGCGGCCGAGGAGCCGATTCGGCGGGCGCCGTGAACGACCTGTCGCTGGTGGTGCCTGCCGGGAAGATCTGCGTGCTGGTGGGACCCTCGGGTTGCGGCAAGACGACCACGCTCAAGATGGTGAACCGGCTCATCGAGCCCACCGGTGGCCGGATCCTGATCGACGGCGTGGACGTGATGACACAGGACGTCACGTCGCTGCGGCGGAAGATCGGCTACGTGATCCAGCAGGTCGGGCTGTTCCCGCATCTCACCATCGGGGCCAACATCGCCGTGGTACCGCGACTGCTCGGGTGGGACCGCAATCGCCAGCAGCAGCGGATCGACGAACTCCTGGCGCTCGTGGGGCTGAACCCGGCGCGGGACCGCGATCGCTACCCGAGCGAGCTGTCCGGGGGTGAGCGCCAGCGCGTCGGCGTGGCTCGGGCCCTGGCCGTGGACCCGCCTCTGATGCTCATGGACGAGCCGTTCGGCGCGGTGGATCCCATCGTTCGCGAGCGGCTGCAGAACGAGTTCCTCCGCCTCCAGGGTGATCTCGCGAAGACGATCCTCTTCGTCACCCACGATATCGACGAGGCGATCAAGATGGGCGACCTCGTCGCCGTCATGGGTTCGGGCGGGGTGCTCGCGCAGTTCGCGCCCCCCGACGAGATCCTCGCCAACCCCGCGTCGGACTTCGTGGCGCGCTTCGTCGGCGCGGACCGCGGCCTCAAGCGCCTCTCCCTGACCCGGGTCCGCGACCTGGATCTCGCGCCCGTGGCGATCGCCCGCGATGGCGAGGAGGCGGACGCCGCACGGACGCGGGCCGAGGCGACCGGCTTCCTGTACCTGCTGCTCGTGGATGACGGCGGCCGCCCGGCCGGCTGGCTGGACGCCGCGCACCTCCCGCCCAGCGGACGGCTCTCGGCTGCCGCCGCGACCGACGTTGGCGCGCTCGTCGAGCCGGAGTCGACCGTCAAGGACGCCCTTTCGATGCTGCTCGCCAACGAGGTCCAGGCCGGCGTCGTCGTGGACCGCGACGGACGGCCGCTGGGACTCATCACGATCGAGAGCGTCGGGATCGCGCTGCGGCCCGCCGCTGAGGGCGCCGGGGCGGTCGGGGCGGCCGGGAACTCGCCGGGCCGCGGTGCGATCGTCGCGGCGGACGCATCGGGTCGCGGCGCCACCCCGTGATCGACTGGGGCTGGCTGCTGGATCACGTCCCGGCGATCCTCGACCGGACCATCCAGCACGTCTGGCTCGCGGCAATCGCGCTCGGGTTCGGCTTCGTCATCTCGTTCGGCCTGGCAATCCTCGCGGTCCGCCGCCGGCGCACGTGGCCCCCGATCAATGTCCTGTCCGAGGTGCTCTACACGATCCCCAGCCTGGCGGTCTTTGCGGCACTCGTGCCCATCACCGGCCTCTCGCTGCTCACCGCGGAGATCCCGCTGATCATGTACACGCTGGTGATCTACGTGCGGAACATCGTGGCCGGGTTCGACACGGTCCCGGCGGACGTGATCGAGGCCGCGGCCGGCATGGGCTTCACGCCGGCGCAGCGGCTGTGGAGCGTGGAACTTCCGCTGGCCGTGCCGCTCATCGTTGCCGGGCTGCGGATCGCCAGCGTCTCCACGATCGGCCTGGTCACGATCAGCGGCATCATCGGCGACAAGTTCGGCGGCCTGGGCTTCTTCATCTTCGAGGGCTACCACCGCAACTTCCCCACCGAGATCTACGCGGGGGCGATCCCCTCGATCCTGCTGGCAGTCGCCGCGGATCTCCTGATCGTCCGCCTCCAGCGGCGCGTCACCCCGTGGGCGCGAACGGCGTCGGTGGAGCCGCCGCGCGGGATCGGCGCGTGAACCTCGTCGAAGAGACGGTCGCCTGGCTCACGAACCCCTCCCATTGGCAGGGCGCGAACGGCATCCCCGTCCGCCTCCTGGAGCATCTCCAGCTCGCCGGCTCGGCCTTCCTGATCACGGCACTCATCGCGCTGCCGATCGGGCTTGTCGTCGGCCACACGGGTCGCGGCGCGACATTCGCCGTCAACCTGGCGAACCTGGGGCGCGCCGTGCCGTCCCTCGCGACCATCGGAATCGTGGCGCCCCTGACGCAGGCGCTGGACCCCGCCCTGGGGTTCACGTTCTATCCCACGCTCATCGGTCTCGTGTTCCTCGCGCTGCCGCCGGTGATCGTCAACGCGTATTCGGGCGTGTCGGGCGTGGATCGCGACCTCGTGGAGGCAGCCAGGGGCATGGGCATGCGCGAGCGGCAGATCCTTGCCGGAATCGAGATTCCCATCTCGTGGCCGGTGATCCTCGCCGGGCTCCGTCTCGCTGCCGTCACGATCGTGGCGACGGCGACCCTGGGCGCGATCTTCGGCTACGGCGGCCTGGGCCGGTACCTCATCGACGGCATCGCCCAGAACGACGACGCGCAACTCTTCGGCGGCGTGGTGCTGGCCGCCGGGCTGACGCTGGTGACCGAAGGGGCGTTCGCGCTCCTGCAGCGCACGACCGAATCACCCGGCATCCGCCGCGGCGAGGCCCGACCCCGGGCCGGCGGCACCCGCCAGCGCGGCGAGGCTCCCGCGAGCGGGAGCGTATAGTCGGGCCGGTCCGACGCGCTTCGCAGAGGTGTCGCGGAAGCATAGGAGGAGGAGACCCATGCGGGTGTTCCGCAAGCTCGCCCTTGGGGCGACGATGCTCGCGGTCGTTCTTG
>JANPDJ010000308.1:0-2692 GCA_031431395.1 Chloroflexota bacterium | reverse complement strand
GGCCAGCTGGTTCGGGCGAACATCAACGCGATGCTCGACGGCGTCGAGGATCCCGAGAGGATGCTCGACCAGTTGATCCGCGACTTCACCAACAACATGGCGGATGCCGAGGACGCCGTCGCGCAGACGATCGGCAACCTCCGGATGCTGGAGGACGACGCGAAGGAAGCCCGCGAGGCGCAGGCCGAGTGGGGCGGCAAGGCATCTGCCGCGTCACGCCGCGGAGACGAGTTGCGCGCTGCCGGGAACACCGGCGAGGCCGACAGGTTCGACGGACTTGCCAAGATCGCCCTTGGACGCCAGATCAGCTTCGAGGAGCAGATCAGGACCTTCGACACGCAGATCAGCCAGCAGACGCAGCTGGTCGCACAGCTGAAGGACGGCCTCACCAAGCTCCGCGTAAAGCGCGAGGAACTCGTCCAGAAGCGCGACGAGCTGGTGAGTCGCGCGAAGATGGCCGCCGCGCGGACTCAGGTCCAGCAGACACTCCGCAACGTTTCGGTCATGGACCCCACGAGCGAGTTGTCGCGGTTCGAGGAGCGGATCCGGCGCCAGGAGGCCATGGCGCGCGGCATGGAGGAAGTGACGTCGTCATCGCTGGACGACCAGTTCGCCAGCCTGGACAGCGCCGAGCGGACGTCCGAAGTCGACGCGCGCCTCGCGGCGCTCAAGGGCTCGGGGACCACGGCCTCCTAGCTCCGGCTGCATCCGCGACGATCCATGCGAACGGCGCCCAACCGGCGCCGTTCGCGGACTCGGGCCGCGAATCACGAACGCCGGTCCCTCGAGGGGCCGGCGTAATTGCGCAGGACATGGAAGCGCCCGAAGGAATGCTGCGGTTCCGATCCAGCGCCGCCGTGTTGCCACTGCGGTACCGGGCTCGGGTCCCTGGCGGGCCTTGCGGCTTCGCCTGGGTCCGATCGCTAGTCGCCAATACAAGTACCAGCGCTGTGCGTTCGGTCCGTGTCACCCCTCCGGGCAAGATGAACTATATGCCGGGACGCTGGCGAGGGGAAGGGGGTTTGTCCACCACTTTTCGAAAAAATCGGGCCATCGCGGCCGGTTATCCACCGGCCTCCCACATCGGTCGCGCGACGGGGCCGGGAGGCAATGAGAGCGCCTGGCTCAACCAGCCTCTTCGACCTCCAGCGGCCAGGTCATCGCGGCACTCGACGCCGGGTCGCCCAGCGCGCCCGCCGGGAAGACCGGCAGGCCGTCGTCGTCCAGCGACAACTCCCAGGCGGGTTCACCGGCCTCTTCCACGACCCAGCGTGACTCCTCGAGGCGGGTGGCGGCGCGATGGCGGGCCCGGACGCTGAGCGTGGCATCCACGTGGAGAACCGGGACGTGGCGGGACTCCCCCACCCGCACCTCGCTCCGGAGCGCACGGCACATCGCTGCGGCGAGGATGGGATCCCCGCCTGATGCGAACCAGCGGTGCCCGCTCCATTCGAATGCCAGCGGCAGGACGCCGTCCGTCATCACGACGTTGCCGTGCGCGGAGCGATCGTCCGCCTCCGGATGCAGCGTGAACTGGCCGCGGGGCGCAGTGATCTCCAGCCGGCCGGGCCGGCCGTCGACCCCGGTCTCCAGCAGCAGGTCCCAGAGCAGCGTGTCACCCAACCGGGTGGATGCTCGCCAGCGTGCGCCCCGGCCTCCCTCGGCGATCGACCAGAGGAGGACGGAGCCATCATCGCGTCCGGCGCGTCCGGCCCGACGAACGTACAGCGGAGCCATGGGCTCAGTGGGGCGGCACGAGTTCGGGGCCGTCCTGGCCGGCCGCGACCTCGCCGGCATGCCGCCTGGCGACGGACTCCACCTCGCCCGCCATGGCCTGGGACATCCGGCCCACCACCCGTACGTCGCGCTCGCGGTACTGCAGGTCCACCGTGCCGCGCTCGCGAACGCGCGCCAGCAGTTCACCGGCGCTGTACGGAAGCACTGAATCGACATCCACCCACAGACTGGCCAGCACGGCCGACAGCTCGGTCCGGAGAGCCTCCATCCCGAAACCCGTCTTCGCGCTCACGAAGACCGTACCCCCGACGATGGGCGCCGAGATGTGGCTGTCGCGGGCCGCGTCCTCCACGAGGTCGACCTTGTTGAAGACGACCAGTCGCGGCTTGTCACCGGCCCCGAGCTCGCCCAGGACCTCCTGCACGGTGATGCGGTGTTCAGGTGCGTGGGGATCCGACGCATCGACCACCTCGATGAGTACGTCCGCGCGCGTCACTTCTTCCAGTGTTGCGCGGAAGGCCTCCACCAGCTGATGGGGCAGCTTGTGGATGAAACCCACCGTGTCGGTCACGATCGCGATCTGGCCGTCGCCCAGTTTGACCTGGCGGCTGGTGGGATCGAGCGTGGCGAAGAGCTTGTCCTCCGCGCGAGCCACCTCCGACCCGACCAGGGCGTTCAACAGTGAGCTCTTGCCGGAGTTCGTGTACCCGACGATCGCCACGCTGGAGAACAGGCGCCGATCGCGCCCGCGCGCGGCCGTCCGGCGCTGTTGCCGGACCAGCTCGACCCGCTCCTTCATCTTCTTGATCCTGTCGCGGATGAGCCGCCGGTCAGTCTCCAGTTGTGATTCGCCGGGACCACGCGTCCCGATGCCGCCGCCGGTGCGGGAAAGGTGGGTCCACAGGCGCGTCAGGCGCGGCAGCTGGTATTCGAGCTGTGCGAGCTCCACCTGGAG
>JANPDJ010000307.1:0-5222 GCA_031431395.1 Chloroflexota bacterium | reverse complement strand
GGGGCGATCCCCGACCAGTACGGCCGTCGATGGGACGGCGACGATGGGGAGGGTCGGCTGCCCCGCAATCCTCGTGGCACGGACCTGCCGCCGCTGCGTCCGGGCTGGGGACCTTCCCCGTACCGCCATGTCTTGAGTCGCGACATCGGCGACACATGAGTGGCGTCATCTGCGACGCCTGTGATCAGCGGGTCTGCCGTGCGTTGCCCCAGTAGCTCTTGTCGGGGCCCGATCCGGTGGGTCGAGAGGATCTCGCCGGTGTCGACGCCGACGACCGTGACCTCCTGCTCGTCGACGATGGCGAGGACGCGTCGTCGGACATTGGCCGCCCCGACCTTGAGGTGGTAGAGGCGGCCGTCTCGCCGGAGGGGGATGGCCAGTGGCTGGGTGACAAGCGGGGACGGCTCGGTGCAGCGGCCTCCCGTCCCGCTGGTGACGACGCAACAGACCGTGCACAGCGTCACCTGCAAATCATCCGCAGGCTGGCTGGCACGGTCTATTAACTTGGGGCGATGAGGCCGTCGCCAGGCTCGAGCGCCAGAGCGACTTCGTCCCCGAGGCACGGAGATCCTTAACGTGCGGCCGCGGTTGATGCGTCGAGCCTCGTCCCTGATCGGATGGATTCCACGACGGCGAGAATGGCGTCGCTCGCCGCTCTGGCGCCATTGACGCTTTCGATCAGCGCGTCATGCGTGATGTCCGGGAAGACCCGGTGCGACACGTTCGTGGAGAGGGTGGCCAGGCGGTTCTGCTGGTCGAGCCAACCGTCCATGGATTCCGCCATAGCCGTCACCACGACGAGCGGCTGGGCGCCCAGGTTCGGGAGTGCACCCGCCGCATCAAGGATGCCATCGAGCCGCGAGAACTCCTCGCCGAAGCTTGCCGCGGCCCGCGGGGTCGCCTCGAAGGCGCGCCGGCGCGCAGTGACGTCCGCGGGCAGGTCGGTCGACGCGACCGAAGACAGGAGTCGGGCGACGCCGACGCGTGCGAGGCCCGGCAACACCCCGGCGAGGGCGCTCATCGGGTTCTCGGAGGACTGGGCGGCGGACTGCATGGGCGGCATGTGCGGCGACTGCGCGTCGAGCAGCACGACTCCGGCAACCTCGCTGGAGTACGAGGCCGCGAAGAAGCGCATGTACAGCCCGCCAGAGGAATGGCCAGCGAGGATGTAGGGACCGTGGTTGCCCGACGCCGCGAGGAGCGCATGGAGGTCGCGGGCGATGGCCACGCCGTCCTGCGGGCCGGTCGCGGGCTCGCTCCGGCCGTGGCCGGCCCGATCGTAGGCGCACACCCGCGTGGTCGTTGCAACCGCAGGGGCGACGAGCGCGAAATAGTCCGAACCCTGGCCGAGGCCGCCCTCGAGGACGACGGTCGGGCTCCCCGTGCCGCTGCACGCGATGAACAGCTTATGGCCGCTGACGTCCACCCGTTCGCCGCCAGCGGCGGACGGCACACCGTCGACCGCCTCGATGACGCGCTCGGTGGCGCCGCCCACGGCGAGCAGGGCGAGGACGCCTACGACCGGGTAGAGGAGCCATCGCGACTGGCCCTGCACATCGCGGCGGACGCGCAGGATCAGCGAGACTGCCAGCACGAGCACCGGCACTGGCCACACCCAGGAGAGCTGGTCCATCACCGGGGCACCGGGAGCGAATGCGATGAGCGCAACCCCGGTAAGGCCGAGGATGCCGGCTGGAACGAAGGCCCAGCGCTGGGGCTGAGCCGTGAACCGGATCGAGAGGAGGGCAATGAGCGCCCAGCCGATGCCCCAGCTGAGGAGGGCGGCGCCGGTCATCCGGCTCTCACCGCCTCCTGACGCCGGTCCAAGGGCAAGGATCACCGGGAGCAGGAAGCCAACGATCAGCGAGACTGCAACCAGGGGGAAGAGGCGGTGCGACGGCGTACGCGGCACGTTCGAGATAGTCATGAAGTCCTCCGGCAGTGGATAGAGGTTGGGTGAGCGCGTCAGAGCGCTGGGATGCTTCATGACGCGACCGCCAGGGACGTCCCGCCCGGGGTCTCACCCACATTTCGGAGGCCCGCAGAGGATCGGGATCCCGTGATGGCGAGCTTGAAGAGCCAGACGATCGGCAGCACTTCTCCCACGAACGTGAATGTGCTGATCGTCAAGGTGTAGCCCGGGACGAGGATTCGTCCGAACGAATCCGCGAGGTACCCGGCGCCGGCAAGAACCACGAGACCACCCAGGATCCTCGGGAAGTCAGCCGACCGGAACAACAGACCGCCGAGGCCGACGAGATGCAGGCCGAAGATCGCAAGGGCCAGGTCCCAGCCGTGGCGGAATGCGGTGACAGATGTCGCGACCTGCGTGTGGATCTGGTCGGACAGCAAGGCCGCCGCGGAAGCCCCGTTCAGGAGCTGCGCAACGTCGAGCAGGTTGAGCAACACGTAGGCGAAGGCCACGGCGTAGACCACGCGCAGCCAGGTGACCACCAGGGCAGCGCGCTCATTCACCGGACGAAGGAGCACGTACATTCCCAAGGCGACCGCGACGTCGAGGATCGCGACGACCGAGAACGCGGCCACGGCGGCGCCGAAGAGCCCGATGGAGGCCACGATGTTGTTGGTGGTTGCCGCCGCGTCGGTCGGCACGACGAGGCTCGCGAGCACGCCGAACTGCGCGAACGGCGCGAGGATCGCCATCAACAGCAAGCCGATCGCCGCAACGAGAGCGAACTTGCGCTTGGAGTGATCGGCGATGGGGGGATTCGGGTCTGCCATCGATCGGTCGGTCATCTGGTCCCTCATGGACAGGCGAGCAGCGATCGGTTCAGGTGCACCGTCGGCTCGTGTCTCATCGACACCGTAGAAGGGCTGGCGGCGTCGGCCAACGGAGTCAGCCCGGCGCTCCACGCGGTGTTTGCTCGGGGGCCGGGAGGGGGTCTGCACGGAGACGGGTGGCCCGGGCAGGGTGGACCACGTTACGTCGGACTGGGCATGTGGGACGATGCCGCCACAAGGAGAGGACGCAATTGGCCAGCACGTTGTCTACGCCGCGACCGACGATGACCCTCAACTTGGTTCGCTCCCTGCTCCTGATCACCGCGGGCGCGCTCGGCCTGGGGATGCTCGGCGGCACGGCACAGCTCGGCCCGCTCACGCTCGAGACGGCGCTGGAGGTGCTCGTCGGCTGGTCGTTCGTCGCCTGCGGCACCTTCATGTGGGCTCGCCGCCCAGCCAACCGTCTCGGGCCACTGATGGCGCTCGTCGGGATGCTATGGCTGCTCGGGCGGACGATGACCCTGGTCTCGTATCCCGTCGTCTACACCACAGGCCTCTGGCTGACCGACCTCTGGGCGCCCGCGTTCGCCCTGTTCCTGCTGTCGTTTCCGACAGGTCGCCTGACCTCACGAACCGACCGCGCGATCGTCGGCATCTTCCTGTTCGTCACCGTTCCGCTCGAGTTCGTGTGGCTTCTGTTCCTGGTGCTCGACAATGGCCTGAACGCGCTGGGTGTTGCGCCCAACGAGAGCGCCGCCCACGTGATCGACACGATCCAGCGGGTACTGATCTCACTCGGCTCGGCCCTGCTCGTGGTTGCTCTCGCTAGCCGATGGTTGCGATCCAGCGGCCCGGTTCGGCGCCAGATGTGGCCTGTCCTCGTGGGCGGGATCGCGATCCTGTTGCAGTCCGCGTCGTGGATCTTCTTCTCGTCCGGGGAATCACACGAGCAGTTGGACGACTTGATCTTCGTGGCCCAGATCGCGATCCCGATCGCCGTCCTGACGGTGATCCTTCGGGCCCGCATGGCCCGCGGCGCGGTCGCGGACCTCGTCGTCGAGCTCGGGCGAACCCCGACACCGGCCCGCCTCCGCGATGCCCTCGCCAACGCTCTCGGTGATCCCACGCTGCAGGTGGCCTACTGGGCGCCCGGCCAGGATCAGTTCGTCGATGCGGCCGGCGGGGCCATGGAGCTGCCCGAAATCGGCACGGCACAGGCCGTCACGATGCTCGAGCGGAACGGCGTCCGGGAGGCGGCGATCATCCACGACGCAAGCCTTCTCGAGGAGCCGGGCCTGATCGCCTCGGTGGCGAGCGCCATGCGACTCGCGGTCGAGAACGATCGGCTGACGGCAGCGGTCGAAGCGCAACTCCAGGAGGTCCGCGCCTCGCGCGCACGGATTGTCGAGGCCGGGGATCGCGAGCGCCGTCGGGTCGAGCGGGACCTTCACGACGGCGCCCAGCAACGGCTCATCTCCCTCAGTCTCGAACTGCAGGTCGCGCGACGCGCGCTGGGTGACGGCGGTGAACCGGCCGTCCGACGCAGCCTGGATCGGGCTGCGGAAGAAGCCTTGTCCGCCCTCGCCGAGCTACGGGACCTGGCGCTCGGGATCCATCCCCTCATCCTCACCGAGGCCGGACTGGGGGCGGCGGTGGAGTCCCTCGCGGATCGAACGTCGGTCGATGTCTCGGTCGACGTCGGCGATGAACGCTACCCTCCGGCGGTGGAGGGCGCCGCGTACTTCGTCATCTCCGAGGCCTTGGCCAACGTTACGAAGTACGCGAAAGCGACGAAGGCGATGGTGCGGGTCAGAGGGCTCGACGATCACCTGAGCATCGAGGTCGATGACGACGGGATCGGTGGCGCGGACCCCCGTACTGGCAGCGGCCTTCGTGGTCTTGCCGACCGGCTCGCTGCGCTCGACGGGACGATCACGATTGCCAGCCCGAACGGTGGCGGGACGCGGATCTCGGCGCAGATCCCGACCATTCGACCTATGCGAGCCCCCGTGTGAGCCCTGTAGGAAACAGCCCGCTCGAATGGCACCATGGGCCGTATGAGCACGATCCTGATCATCGATGACGACCCGCGATTCCGCACGCAAGCGCGCGATGTCCTGGAAGCGGATGGCTTCGTGGTGATCGGCCAGGCGGTCGACGGTGCGTCGGGCCTCCAGGCCGCCCAGTCCCTCCGACCAGACTTCGTCCTGCTGGACATCGGCCTGCCCGATGTCGAAGGGTTCGAGGTGGCCCAAGTCCTGGCGCTCGCTCGGCCGGCGCCACTGGTGGTGCTGACCTCGAGCCGTGATGCGCGAGCCTATGGGCGGCGCCTGACCAGCGGGCACGCCCTGGGCTTCATTCCCAAGGAGCGGATCTCCGGGGCGGCGATCCGAGCACTGGTCGACCGAGGATGACACTGCGGCTTGTCCTTGCCGACGATTCGCTCCTCGTGCGCGAGGGGGTCGCGCGCCTGCTGGTGG
>JANPDJ010000306.1:0-15931 GCA_031431395.1 Chloroflexota bacterium | reverse complement strand
GGGCGCTCACGCTCTTGCCGGAGCCGGATTCGCCGACGAGGCCCAGCGACTCACCGGGCGCGATGTGGTACGTCAGGCCGCGCACCGCGCGGACCGGACGGTTGTTGCGGCCCGCGAACTCCACGCGGAGGTCACTGACCTCCAGGAGTGACGCGGTGCCGGCCCCACGCGGCGGCCGGACCTCGGCGGGTGCGGTCATCTGGGGTCGCTCCTTCCCGTAGCCTGCATCCACTGACTGGGTCGCCGCCCTCTCCTGATGGCGACCCCATCGCCTGCCGCCCGGGCTGCCAATCCCGAGCGGTTCGCGATTGTTGCATACGTGTGACGAGCCCGGCCACGCCTGGCCGGGCCGTGTGCGATCGAGGGCGTCACGGGGGCCTCCGACTGCCGAAGTCTACCGCGACGGCGATCACCAGAATCAGGATCTGCGGCGGGTTCCCGTTCCTCGAAACCCCGGTTGGTCAACCCTGCGGCAAGCCCGGGCCGGCTCCGGAATCAGCGTGGCGTGATCCCGGGACACTTATACGCGGGGCTCACTCACCGGTCAAGATCACATCGCGCCAGAATGACGCCGCCAGCGTCCGATTTCGGCCGCGGGGGCGACGCGTGGCCCGGCTCGCCGGACTCGGTCAGTCGATCGTGAAGTTGTCGGGGTCCTGGTAGCGGCCGGTGCGTTCCTTCTGGATCTGCATCAGCAGGTCGTTCAGCAGGCTCGAAGCCCCGAACCGGAACCGCTCTGGCCGCATCCATCGCGGACCCAGCGTCTCGTACAGCACGACCAGGTACTGGATGGCCTCCTTGGCCGTCCGGATCCCGCCGGCCGCCTTGACGCCCACTTCGCGCCCGGTCTGGCGCTCGAAATCCCGGACGGCCTCCAGCATGACCAGCGTCACGGGCAGCGTGGCGGCCGGCGTGACCTTGCCAGTGGAGGTCTTGATGAAGTCCGCCCCGGCAGCCATGGCGAGGACGCTGGCGCGGCGGACGTTGTCGTACGTCTCCAGTTCGCCGGTTTCGAGGATCACCTTCAGGTGCGCCGGACCGGCGGCATCCTTGACGGCCACGATCTCATCGAAGGTCCTCTGGTACTCGCCGGCGAGGAACGCGCCCCGATCGATCACCATGTCCACTTCGTCCGCTCCGGCCTCCACCGCGAGGCGCGTCTCCGCGACCTTGAGCTCGAGGAACGTCTGGCCCGACGGGAACCCGGTTGCAACGCTGGCGACGTGCACGCCACTTCCCCGCAGCGCGTCGCACGCCTCCGCCACCAGGGATGGATACACACAGACGGCCGCGACCGGCGGGATCGTGGGATCGCCCGGCTGCGGATGCACGGCCTTGGCGCACAGTGCGCGCACCTTGCCGGGAGTGTCCTTTCCCTCCAGCGTCGTGAGGTCGATCATCCGGATGGCGAGGTCGAGGGCCCACAGCTTGGAGGCCTTCTTGATCGAACGGGTGCTGAGCGCGGCTACCCGCTCCTCCACGCCCACCTGGTCCACGGCCGTGACACGGCCGAGCAGCCGGCCAAGGTTGCCGGCGCGGCCGTCGAGCGCATGCATCAACTCCTGGGCGTGCGCGCGAGCGGGGGTTTCGGCGGGCAGTCGAGCCATGGGACGGGGAATCTACACCCGCCGAACCCCGACACGGACCACCCCTTCGGGCCGAGCGCTACCATCGGCCGGGATGCCCGACCAGCTCTCCATGAACCTGGACGCGCGGCTGCCGCGGCTGCCGGCGAGTCTCCTGCCGATGATGGCGCGGACCGTGCTCGAACCCTTCGATTCATCGGATCACCTGTTCGAGCCGAACTGGGGCGGTGTCCGGGCCCTGGCCTTCGTGGAACCCGACGGGAGCGGCCGACCAGGGCTGGGCCGCCTCCTCGACGAGCGTGGACGCAACCTCTCCGGACTCGTCCCCGAATTGGCCGGGATCGCCGGTCTGCTGGCCGCCGAATCCGTGGTGCTCGACGGCGAGATCGTCGTGGTGGACCACCTGGGACGCGGGGATCGGCCGGCCCTCGAATCGCGTCTGCGCGGCGAGCCTGGGCCCAACGTGGCGTTCCTGGTCTTCGACTTGCTCTATCGCGATGGACGGCCGCTGCTGGCCGAGCCCCTCGAGCGCCGGCGGGAGATCCTGCGACGGCTCCTCCGGCCCGGGGACGAGGCCATCGCGGTACCCGCGATCGCCGGGGAAGGTCGGGCGCTGCACGACGCCGTCGAGGAATCCGGGATCGCCGGGGTAACCGCCCGCGTTCGCCGCAGCCCGTACCTGCCGGGTGTGCGCAGCCGGCTGTGGGCCTTCGTGCCGCGCCGTGACCACAGGGCGTTGCGGTCGCTCGAGGGAGATCGAGAGGTCGGGATCCCGGACGTGGCGGACTTCTCGGACCACGCCGGCCGGGCGCGCGCACCGGTGCTCGCGCTCATCCGGCGCCTGCCGCTCGACGATATGGACTCATGATGACCGGCGTGGCCGGTTCAGGCGGACCTCCGAAAGGCTTCGCGATCGTCCCAGCATAGAATGCAGCGATGACGATCGCCCCGAGGATCGACCCCAGCGTCCCCGTCCGGATTCACGCGGACCGGGCCGGCCGCACGCTTCACATCGATTGGAGCGACGGGCACGCGACCGCCTATGACTTCGACCGGCTGCGCTGGCTCTGTCCCTGCGCGTATTGCCGCGGGGAGGCAGGCCTGCCCGGCTGGCTCGATTCGGCGCCCACCCTGTCGCCCGAACAGACACGACTCGTGGATATCGCCCTCGTCGGCCAGTACGCCGTGGCGCCCACGTGGGGCGACGGCCACCACACCGGCTACTACACGTTCACGGTGCTTCGCGATCTCTGCCCGTGTGAGGGATGCAGCGCACGGCGGGCCGCATCGGGAGCCGATGGCGGCGGCCACCTCACCGGCGCGCGGCACGATACCCACTGAAGGAGACCCGGAATGCTGATCGCCACGACGCCATCCATCGCCGGCCATCGCGTCGCGGAAACGCGGGGCCACGTCTTTGGGCTTGTCGTCCGCAGCCGCGGCCTGGCCGGCAACCTTGCCGCCGGATTGCGCTCCATCATCGGCGGCGAAATCCACGAGTACACGCAGCTGCTGGAGGATACGCGCCGCCAGGCCATCGACCGCATGGTGCAGAACGCCACGCTGATGGGCGCGAACGCGGTCATCTCGATGCGCTTCGACAGCTCGGAGATCGGCACCACGATGTCCGAGATCGTCGCCTATGGAACGGCAGTGGTCGTGGTGCCGGATGCCGGCGCGCCACAACCCGCGGCAGAGTAGCCATCACCCGGCAGGCAGAGCGATGTTCCGCGTCCTGCGCGTGCTGCTCGCAGTCCTGGGCGGGTTGCTATTCGTCGTCGGGTTGCTGCTGATCACGGCCGGGGGCGAGGCGGCGGTTGCCGGGTTGGGGCCGATGGTCTCGGGCGGCGTCCTGCTGATCGCGGTGGCCCTGGAACACCAGCGGTACCGCTCGCAGGCCGCCGAGCGGTCCGCGGACCCGGCCGGACCCGGGGGCGGCGAGCCATCGCCGGTGCCGGCCAGCTTCCAGCCCACCGATGAGCGATTCGTGGACCCCACTTCGGGTCGGGTGATGCGCGTCTTCGCAGACCCGCGGACCGGCGAGCGCCGCTATCGCGCGGAGGACGGGCCCGCTCACACGGAACGTTGACGGGAGGTTGCTACAATCCGCGCCCGCCCGCGGCCGATCGCCCCGGGCCTCAAGCGAGGTCACGCTCACGGCGATGGCAGCGGTACGACCCGGGGCCTCCAGCCCCGCACGGGCTTCGCACCAGCCGGGACCTGCCGGGGGGCGCCGCTACGCTCGCCCGGGCGAGTCCACGCCGTACATCAACCGCGAGCTGTCCTGGCTGGAATTCAACGCCCGTGTCCTCGACGAGGGCCGCGATCCGCGCAACCCGCTGCTGGAGCGCGCGAAGTTCCTCGCGATCTTCGCCTCCAACCTCGATGAGTTCTTCCAGGTCCGGGTGGCTGGACTCAAGCAGCAAGTGGCCGCCACCGGGACCGCAACGGGCCTCTCGCCCGACGGGCGGACCTCCTCCGAGCAGCTGGAACTGATCCGCGAACGCGTCGAGGCGCTCGTCGCTGACCAGTCGAGTCTGTTCGCGCAGCTTCGCGTTGAGCTGGCGGAGGCCGGGATCCGGATCGTGGACTACGGCACGGTTCCGCAGCACCACGTCCGTCTCCGGGAGCGGTTCCTCGATGAGATCTTCCCGGTGCTCACGCCGCTCGCGGTGGATCCCGGCCACCCGTTCCCCTACATCAGCACGCTCAGCCTCTCGCTTGCAGTCAGCGTCCGGGACCCCCAGACCGGAGAGCGTGGATTCGCCCGCATCAAGGTGCCGCCCATCCTGCCGCGGTTCGTGGAGGCGGAACCCGGGGTGTTCGTGCCCATCGAGCAGATCATCGCCACCAATCTCGACACCCTGTTTGCGGGCATGGAAATCCTCGACGCACACCCCTTCCGGGTGACACGCAATGCCGACCTTGCGCTCGAGGAGGACGAGGCGGACGATCTGCTGCTGGCCATCGAGGAAGAGTTGCGCCGACGCCGGTTCGGGGCCGCAGTCCGGCTGGAGATGGATCGGGCCATGCCGGCCGCCACCCGCCAGCTGCTGCTCAGGGGCGTGGGTGTCGGCGCCGAGGACACGTACGAGATCGATGGGCTGCTCGACCAGACGGCGCTCTTCGAACTCACCGGGCTCGACAGGCCGGACCTCAAGGTCCCGCCCTGGACACCGGTGACGCCCGCGCGGCTCACCCCGCCCGATGAGGACGTTCCGGTGGACGTGTTCGGCGCAATCCGGGCCGGCGACATTCTCGTGCACCACCCGTACGAGAGCTTCTCGGCGTCCGTCGAGCGGTTCATCAGCCAGGCAGCGGATGACCCCGACGTGCTGACGATCAAGCAGACGCTCTACCGGACCAGCGGCGACTCCGCGATCGTTCGCGACCTCATCCGGGCCGCCGAGAAGGGCAAGCAGGTCGTCGTCCTCATCGAGATCAAGGCGCGCTTCGACGAGGAGGCGAACATCGTCTGGGCGCGAAAGCTGGAACAGGCGGGCGCCCACGTCGTCTACGGCCTCGTGGGGCTCAAGACGCATTCCAAGACCGTGCTTGTCGTGCGCCGCGAGGGCAGCGGACTCCGGCGCTATGTCCACATCGGGACGGGGAACTACAACTCCCGCACCGCGCGCCTGTACACGGACCTGGGCCTCCTCACCTGCCGCCCGGAGATCGGCGCCGACGTGACGGACCTGTTCAACGTCCTGACCGGGCTCTCACGCCAGCGGCAGTTCCGGCGGCTGCTGGTCGCGCCCGACACGCTGCGATCGCGGGTCCTGGATCTGATCGAGCGGGAAATCGGTCATGCGACCGCCGGCCACGGCGGGCACATCGTGTTCAAACTCAACGCGATCGTGGACCCGGCCTGCATCGAGGCGCTCTATCGGGCCAGTGCGGCAGGCGTGGACGTCGACCTCATCACGCGCGGCATCTGCTCGCTGTGGCCGGGCCTGCCGGGGCGCTCGGAACGGATCAGGGTCCGGTCCATCGTGGGCGAGTTCCTGGAACATTCACGGATCTTCGGGTTCGCCAACGGCGGTGCCCAGGAGTGGTACATCGGGTCCGCGGACCTCATGGAGCGCAACCTGGATCGCCGGGTGGAGGCCGTGGTGCAGGTGGACGATGCGGACGCCAGGGCGCGGATCAGCACCATCGTGGAGGTCCTGCTCGCCGACGACCTGAACTCGTGGCAACTGGGGGCCGACGCGGTGTGGCGGCGCACGGAGACCATCCAGGGACACCCGGGCTCGGTTGATACGTTCGAGGTGCTGAAGGAGTCTGCGCGGCAATCCGCGTTCGCCTCGCTGGTCCCCCACCGGCCGGGCGCCGGGAGCGGCTCGCTGGATCCCCGGGCTTGAGCGCGTGACAATGGATCTCCCTGTTGAGGTCGAGCTCAAGTACCGCCTGTCCTCCGCGGCTGCCGGCGAGCGGTGGCTGAACGCGGGGCTGCTGGGCTCGATGAGCGCGGCCGAGCCGGTCCGCCGGTCGGAATCGGAGGACCGGTACGTGGACACGCGCGACGGGGCGCTCGCGGGAGCGGGCTACGCTGCGCGATTGCGTCACGACGGGATCACCACGACGATCAGCGTGAAATCGCTGGGACTTGCGGAGGGCTCCCTCCAGCGCCGGACCGAGATCGAAGGCCCCGCGGACGGAACGCTTGCGCCGGCCGCCTGGATGCCCTCCCAGGCCCGATCTTTCATCATGGAGCTGTGCGGGGATGCGCCGCTGATCGACCTGGTCACCGTCCGCCAGGTGCGCCGCAAGCGCCGGTTCCGCACTGGATCGACCGTGGTGGAGCTGAGCCTTGACGAGGTCGAGGTCCTCCGGAAGACCCGTGTCCGGGACCAGTTCACCGAGTTGGAGGTGGAGTTGGTCGAGGGACCGGAGGCACCGCTGATGGAATTGCGGACGATGCTGGATGCGGACGCGGAGCTCTCACCGTCCACGGCGTCCAAGCTGGACCGGGCGCTCACGGCCGTGAAGAAGAAGCGCAAGCCTCAGACACCGGCTGCCGAGCCCGCGGCATCGGCCGCCGAGCCCGCGGCATCCGCCGGGGGGCCCGCGGCATCCGCCGGGGAGCCCGGGCGCGCGCCTCGCAGGAAGAAGGCTTCCGCGGCCCGGGCGGCCGCAGCCGCCATCGCGCAAGCCACGGGCGCAGGTCAGGCTACGACGACCGAGCCGGCCGTCGCCGCCGCCGCGCGGGCCACGGCCGAGGCGGTAGCGGAACTCACCCTCGGTCGGACACCGGGCGTCACGGCGGACGACGTGGTCGCCGAGGCCGGCCGCAAGGTGCTCCGCTTCCATCTTGCGCGGCTCATCGCACGCGAGCCGGGCACGCGCCTCGGCGAGGAGCCGGAGGAACTGCACGGGATGCGCGTGGCCACCCGCCGCATGCGTGCTGCCTGGCGCGTCTTCGGAGACGGCTTCCGTCCCGAGGGGACGCGCAAGTTCCGCAGCCGCCTGCGAGTCGTTGCCCAGAAGCTGGGTGCCGTGCGGGACATCGACGTCCTGATCCTGGCCCTCGAGGCATACCGGGCGGACCTGCCGGCAGATGAGGGCCAGGCCCTTGAGCCGCTGTTCGACGACTGGCGGTCGCAGCGCGAAGCGGCACGTATCGTCCTGACGCGCGAACTGGATTCCGGCGGCTACCGCCGGTTCGTCGACCAGTACCGGGCGTTCGTGCTCACGGCGGGTACCGGTGCGCTCGTGGTGACGCCAACGCAACCGCACCATGTCCGGGATACGGCCGGATCGCGGATCTGGCACGCCTACGAGGCCGTCCTCGCGTACGGCCCGGTGCTCCGCTGGGCGGACGTTCCCACGCTCCACCAGCTGCGGATCGGCGGCAAGTGGCTGCGCTATACGCTGGAGTTCGTAGCCGAGGCGCTGGGGCCGGACGCAAGGCCGCTGATCGAGCGCGTCGTCGCAATGCAGGACCACCTTGGCCTCATGAACGACGCGGAGGTGGCGGCGATGAAGGCTCGCGCGCTGCTCGTCGCCCGGACCGGGACCCTCTCGAATGCCCAGAACCTTGCGATCGCCCGCTACCTCACGTCGCGCGAGCGGGAAGTCGCCCGGCTCAAGCGTGGCGCCGCGGCACCCTGGCGCGCGCTCGCAAGCCCGGTGTTCCGCCGTGGTCTCGGCCGCGCCGTCGCGACGATCGCCGCTTCCCCGGGCGAAGCCGCGCGAAGCTGAGCTACCGGAGCCAGCCCTCGGCGAGCTCCGGCAGGCGCTCGCGCCACCGCGTGGGTGCGTGGCGCTGGACGAAGATCGCACCCTCGCGAATCCCTGCGTCCGACACACGGAGCTGGTCCAGGCCGTAGTGCTCGAGCAGAGCGTCAAGGATGGCCGCCCCCGCCGGCAGGATCCGTGCCCGGACGGGCCGGACGGCGTGCCGGAGTGCGGCCTGTGCGGCGGGCTCCGTTGCCATGATCGCGAGTGCCTCGGCGAGTTGAGCGCGGCTGAGCGTCCCGTTCAGCGCCGCCTCGGGCAGGACCCGCAGCAGGTTCGTGGCCGTGCCGCCAACCGCGATCATGGCGCGGGGTGAGCCGGCCGGGGCTTCCGCCATCGCATCCCGCGCGGCCGCCCGGAGGGCCGCGATCTCGTCCGCCGTTGGTGGGTCGTGTTCCACGAGTCGCGCGGTCAACCGTGCCGAGCCGACCGACAGGCCCGCTGCCCAGGCCGGGCGGTCCGGGGCAACGAGGGCAATCTCGCTGCTGCCGCCGCCCACGTCAACCACGCCGAGTTCCGCGGGGACCCGTTTGCCGGCCGTGACGCCGATCAGCGTGAGGAACGCCTCCTCTTCATGGCTCAGCACGTGGAGCGTCTCGGACGCCAGGCGCTGGAGCTCGTCCACCACCCTATCCGTGTCCGCTGCGCGGCGCATCGGCTCCGTCCCCATGATCGTCACGGCCACGGCTCCCAGCTCCCGGGCGACGCCCACGTAGTGCACGAGGACGGACATGAGTTCAGCGCGCCGGACCGGGCCCAGCCGGCCCTCCAGATCGACCGTGCTGCCGAGACCCAGCAGCTCCGATTCGTCCACGAGCGACACCAGCCGGTGACCGGCCACGACCGCTCCGAGCAGGTGGACTGAATTCGAGCCGATGTCGATCGAAGCGGCGACGACCGGCGTTCGGGCCGTGGGCATCACGCGGGCCGTGGGGCGGGGTTCAGCTGGAACCTCCGGAATCAGCGCCGGATCGGGGCGACCTCCGGCTGCGGGGGGCGGACCTGGGTGCCGCCGCGACGCGCGCTGCGGGACGCGTGGTCCCGGAGGATGTGGTGGCCTTCGGCGCTCGAGCGGCCGGCGGATTTGCCGCGGGCGGCGGGGGCTCGACCGGCGTCACGCTCGGCGCGCCTGCAGAAGGCGGCGCTGCGGCCGCGGTGGTGCCGGTCGTCGCCTTCGCCTTGCGAGCGGCGACGGAAGGCGTGGCAGGGGTCGATGAGGCAGACCCGTCTGCCGTCGCTTCGCTGACCGTGTGCATGTCGATGAGCGCCCGACCCTCGGCGAGGTAGGCCTCGGCAACCTGGACAGCTTCCAGGGCCCGCTCCAGCTGGCGTCGGCGCTTCTCCTCGATGGCCCGCGCGGCGACGACCAGGCGCTCGAGTTTCGTGATCGTCTCAGCGTCGCGCCGCGCCTGCTTCCTGGCCGTGACACCTGCACCGCCCGGCTTCGTGGACGCTTTGGACTTCGCCTTGCCACTCCGCTTTGCCATGCCCGTACTCCCTCTCGCTGCCTGGCCGCTCCCGAGGATACCCCGGGCCGGACGGCGGACCCGGCCCCCCATCGGTTGACGTACAGTCTGGCACCGGAACCGGCAACCCGTCATCGGGGCAGGCGTCGGACCAGGCAGTCGGAGGGTAGTCGTGAGCGGACGGGATCACCGCCCGTCGGCGTTGATGCTCATTGCCGCCGTGGTCGCCGTGGTCGTGAACGGCTGCGCAGGCACACCTACGCTCGCGTCGCCATCGGTCACAGCCGTCGCCGTATCCGGGGCGCCCGCCACCCGACGACCGAATGACATCCCGCAGCCACCGGTCGGGGCCGTCGCGCTCAAGGGGGCCGGGTCGGGGCTGGCCGGGCCGCTGTACCTGGTCTGGCTCGAGCGGTTCGGCGCAACCTATCCCGACATCGCGATCTCGTACGACGGCAGGGGTTCAACGGCCGGGATCGAGGCTGTCTCGGGCAGCAGCCTGGCCTTCGGGGCGGCCGACGTTGCGATGACCGACGCGGAACTCGCCGCCGCGCCGGCCGGGGTCCTCCACGTTCCCACCGCGCTCGCGGCCATCTCGGTTGTCGTCAATCTGCCCGGGGTCACGTCGATCCAGCTCGATGGGGCGACGGTCGCCGCGATCTTCCTCGGCAGGATCGCGAGGTGGAACGATCCTGCGATCGTGGCGCTCAACGCCGGAGTCTCGCTGCCGGACCTGCCCATCGCGGTCGTGCACCGATCCGATCCTTCGGGCGGCACAGCAGCCCTGGCGACATGGCTCGCGGCGGCAAGCCCAGAGTGGCGCGCCGGCCCCGGCGTCGGCCGGGCGGTCTCCTGGCCGGTCGGCACGGGCGCGGAAGGAGACGACGGCATGATCGCGGCCGTCAAGGCGATCGAGGGCACCATCGGCTACGCGGGATCGACGATCGCGGGAAGTGCCGGGCTTCGCACGGTCAAGCTCAAGAATCCGGCCGGCACGTTCGTCCGTGCAACATCGCTCGCCATCGGCGCCGCGGGTGAGACCTCGGTGGCCGGCCTGCTCCCGGACTTCCGGCAGCCGCCGGTGATCAATGCGCCGGGCATCAATGCCTACCCCATCGTCGTCTACGCCTTCGTCCTCGTCCGCGTCGAGCAGGCCGACCGGACCGCCGGACAGGCACTCGTGGCGTTCCTCGCGTGGGCATTGACGAGCGGCCAGGCCGATGCGCCACAGGCGGGCTTCGCAGCGCTGCCGGGCGGCGTCCAATCGAAGGCGCTGGCGGAACTCCACCGGGTCACCAGCGGCGGCTCGCCGATCTGGCCGTGAATCCGCGGGCCCGGGCGCCCGGCCCAGGTGCGGGACCGGGTCGGGAACAGCGCGTTAACACCTCGCGAATATCGCGTTCACGCGCGCAGCGAAACCTACACGCACCGTGACCCTCGACCTTCTCCCACCAGTGCGCGAAACCGTCCCGCCTGCGACGTCGGCCGCTGAGTCGCCGGGCCTCATTCGCTCCGCCGAGGCCGATCGTGGGATTGGACTCGAGCCGCCCCGCGCCGCGGGGTCCGGCCGCGTCGACGTTCGTTCCCTGTCCTGCTTCTACCGGGGTTTCCGGGCCGTCCGGGACGTGAGTCTCGAGATCGTCCCCAGGTCGGTCACGGCGATCATCGGCCCGTCGGGGTGCGGGAAGAGCACCTTCCTGCGAACGCTGAACCGGATGCACGAGCTGGCTCCCGGCGCCCGCGTCGAGGGCCGCGTCCTGCTGGATGGAACCGACATCTACGACCCGAATGTGGATCCGGTGCAATTGCGCCGCGTCGTGGGCATGGTGTTCCAGCGCCCCAATCCGTTCCCGACGATGTCGATCTACGACAACGTGGCATCCGGACTGCAGCTGACAGGGCGGCACGCGCGGCGTGACCTCGACGAGGTCGTCGAGCGCAGCCTGCGGCGCGCGGCCCTGTGGGACGAGGTCAAGGACAGGTTGCGGGCGGGCGGGACGTCGCTCTCGGGCGGGCAGCAGCAGCGCCTGTGCATCGCCCGGGCACTCGCGGTGGATCCGGAAGTGATCCTCATGGACGAACCGGCCTCGGCGCTGGATCCGATGGCCACGCTCCGCATCGAGGAGCTGATCGCGGACCTCCGGCTCAACTACACGATTGTGATCGTGACGCACAACATGCAGCAGGCGGGCCGGGTCAGTGACCGGACGGCGTTCTTCACGATGGGCGAGGATCGTGCCGGGTACCTCGTCGAGACGGGAGCCACGAGAGACATCTTTACGCACCCCACCAACCCACTGACGGAGGACTATGTTTCCGGGCGGTTCGGGTGAAGCGCCCTGCATCCTAGTGGTCGGAGACCCTAGGATGGGCGATACGCTCGACCTGCAGATCGCGGAGATCCTCGACAGAGCCGAAATGGAGCTCCTCCACGCCGTGACGCTACAGCAGGGCAGACCGTTCGCGCGCGAAGCACTGGACCGCGAACTCCGGGACGTGCGCGACGCTGTGCTGCGCATGGGCGAGGCCGTCGAGCACGCGATTGGCGCCGCCGTGCGCGCACTGGCCGAGAACGATGTTGCCCTCGCCGAAGGGGTGATTGAGCGCGACCTGCGCATCAACGAGATGCAGCGCGAAGTCTCGGCGCTGATCATCACGTCGATCGCGACCCAGCAGCCGGTCGCCCGCGATCTCCGGTATCTCCTTGCGCTGGACCACGTCGGATATGAACTGGAGCGGATCGGCGACCACGCCAAGAGCGTTGCGAAGCATGCTCGAACGCTGGGCGCCCAGCCGCAGCTGTCGTCGCACGTGCCGCTGCCGGAAATGGGCGCCCTGGCGGAACAGCTGCTCCACGCGATTCTCCTCGCGCTCGTGAACGTCGACGAGATCAAGGCACGCGAGGTCGCAGCCCTGGACGACGACATCGACGCGAAGTACCACGAGACGTTCGACCAGCTCCTGGGACTCATGCGGGCGGATGCTGCGAATGTGATCCGCGGGACGCATCTCCTGCTCGTCGCCCACGACCTCGAACGCATCGGGGACCGGGTGACCAACATCGCGGAGGACGTCGTGTTCCTGGCGCATGGCGAGATCGAGGACCTCAACCCCTGAGATCCTCGCGTGCACGGAGCGTTAACGACGGGCCAATCCCGAGTTAATCGCGGCGGACCAGCGTGCACCCATGGCATCGACCGCTCAGCAGCCCTTGAGGCCCTCTTGGCTCTTTGTGGGTGGGTCAGCCCTCCGGCCCGAACTGCAGGGGCTGCTGCCCGAAGTCGACCTGCGGCTTGCTGGTGACGCCGATCTCGCGCACGAACTGGCCGGCAGCCGGCCCCGGATCGTGATCGTCGCCCAACCTCCCGCCGACTCGGCGAGTGTGCAGGCAGTGGCGGCGGCCCGCCGCCGGCCGCGCTCCCCGATCCGGACGGTGCTCCTGACCGCGCCTGACGACGTGGGGGGCCGCATGTCTGCGCTCGATGGCGGCTTCGACGACGCGCTTCCGATCTCCGTCGACATCCGAGAGCTGGCAGCGCGGCTGAGACGGCTCGGGACGGCGGTCCGTCCCGCGATCTCCCGCTCCTCGATCCTCATCGCCGCCGGCGTGGAACTGGATCTCCAGGCCTGCGAGCTTCGCCGCGAAGGCCTGCCACAGCGCCTGCGGCCCAAGGAGCTCCAGTTGCTCTCGCTCATGGCCGCGCATCCCCGCCGCGCGTACACACGCCCGGAGTTGATCGAGCGGGTTTGGGGTGCCACGTTCGCCGGTGACCCACGCACGATCGACGTCCACATGCGCTGGCTGCGATCCAAGGTCGAGGCAGACCCAGAGCATCCCGCACATCTTGTGACGGTGCGCGGGTACGGCTACCGGTTCGACCCACCGGACCCGGAGTAGCCGGCGGCGGCCCGTCGCTCCTTCGTGTTCGGCTGGTCAAACTGCCGGGGACCTTCGCGAACGCCCCCACTCGACCGGGGCCGCAATGCGATCCTTGGCGGCATCGAGCCGGCAGCCCGTCGGCGGCAGGGCCCTGGGGTTTCGGGAGAGCGAACGTGAAGACGCACGCACGGGTTGTCATCATCGGCGGCGGCGTCGTCGGCACCAGCACGCTCCTTCATCTCGCGAGGCTTGGCTGGACGGACGCGGTCCTCCTCGAGAAAGGCGAATTGGCCTCCGGTACCACCTGGCACGCGGCCGGGATGCTCACGCAGATGAACGGCAACCACCACGTCGCCCTGATCGCCGTCTACAGCGTGGGCCTGTACGGCCGGCTCGAGGCCGAGACCGGGCAGCCGACGGGCATCCGCCAGGTGGGCAGCCTGCGCCTCGCCACCACCCAGGAACGGCTGAACGAGTTCAGGGTCTTCGAGGGCCGCGCGGCATCGCTGGGCATCCCGTACGAGATCGTGTCCGCACAGCGCGCCCGGGAGCTGGCCCCGCTCATCTCCACGGAGGGCCTGCTGGCAGGCGCGTACATCGCCACGGACGGCTATTGCGACCCATCGATGCTCACGGCGTCGATGGCCGCGGGCGCACGTGCCCTGGGCGCCGAGATCGAGCGGCGGACCCTCGTGACCGGCACCCGACGACTTCCCTCCGGTGAGTGGGCGGTTGAGACGGACCGCGGCACGATCACCTGCGAGGTGCTCGTGAACGCGGCCGGCCAGTGGGCGCGAGACGTGGGCCGCTGGGTGGGCGTGGACCTGCCCATCGTCCCCTACGAGCACCAGTACGTCGTCTTCGACGCGATGCCCGCGATCGCGGCGCTCTCGTCAGAGTTGCCAACGATGCGGGAACCGGACGGCTCCTGGTATGCACGCCAGGAGGGCCTGGGGCTCATCGTCGGCGGCTACGAGCCAGAGGCGACGGCCTGGATGCCGGAGCACGTCCCGGTGGACTTCGAATCCGGGCTCCTGCCACCGGACCTCGAGCGGATCGAACCCATCCTCGCATCCGCGTTCCGGCGGTTCCCCGGCCTCGAGCAGACCGGTGCGAAGAAGATCATCAACGGGCCCGACGGCTATACGCCGGATCACCGCTTCCTGATGGGCGAGGTGCCGGGGCGTCCCGGCTATTTCGTCCTGGCCGGATGCAATTCGCTGGGCATCATCGCCGCCGGCGGGGCGGGCCGGCACCTCGCCGAGTGGATCACGACGGGCGAGCCCTCCGCCGACATGAGCCCCTTCGACGTCCGCCGCTACGGCGCCTACGCATCCGACACGCGCTACCTGATCGCGCGGATCGATGAGACGTACCTGCGCCACTACGACTACGCGTTCCCCGGTCACGAGGAGTACGCCGGACGCCCGCTCAAGACCGACGCCCTCTACGACCGGCTTCGAAGCCGGGGCGCACTCATGGGCGAGCGCTTCGGCTGGGAGCGACCGCTGTGGTTCGCGCCTCCCGGCGTGGAGCCTGTGGACCGGCTGAGCTTCGGAAGGCCCAACTTCTTCGAGCACGTGGGAAACGAATGCCGGGCGGTTCGCGAGCGTGTGGGCATCCTGGACCAGTCCAGCTTCGCCAAGTACGAGGTCACGGGTCCGGGTGCGGCGGCGTTCCTGGACCGGCTGTCCGCCGGGCGCCTGCCGCGGCAGGACGGGCGCCTGTCCTACTCCCTGCTCCTCACGGAGAGCGGCGGCGTGGAGACGGACCTCACGATCAGCCGGCTCGCGCCAGACCGGTGGTACGTGGTGACGGCGGCCGCAGCCGAAACGCGCGACCGGGAGTGGCTGGAGCGATGGCTCCCCGCCGATGGATCGGTCCGCGTGCAGACCGTGACCGGCGCGTGGGGCGTCCTGACGGTGGCCGGGCCACGATCGCGGGACCTGCTCTCGCGCGTCTCGCCCGCGGACTTCTCCTCCGCCGCGTTTCCCTTCCGGGCGGTCCGCGAGGTCCGCATCGGGTATGCCCCTGTCCGGGCGCTCCGCGTCTCCTACTCCGGGGAACTGGGCTGGGAGCTGCACATGCCCGCCGAATACCTCCGGCACGTCTACGACACGCTGGTGGACGCGGGCGCCGACCTCGGCGTGGCCGACTACGGGTATCGCACCCTCGAGTCTCTGCGCCTCGAGAAGGGCTACGTGCTCTGGGGAGAGGAGCTGAACCCGGCCCGCACTCCGGACGAATCCGGGATGGGCAGCCACATCGCGATCGACAAGGGCGACTTCGTGGGTCGCGATGCCCTGCTCCGTCGCCGCGCGGCCGGGATCACGCGCCAGCTCGCCTGCCTCGTGATCGACGACGTGCCGGGCGAGATGGGCGATGCTCCGCCGTTCGGATACGAGCCGGTCTTCCAGGGCGACAGGCGCGTGGGCATGCTGGAGGCGGGTGGCTACGGCCACACCCTCGGCACGGCAATCGGGTACTCCGTGCTGCCCATGGAGCTCACGGCACCCGGAACGCGCCTGGAGGTCTCGATCGTCGGGGTCCGCCGCCCTGCCACCGTGCGCCGGTACCCGCTCTACGACCCGGACGGCACCAGGCTGCGCGGGTAGGCCGGCTCTCGGGACCCGCGACCGGGTCTGCGGTCGTTCGCCCCGGATCACCCTGGGTCCCCGTCTGACGCTGGTCGAGGTGGTCATCCTGGCCATCAAGCGATGATCCGGTTCAGCCCGGCGATGGCCCGGCGATGGCCCGGCGAT
>JANPDJ010000305.1:0-6296 GCA_031431395.1 Chloroflexota bacterium | reverse complement strand
GCGCCGGGGATGGTCGCCGCGACGGCCTCGGCCGCGGCAAGGTCCAGGTCCCCGATTACCGGGCGCGCGCCGTCGGCAGCAAGTGCGCGTGCGATCGCCGATCCGATCGCCCCGGCAGCGCCGCTCACGAGCGCGACCCGGCCATCCAATTCGCGCCCGGCGCGGGCCGGCGATGCCGGCGACCCCGAAGTCATGTCCTTCACCATCACCTCCAACGAGCTGACCGCCGGCCCGCGACCACCGGCCAGGGCCGGTGCAAACCCATGTCCGGGGGCCGCGTCGGCGCCCGGCCTGTCGTCGACAATGATGCTCCCGCACGCAACGAAAGGAGACCCATGGCCAAGCAGATCCACCGGATCGAGGGCGTGAAGCCCAGCCCACTGCTGTCGCACGTCGTCGAGGCCAACGGATTCGTCTTCCTGGCCGGTTCGGTCGGCGCCGATCCGTCCACCGGCACCGTCAAGGCCGGCGGATTCGAAGCGGAATGCCGGCAGATGCTGGACAACGTCGGCCACCTCCTGCACGGCGTGGGCCTGGACTTCGGCGACGTCGTCCGTTCCACGGTCTACCTCGTGGACTTCGCCAACCGGGACATCTACAACCGCGTGTACCAGGAGTACTTCTCGGCGGACCCGCCGGCCCGGGCCACGGTCCAGGCGGGCCTCACGGCGCCCTACACGGTGGAAATCGAATGCACGGCCGCCCGCCGAGGGTAGTTCTGCGCCCGCTGGTAGCTCTGCGGCCGCGGGTAGCTCTGCGGCCGCGATCACCGGATGCACACCGCATGTGCACCTGGGCCTTCGGCAGGTCGGCCCGACCAGCGCGATCACCGGATACACACCGCGTGTGCACGGCGCACCGGCGAGGCCCGATTCGCGTGGACCAAGCTCGACTCTGGCCCCAATTGGTCACCCCATGCTCGCGTGGGGACCGCGAGGTCGCCACATGCACGCTCGGTGCGAATCTGGCAACCGCGACTCGCTTGGTGCACGCCTGGTGAGAATCTGAAGACGGGGGCTCACTGAGAATGGCCGTGGCCACCGCCTGGCGCAACGCCGGCGACCGCGACCCCAGAACGGGGACGCCGCACGGACTGAGCGGGAACGGGCCCGCCCTACGCCTCAACGTGACGACGGATGCAGTCCACCAGGCGCTCGATCGCCTCCGGCGCGCGGTCATCGATCAGGCGCGCGGCCTGACCGGCGAATGTCCCCGACAGCTCCAGGTCCAGCTCCCAGTCGACGGTCGTGCGGCCGGCCGCCGGCTCTGGCCGAACCTGCAGGCCGACCGAGCCGTCCAGGCTTGTACCCGAAGCACCACCGCGACAGGTGATGCGGGCGCTCCGGCCGCTGACGACCTCCGTGACCTCCAGGACCAGGGCCACCGTTACGGAGAAGAAGCCGCTGCCCAGGCGGGCTTCCGCAAGGAACTTCCGATCGTCCGTGCGCTGGATGGCAACGGGGGAACAGGGCCCGAGCCTCGACGGGTCCACCAGGAACGCCCAGACCCCCTCGCGGTCGGCCACGAATTCCTCGGATCCAGTGAAGCGCATAGCGGGCTCCGATCTCTGCGGGCGAACAGACGGGGCAAGGGGCGATGAGGGCAGCCGAATGCTAGCGACCGGGACGGGTGCGGCGGACGCACGGAGCCTGCCCGTGTGGCACAACCGGCGGGCACTCGAAATCTGCGCGACCAACGAGAACGCCGACGGGCGGCCGAAACAACTTCTGCCATGACCAATCCGTTTGGTGTCCAACCTTCGAACATGGTTTGTCAACCCCACCGACAAAGAGGCACACTCAGATGAAGCGGCTCGCAACCATCCTCGGCGTTGCCACGCTCATGCTCGCCATCGTCCCGACGACGTTCGCGGCGTCCAAGCCAACCCAGTCGATCGTCCAGATCGCCTCGGCCAACGGCAACTTCAAGACGCTCCTCGCCGCAGTCGGCTGCGCGGACCCGGCGGTCGGCAAGGCGCTTACCGGCACCGCACCCCTCACCGTACTTGCACCAACCGATGGGGCGTTTGCGAAGCTGGGACTGAACCCGAACAACGTCTGCACGGCCCTGTCCACGTCGCAGGTCACCCGGATCCTGTTGTACCACGTCGCCAGCGGCACCCTGCTTTCGGGACACGTCCTCCCGGCGACGTGGGTCGGGATCAACACCCTCAAGACCCTCAACGGCCAGCCCGTGTGGGCGATCCGCAACGGGACCCTGTTCACGACCTCCGGCGGGACTGCGAAGATCCTCGTCAAGGAGAAGCTGTTCGACATCCGCGCCACGAACGGCGTCATCCACGTCATCGACTCGGTGCTCCTGCCGAGGCTGTAATCCCCCTCTTCGCCACGAGGCCGGCCCGCAACGGGCCGGCCTCGTTCGATTCGTGGCCCGCTCGACGAGTGGGTTCGATGCCGCCACGAGCCGTTCCTCTTGACGGCGCCCTGCACGAGTTGCGCTACTATTCGTGCTCGCTCCGTGGGGCTATAGCTCAGCTGGGAGAGCGTCTGAATGGCATTCAGAAGGTCCGGGGTTCGAACCCCCGTAGCTCCACCAACCTAGTTCCATCAACCTGGTTCCAGAACTCACCCACTCTCCCAGGGACCCACCTCTCGCTCACCGAAGGCCAGGGCGACGCCGCTGCGAGCCATTGGCCCGAGGTTTCGGCGGGGGGTGATGTTGTCTTGAGGCCCCACGTGACCACCAGGCCCGCCCGAACCGACGATCCCATTACGCCTGAGCCCCCGGCACCCGCGCCGGTTGACCGGCGCATCGAGCGGTACGACGCCGCGTCCGTGGAACCCCGCTGGCAGGCCACGTGGGAGGACCTCCGCCTCTACCACACGGATCTTCACGATCCGGACCGCCCGCCGTTCTACCTGCTGACGATGTACCCGTACCCGTCCGGCGACCTGCATATCGGGCACTGGTACATCAAGACGCCCACGGACGCGATCGCCCGGTTCCACCGCATGCACGGCGAGAACGTGTTCCTGCCCATCGGCTTCGACTCGTTCGGACTGCCGGCAGAAAACGCCGCGATCAAGAACAAGGTGAACCCGCGCGACTGGACCATGCGCAACATCGAGAAGATGCGCCGCCAGTTGCGGAGCATGGGCGCCACGTTCGACTGGGACGCAGAGGTGGTCACCGCGGATCCCGAGTACTACCGCTGGAACCAGTGGTTCTTCCTGAGGTTCCTGGAGGCGGGGCTGGCAGAGCGACGGATGTCGCCCGTGGACTGGTGCCCCAACGACGGCACCCTGGCGCGCGAGCAGGTGGAAGGCGTGGATCGCCACTGCTGGCGCTGCGGCGCGCCCGTCCAGAAGCGCGATCTCGAACAATGGTTCCTCAAGATCACGAAGTACGCGGACGAACTGCTGGACTTCACCGGCCTCGACTGGCCGGAGCCCGTGAAGGTGGCCCAGACGAACTGGATCGGCCGGAGCGAGGGCGCGGAGATCGTCTTCACGACGACGGCGGACCAGCACCAGCCCGGCGGCGATGAGCTGCGAGTATTCACCACGCGGCCGGACACGCTCTTCGGGGCCACGTTCATAGTGCTGGCGCCGGAGCATCCACTGGTCGACCGGCTGACCCATCCGGCGCAGCGCGCCGCCGTCGAGACGTACGTGACGCAGGCCCGGCGGCGGACGGAAATCGAGCGGTTGTCGACGGATCGCGACAAGACGGGCGTCGCGATCGGCGCACACGCCATCAACCCGGTCAACGGCGAGCGGGTCCCCATCTGGATCGCGGACTACGTCCTGTCCACCTACGGCACGGGCGCGATCATGGCCGTGCCGGCGCACGACGAACGCGACTTCGCCTTCGCCGCCAAGTTCGGGCTTCCCATTCGCCAGGTGATCGCGCCGGCGTCCGTCGAGGCGCCAGCGCCCGACGCCCCCATGTCGGAGGCCTACGTTGCCCACGCGGACGATGACGTCCTCGTGAATTCGGCCCGCTTCAGCGGCTTCCCAGCCCCGGAGGGCGCGCGGGCCATCGTCCTGTGGCTGGAAGACCAAGGCAACGCCACGTTCACGGTCACGTACCGGCTCCGCGACTGGCTGATCTCTAGGCAGCGCTACTGGGGGACGCCCATCCCGGTCGTCTACTGCGAGCGCGATGGGATCGTGCCGGTCCCGGACGATCGGCTGCCGGTGCTGCTGCCGGACCACGTCGACTACCAGGGAAGCGGCGTGAACCCGCTGACGCGAGATGCGGCTTTCGTGAACACGACGTGCCCGAAGTGCGGCGAACCTGCCCGGGCCGAAACGGACACGATGGACACGTTCATCGACAGCTCCTGGTACTGGTTCCGCTACCTGTCCCCCCACAAAGCGGACGGCGCCGTGGACCGCGTGCTGGACGAGCGCTGGGGTCCGGTGGACCAGTACACCGGCGGGGCGGAGCACGCCGTGATGCACCTCCTCTACTCACGGTTCTTCACGAAGGCGCTGGCGGACCTTGGGATCGTCCGGGAGCGGGAGCCGTTCAGGCGGTTGTTCAACCAGGGCCAGATCCTCGGCTCGGACGGCGAGCGGATGAGCAAGAGCCGCGGCAACGTTCAGGATCCCGACGAGCTGGTGAAACGCTACGGCGCCGACACGGTGCGCCTGTTCCTGATGTTCATGGGGCCGTGGGACCAGGGTGGGCCGTGGAGCCCCACCGGCATCGGGGGTGTCGCGCGGTTCCTCAACCGCGTGTGGACCCTCGCGCTCGATCCGCACGGCGTGGAACCGGGCGACGCCGAGGCGGGCCATCTGCCGGCGGGCCAGGACTACGCGGCCGCGGATCGCACGATGCGCATGGCGGCACACCGCACGGTCCGGATCGTCACCGAGGAGTACGAGGGCTTCCGCTGGAACACGATGGTTGCCCACCTCATGGAGCTGGCCAACGCGCTGATGCGCTACCGGGGCACGGAAGCCGCGTCGGCGCCCGCCTATGACGAGGCCGTCCGGCTCCTGCTGCTCATGCTGGCTCCAGCCGCTCCGCACATCACGGAAGAGCTGTGGTCACGACGCCTTGCCGCCGCTGGAGAGCCGTGGCGTTCCATCCACACGGAGCGCTGGCCGGCCTACGACGAGAGCGCCGTCGCCGCGGAGGAACGCGAAGTGCCCATCCAGGTCAACGGCAAGGTGCGCGACAAGGTGACCGTGCCGGCGGGGATCAGCGACGTGGAGCTGGAGCAGATCGTGCTGGCGCGGGAACGCATCCGGGAACTGCTTGCGGGACGAACGCCGGACCGCGTGATCCTTGCCGGCGGTGGCCGGCTCGTGAACGTCGTGGTGAGGTAGCGCCGCAGGCGCCCATCGCACGATGACCGGCCCCGCGCCGACGCCCGAACGCCCGCCTCCGGACGGATTCCGTGCCGATCTCGAGGGCCTTCGCGGGCTGGCGATCCTCCTCGTACTCCTGTTCCACGCCGGCATCCCGGGCATCCCCGGCGGCTTCGTCGGCGTTGACGTCTTCTTCGTCCTGTCCGGCTTCCTGATCACCGGCCTGCTCATGCGCGAGCGGGAGCGGACGGGGCGCGTGAGCCTGCCGGACTTCTATGCCCGGAGGGCCCGAAGGATCCTCCCGGCCTCCCTGGTCGTGGCGGTTGGGACGCTGCTGATCGCGAATGTCGTCCTGTCGCCGCTCGACGTCCTCCGCGCCGCCGATGATGCGGTGGCCGTTGCGCTCTCGGTGGGCAACATCCGGTTCGCGGCCAACGCGACGGACTACTTCGCCGCCGCGGGCGCCCCGTCCCCGTTCCTCCACTACTGGTCGCTGGGCGTCGAAGAGCAGTTCTACCTGCTCTGGCCCGCGCTGCTCATCGTCGCGACGCGGTTCGGCCGGCCAAGGCTCGGCGCCGGCCTGGCCCTCGGCGCGGTGGTTGCCGCATCGTTCGCTCTCGCGGTCTGGCTCACGGGCGTGGCGGCGCCGTGGGCGTTCTACTCGCTTCCAACGCGCGCTTGGCAACTGGGCCTGGGCGGGCTCGTCGCACTCGCGCTGGATCGGACGGTCCAGGGTCGCGCGGCAACAGCCCTGGGGGCCGCAGGCTGGGCAGGGCTTGCGACTGTCCTCGCCGGAGGCGTGCTGATCGATGCCGGCACGCCCTACCCGGGCGTCGCGGCCCTGCTGCCGGCGATGGGCACCGTGGCGCTCATCGCCTCCGGCGGCACCCTGCGATGGTCGGCAGGACGGCTCCTCGCGCTCCCGCCGATGCGGTTCCTCGGCCGGATCTCCTTCTCGCTCTATCTCGTCCACTGGCCGATCCTGGTGCTGCCGCTGGCCGGCCTGTCCGTGGG
>JANPDJ010000304.1:0-17951 GCA_031431395.1 Chloroflexota bacterium | reverse complement strand
TTGCCGCACTTGGGACAGGCGGCCGGCACGTCGCTCTCCACGACGGGACACATGGGGCAGAGATAGCGGCCGGCCTTCGCAGCCGGCCACTCGATGGGCCAGTACTCCGCGCTCGTGGCGGCCGGCGCAATCTCCCTGGCGGACGGACTCCGGCTGGTCCGGGAGCGGGGCCGCCTGATGCAGGCGTCGGGCACTGGCCGCCCCGGAGCGATGGCTGCGCTCATCGGTCTCGACGACGCGCAGCTCCCGGAGCTCGTGGCGCGCGCATCGGTAGCCGGGGTGTTCGGCGTGGCCAATCGGAACGCTCCGGGCCAGGTCGTCGTCTCAGGCGAACGGCAGGCCATTGAGGCGTCGCTCGACATCGCGCGCGAGCTCGGCGCGCGCAAGTGCGTTCTGCTGCCGGTATCGGTGGCCGCCCACTCGCCGCTGATGGCGGACGCGGCGTCGGCGATGGCCGAGGTGCTGGCCGCGATCCCGTTCGCAGACCCATCGCCGCCGCTCCTGTCCAACGCGGGAGCACGAAGGATCAGCCTGGCAGCATCCGCGCGTCGCGAACTCGTCGAGCACCTCACGGCCGGGGTGGACTGGGTGGGGGCGATCCACGCGATGACCTCCGCCGGGATCGACACGTTCATCGAGGTCGGTCCAGGCCGCGTCCTGACCGGCCTGATCAAGCGCATCGCGCCAGATGCGCGCGCCATCGCCCTGCACGACCCATCCGCACCTGATGGCCTCGCGGCTGCCGCCGTGGACGCCACGCTGGACGCCTCCGCGCCCGAACCCTCCACATCGCCGTCCGGCCCGCCTGCCGGTCGCCCTGACGCCAGTTGAAGCCCTCCAGTACGAGGTTCGTCCGTGCGCAAGCCTGATTACAACCGCCGTGTCGCCGTCACCGGGCTGGGCGTGATCAGCCCCGTCGGCAACGATCGAGAGACCGCCTGGGGGAACCTGCTGGCCGGCCGCAGCGGGCTGGGCGAGATCACGCGCTTCGACATCAGCCGGTACGACCACAAGGCCGGCGGCGAGATCAAGGACTTCGACGCCACGAAATGGATGGACCCCAAGGCCGTCCGGCGCAGCGAATCGTCGATGCATTTCGGCGTCGCGGCCGCGAAGCAGGCCCTCGCCCATTCGGGCTTCGAGATCACGGACGCGAACCGGACGGAGGTGGGCGTCGTCTTCGGGTGCGGCGGCGGCGGCCAGGTGCTGTTCATCGACAACATGGACGCGCTCCACGCGCGCGGTCCGCGCGGCGTCAGCCCCACGTTCATCGCCAACGGCCTGGTGGACTCGACTTCGGGCATGATCGCCATCGAGACCGGGGCCATCGGGCACAACGTCTGCGTCGTGTCCGCGTGCGCAACGGGCACGCACAACGTGGCCGAAGGCGCTGAGGCGATCCGGCGGGGCGACTGCATCGCGGTGATCTCCGGCTCCACGGAGGCGCCGCTCATCGAGGTGGCACACGCAGGGTTCGGCAACATGCGCGGCCTCGGGTCGCCCCGGCCGGGCGAACCGCTGGAGACGGTCTCGCGGCCCTTCGACCGGACCCGCGACGGCTTCGTGCTTGGTGAAGGATCGGCCTCGCTGTTCCTGGAGGACATGGAGCTTGCGAAGGCGCGCGGCGCCACGATCTATGCCGAGGTGGTCGGCTACGGGTCGGCCGCGGACGGCTGGGACATGATCCAGCCGATCGAGGGCGGCACCGGGTCGGCGCGCGCACTGCAGATGGCGCTCGATCGCCGTGGCGTCCCGGCCGAAGAGGTCGACCTGATCAACCCCCACGGCACGTCCACGCCGATGGGCGACCGGCGGGAGACCGAGGCAATCTGGCGGGTCTTCGGCGAGCGCGCGTCGGCGAAGGCCCGGTCCATTGCCATCTCCGCAACGAAGTCGATGACCGGCCACATGATGGGCGCGGCCGGAGCCTTCGAGGCCTTCGCCACGGTCATGTCGATCGTGGAGCAGGTCGTGCCGCCCACCATCAACTACCGGGAGTTCGATCCCGAGTGCGACCTGTGGGTCGTCACAGAGCCCACACCGATGCCGATCCGCTATGGCCTTTCGAACAACATCGGTCTCGGCGGGCACAACGGCGCGGTGATCTTCAAGCGGTATTCCGGGGACTGATCGGGCAACCCGGAGCCGCCCGTGCCGTCGCCGCTACAATCCGGTTCCCTGCGCTCGTTCTCCGACCGTGCAGGATGCTTGCATGCAGGCCGCCCAGCCGCGGCTGCGCCCTGGTTCCGCTGATGTGCAATCGAGGTCGCGGTGTCCTCCACGTTTGACCTGTCCCGTCGCGCGGTGATCACCGGCGTCGGCGCGGTGACGCCGATCGGCAACACGGCGGCGGAGTACTGGCAGAACCTGACGAACGGCGTGTCGGGCGGCGCGCCCATCACGGCGTTCGATGCTTCCACCTTCGACGTGCGGATCGCGGCCGAAGTCAAAGGCTTCGACCCAACGATCGCGATGGACCGGAAGATGGCGCGGCGGATGAGCCGCTTCATTCACTTCGCCATGGCGGCCACCCAGGAGGCCGTTGCGGACGCCGGGCTGGACCCGGCCTCGGCCACCCTGGACCAGCGGGACCGAATGGCCGTCCTGGTCAACACGGGTGGCGGCGGCATCGAACAGGTCGTGGACGGCACCCACGCCCTGGAGACGAGGGGTCCCGGCCAGGTCTCGCCGTTCGCGATCCCCGCGCTGTCGGGCTCCATGGCCGCCGCCCAGGTCTCCATGAGATACGGCATCACGGGCCCCGTGATGACGCAGGTCGCGGCCTGCGCAAGCAGCGTCCTCTGCTTCGGCGATGCGCTGCGGCTGATCCGGAGTGGCGAGGTGGACGTCGCGATCGCCGGCGGCACGGAGGCGCCCGTCCTCCCCATCGCGGTGGCCGCCCTCGGCAACATGGGCGCGCTCTCGAAGCGGAACGACGACCCCACCGGAGCCTCGCGGCCCTTCGATCTCCATCGCGACGGCTTCCTGCTGGGCGAGGGCGCCGGCATCATGATCGTCGAATCCGCGAAGCACGCGCTCGACCGCGGGGCGCAGATCCTCTGCGAGATCGCCGGCGGTGCGCTGACAGCGGACGCGTTCCACATCAGCGCGCCGGAGCCCACGGGTCGCGGCGCATCGGAGGCGATGCGACGGGCGATGGTGTCTGCCGGCATGACGCCCGCAGACATCGACCTGATCGTGGCACACGGCACGTCCACTCCACTCAACGACGTGACCGAGACGCGCGCCATCCGGACCGCATTCGGCCCGTCCGCACAGAGGGTGGCCATCACATCGCCCAAGTCCATGGTGGGCCACCTCATCGGCGGCGCCGGGGCTGTCAGCGCGGTGGCCGCCATCTACGCGATCCGCGACGGTCTGATCCCGCCAACTGCAAATCTCGAGACGCCGGACCCCGACTGCGATCTCGACTACACGCCCAACGTGGCCCGGCGGGCGACCGTGAACACGGCGATGATCAACGGCTTCGGCTTCGGCGGCCAGAACGCCGTGGCGATCTTCCGGCGATTCGTGGAGTAGACCTCGGGCTGATGGCGCCGCGCCGTGCGGGCTCGGGCTTCGACCAACACCAGGGACGCCACTCCCGCGACCGTGGCAAGGATGACCAACTCCCTGCCCACCGCCGGGTGCCACCGAGCAGAGGAACGTTGTGGCCGGGCCCGACGGCGAGGACGAGTCCGGCGGCAGGGGGCCACGGCCCACCGTGAAGCCTGCGGCGTCCAGGGGGTCGCGGCCCGGATGGGCACACCCTCCTGGGGCCGATGCGAAGCGCAAGTTCACAAACCAAGCGCGGAAGGCCCGGCGCGACTTCCCGGGTGGTCGGTTTCGCAACTCCTGCTTGTTTTTCGGGGCCTCTCGAGGCGCGATGAGCTGCGGTCACGACTGAGTCGTGAACCTGTAGTTCAGAACCGCCGAGCCATCGACCGATGGCCACCTCAACCATCGTCACACGGCGGCCCTCGGTGGATCCGAGCTGGGGCGCCGGCTGCGAGCCGGCACGCCGCAGCGAAGCTTGG
Organism: Chloroflexota bacterium; assembly: GCA_031431395.1. Lineage (GTDB taxonomy): Bacteria > Chloroflexota > Limnocylindria > Limnocylindrales > CSP1-4 > VGPE01. The sequence continues at coordinate 13,914 of JANPDJ010000304.1, read as the reverse complement.
CGGCCTCTCGTCAGCGGAGCGCGCGGCCCTCGAAGCGCTCCATTGCCGCGGCGAGGTCCGCGGACACGAGAATGGGCCGTTCTGCCGTGTAGTCGTACGTGACCTGGGTCGATTCGCTGACCGCCACCAGTCGCAGCTGCCCGTACCGGCTCTCCGGGGCGGTGAGCCGGAACTCCTGCGTGAAGCTGCTCCGGCCGATCCGGCCCACGCGGGCTTCGATCGTGAGGACCTCGCCGTAGAACGCCGGCGCGCGGTAGGTGATCCGGGCCTCTGCCAGGATCATGCCCTCCGACGCGCCGTGTGCGCCGAGGGGCAGCGGCTCACCCGTGACCGCTTCGTAGTAGGCAGCGCGGGCGATCTCGCAGTACGTCAGGTACGCGGCGTTGTTGACGTGACCCATCGCATCCGTATCCGCGAACCGGACCTCGATGGGCCGCCGGAACCGGAACGGGCCTGGCAGATCGCGGGGGTCATCCGGAACCGCGATCCGGGCGGGAACGCCATCGTCGTCGTGCCTGGCTGTCACGGGCCTGAGTGTAGGATGCGGGGCACGATGGGAGCTGCCCGCCTCGTTCCGCCGTGGCTGCGACGCGGCCTGGAGGCCGGGGCCATCGCGGCGCTTGTCGCGATCGTGACGCTCCTCGGAGCGGCCAGTGCGGGCGCCGCCGGGCGAGTGGCGCTGCCGCAGGGCCCGGCCGGTTCACTCCTGCTTGCTCCCGCCGTACTCGCGATGGGCGTCATCACGTCCGGCTACCCGGTGGCCTACGCAGCCACCCGGATCGACGCGCTCCTGGGGACGGCGGCGGCGTTCCTCATCGCGGCCAACGGGGTGGCACTGGTCGTGACCACACAGGTGGACATGGCCGGGATTCAACGATCCGCGACACTCGGCGTCATCGGCGGCGTGCTTGCACTGGGCCCGGTGCTCGTGGGCCTGGGGGCCGCCCAGGTCATGACCCCGCTCGGCTTCGGCCGGCGGGCCGGGGCAATCTGCACGACGGCCTCGGCCGCCTTCGCCGTGGTGATCCTGGCGCTGGCGTCGCGGCTGGGCTGAACCGGGGTCACGTCGCCCGCACCCCTGACCTCTGGACCGCACCGGACCGCATGAATCCGGCCCGAACCACCCCGGTCCAACCCGCCACGCCGGGACCGGGTCACGGCGCGGCGCGGTACATCTCTCTCATTTCGCGGCTCGACCTCCCGGCGGACGATGACGCCATCACCTCGCCATCTCCGCAGCGGCCGCCCAGCGGCGGGTACGGGGCTCGAGCCGGTCGCCCTTCGAGGCCTCCAGCGCGGACTACTCGCCCACAGAGCCCTGGACGACCAGCCGAACCGACACGATGGGGTCTCCGATTTGACAAACGGCCTCAGGGTGGCACGCCGCCTGGCTTTCACCCTTGCAGCGCTGCTGCTCATCGCCACCTCGTCCACGCCGTCCGTTGCCCTGGCAGATTCGCGCAGCACGTTCGCCACGCTGGGTCATGCGCGGTTGACGATCGACTCCAATCTGCGGGCGCCGTCCCACCTGTCCGCGTGGGCCATCGACGAGTACCTGGCGCGAACCACCCCGCTGCCACCCCTTGGACACGCCCTCAAGCGGGCAGAGTCCAAGTACGAGGTCAACGCCCTCTATCTGCTGGCCCACGCCATGCACGAGACCGGCTTCGGGACTTCGTACATCAGCCGGCGTTTCCACAACCTGTTCGGCTGGAACGCGGCCGACCGCGATCCTACCGGCATGGCCACGCGGTTTCGCACCTACAGCGCGTCGATCGACTATGTCGCGAGCCAGATCTCCGAGCGGTACCTCACGCCCGGCGGCCAGTTCTACGGCGGACGTCCCACGCTCCGCGGGATGCGCTACTACGCGACGGACCCGCTATGGGGACCGCTGATCACGCACCTCGCGAACGGGATCGTGCTCTCCACGCTATCGGCCCGGGGCATCGCCTTCGACCAGCCGCTGGTGGGTGACGCGTCCACCGGTCGGGCGGTCGACGTGACGATCAAGGTTTCGAGCGGGGAATTGCCCAACGGGCTGCGGGCCGCCTACCGGTTCGTGCCCGTCGCGGTCGTGGAGGCGGGCTCACCCGGTGGCTCCGTCCCGCGGCTGGACCCGATCTTCCGGCTGTCCGCAGGGGAGAGCCTCCGCAACCGGCTCAAGATCAGCGTTGAGGCGCCCGCGCGTCCCGGCCGGTACCGGCTGGAGGTCGAGCTGCGCGACTCGGACGGCACGAAGCTGACGGAGTACGACGTCCCGAATATCCCCAACGCCGGCGTCCGCGTCTTCGGCTCCGACGCCGTGTCCTTCAAGTTGCGCCAGGATCCTGCCGGCCTCACGGTCGTCGTGACGAATGAGGGCCGGCGTGCGATCCCGCCGGTGGGTGCCGTCCCGGCCGATAGCGCCGTGCCCGCAGACGGCACCGCGGAGCCGGCCCCGTCTCTCACCTCCCTGAGCGCGTGGCTGGTCGGAGCGGACGGGACGCCCAGCCTGTTCTCGACAACACCTCTTGACCACGAAATCGCGCCCGGAGGCACATGGACCACGCGAATCGCCATTCCGGACGAGGCGTCCCTGCCGGCGGTGCTGCTGCTCCGGCTCGAGGTGGGCGGCGAACCCGGTCGGCTCGGCGGCGCACCTCCCGGTGTTTTCGTGGTGGCTGCGGCGCCCGCGTCCGGCTCAGCAGCTCGCGCGTCCGCGTCGCGCCCCAAGTCTCCGACGTCACCGACACCAGAGGCTGCGGATCCGTCGGCACGACCTGCGGCGACGGCCATCAGCCTGGCCATTGCGGCACTCACGCCCGCCGATGCGGTTTCGCGCCTCCTGCTGAATCCTGCCTGGCAGCCGCCCGTGGCCACCGCGAGGGCGTCCGCCGGCGCCTCGGGCGCCAAGGCATCGCTGGCGATCAGCGTCACGTCGCCCGCGGTCCGGCTGTCATACATCGCGGTCGCGCAGCCGAAGCAGCCGGGCAGCGTCACCATCAGGATTACCAACACCGGCGGCGCGATGCTCATGGGGAGCACTTCGCCGAACGACGCTGAACTCGCGGTCGATCCGGCCACCGTGCCTGCAGCGCCGGCGGCCAGCCTTGCGTCGTCGCCGGTGAGTCAGCCCGCTGATCCAACGACAGCGCATGCCGGAGGGCATCCGGACGGATCTCCCGTGGAGGCGTTCGACGCCACCGCCGGTGCCGTTCTCCAGGTCACGGCCGTGCCCGCCTGGGGGCCCGCGAGGGCCGCGCTCTTCTTCACGATCCCGATCGGCAGCATTGGTCCCGGCGAGGCCGTGGACGAGAGAGTGACTCTGCCCCCATCCGCGGTCGGTCAGTCCACCTACCTGGTGCTCGCTCGCGTGCTGCCGGGAGGCGAGGCCGCACCCCTTCCGGCCACCATGTTCTGGCTTCGCAGCGCGCCTCCGGTCGCGGACGAGCAGACCCCGCAAGCCGACCCCGCAGCGCTGGAGTCCGTTCCCGCAGTCGTCACCGGCCGGGCCGCAGCCGCGTCGTCCGCGTCCAGCACCGTCGTGCCCACCGCCAGCCAGGCGGCGGACGCGGCAATGGAGCCGATGGCGGCGGCAGTACCGATCACCCCGACGGTTCCTGCGGACGGGCCGACGGCAAACCCACAACCAGGGGCCGCGGCCGGCTCGCACCTTGGTAGCGCGCTCGTGGGCGCTCGCAGGACCGGGGTGGCCTCCCACCTCGACACAGCCATGGTGCACGCGCGCGGAACCGGGGCCACCATCGCCGCGGTCTCCGATGCGCGGGCCGCCGGGCGCCGGTTCACCGGAGACGTTCCCCTGTCGAACGGCAGCCGCTGAGCGTCGTCCCGGCCCGAGTTGCGCAGACCGGCGACGCCGCCGGCGAAATCAGGACCGGGTCACGGGGCGCATCGCGTAGACGCCCACGATCACCGGCGTCCGGGGATCCATGGATAGCTCGTACCCCACGTCCCCGGCCCGCACGAGATCGCCCAGCAGTTGCGCCGCCGCTCCCGGCAGGCCGGCAAAGATGCGCCCCGACGCGAGATCGATGGGCGAGACGTCGTCATCGCCGCCTTCGATCGCAAAGCGCCTGCGCAATTCGTGCATGGGCACGTAGGCCCGGCTCTTGATGAACCGCCGCAGCTGCGGAGTGGTGCAGTTGGGCGCGGGACGCTCCTGGGCCACGAGCACGGGACGAGGTGCCGGGGGGGCAGTCTCCAGCCCCGGCGCCGGGCCACGGAGCGGCGGACGGCGATCGTACGAGTGAGCGCGGGACGGACGGGCCGGTGATTGTTCGTCCTCGAAGGGCTGGCCAGCGAGCGGGGCGTCCACGGGCTCAGGACGGCCGCCTGCCGGGTCCCGCGGCTCAGCCAGGCCGGCGGACAGCTCGCCGCCCACGAGTGCCGGCTCGATGTCGCCGGCGCGCGGGCGGATGAGCGCCGGCGGCAGGTCTCCTTCGGCCGGCTGGTTGGCCGGCAAGGCCCGCCGGCGCGGTAGCACACCCAGCGGCCGTGATTCCGGGGCAAGGACGTCCGATCCCGCCAGGCCCACCATCTCCGCCGAGGTGTCGCCGATGGCGCCTTCGGGTGCGCCCGCGCCGGGAAACCCCGGGGGTCGATCGGATTCCGGCCGCACCGGGGTCCGGTGAGACCGTGGGGCGGGGCGCAGACGGCCGCCCGGGCCCATCCGGCGGCTCACCGGATTCCCCCCGCCGGCGGGCGCGCCGAAACGACGGAGCGCGTGGCGCGTGCCCATGCGGTCGCCGGGCCGCCCCGGCGGGGCTGGTGAACAGTGCCGAAGCACCGCGGGAGTGTCGTGGTCATGAAATCCGGTCGCGTGGTTGAAAGCGCGGAGCAGGAATGGCGCCCCGGGCTTGCGGGCGATCATACCCCCGGCGTCCGGGCCTCGTCCGGAGCCTTCCCGGCGCCGTCCGGGAGACCGGCCCGACGAACGTGGCGCGCGGGCGGGGTCGAGCGCAGCCCTCCGGCAGGCCCGAAAGATCAGCCGTTCACCACGAGCAGGTCGCGCGAGGCGGTATTCAGCACGATGGGACCGTCCGTGCCGCACACCACGATGTCCTCGATGCGGGCACCGTAGCGGCCCTCGAGGTAGATCCCGGGTTCGATGCTGAAGGCCATCCCGGGTCGGAGCGACTCCGTGTTGCCCTGCACGAGCCAGGGCTCCTCGTGCTCCTCCAGCCCAATCCCGTGGCCGATCCGGTGGATGAAGTTCGGTCCGAATCCCGCGCCGGCGATGATGTCGCGGGCGATGGCATCCACGCGCTCAGCCGGGACCCCTGGCCGGACACCGGCCGTCGCTTCGGCCTGCGCCTCCTGGAGCACGTTGTAGAGCTGGCGGTAGGCCGCGTCGGGCCCCTGGGCCGGATCGCCCCCGGTTGGCCACAGGACGCGAGTGATGTCGCTCCCGTAGCCGCCGAGTGGTCCGCCGATGTCGAGCAGGAGCGGCTCGCCGGCGCGGATGACTCGGTCCGAGGCATCGTGATGCGGCGACGCCGCGTTGGGACCGCTCGCGACGATCGCAAACTCGGCGCTGTCGTGGCCCTCGGCCACGAGGCGCTCCCGGATCTCGCGGCTGACCTCCGCCTCAGTGCGGCCGATGAGCGGCCCCGCCGCGATCTGGCCGATGACGCGGTCTGCCGCATGGGCGGCCTGCCGGAGCAACTCCACTTCGTCGACGTCCTTCACGATCCGCAAATCGCGCAGGACTGCCGAGGCACTCTCGAAGGACGTCTCCGGCAGCGCCGCCTGGAGCCGCAGCAGGAACATCGCCCACAGCCGATCCGATACGGCGACCCTGGACGGTCTGCCGATGAGCGAGCACACGAGCGCGATGGGATCTTCCGTCTCGGTCCACGTCGCGACGTCGATGAGGCCGGCGGCTGCGGCCGGCGAGCCCGACGCCGGAAGCGCCTCGAGACGAGGTGCAACAAGGGTGGGCCGGCCCGATGCCGGAACGACGAGCAATGTCAGACGCTCCATCGGGAACGTCACGTAGCCGGCCAGGTACCGCAGGTCCGCGCCCACGCCGACCAGCACGGCGCCCATGTCGCGCGCGGCTGCCTGTTGCGCAGCCGCGGACAGGCGGGATCCATAACGTTCGGGCGGGATCGCGGGACGGGCGATGGTCACCGGGGTTCTCCTTCCGGCAGTGCGGGGCCCTCGCGTCCTAGCCACGCGCCGAGGGTCGCCGCTCCCCGTTCGAAGAGCAGCCGGTACGCGTAGACCCGTTCCGCGCCGGCGCCGAGTGCGCGCCTGCGCAACTCCGCGTCGTCATGCTGGCCGACGGCAAGCACGCGCCGGGCGCCCAGTGCGGCAGCCTCCACGGCCGCGATGCCGTCGTAGCTGCGCGCCGTGAGATCGACGATTACGGCCGATGCCCCTGGCAGCGCCGCGGTCAGGGCCGGAACACTCGCGACCACGATCGGGCGCCGGCCCGCGGCGGTGACGAGGCCGGCCAGCCGGGTCGACCAGATCAGGTCGTCCGCAACGATCACGACAGGCAGGTCCATGGGGCGCGAGTGTAGGCTGGCGTCGCTCACCGCGCGGCCGGAGAGCTCCCCGCGACGCTTCCGTCGAGCAGCGGCGAATCCATCACCGGCGTGCAATCCCCTGGCAGTGTGAGGATCCCATGACCGTCGCGCTCGCCCTCCGCGGACGGCGCCTGATCAACGCCCGTGGCAACAGCACCAAGGTGGGCGGCAGCGTGCTGGCCCCGGACGTTGTCGCCGCGATGGCGGAAGCGGCCACGTACTACGCGCGGATCGAGGACCTCCAGGACGCGGCCGGCGCGGTGATTGCCCGGGTGACCGGAGCCGAAGCCGGGTACGTGACGGCAGGCGCCGCGGCATCCCTTGCGATGGCGGCGGCAGCCTGCATCGCCCGCCTGGACCCCGCGGCCATGAACCGCCTGCCGGACACGGCCGGGCTGCCCGACGAGATCGTGATGGTCCGGCGCCACCGGAACGACTACGACCACGCGCTCCGCCTTGCGGGCGCGCGGATCGTGGAAGTGGGCTTCGGGAACTACGAGTGGACGTTCGCCTACGAGATCGAAGCCGCCATCGGTCCGCAGACCGCCGCACTCTTCTACCTCGCGCACGACCCCGTGCCCAGCGTGCCGCTGCAGGAGTTCATCCGTCTCGCCCACGCACATGGGCTGCCGGTGATCGTGGACGCATCGGTGGCCCTGCCGCCATCGTCGAACCTCCACGCCATCATCGGCGCCGGGGCGGACCTCGTCGCGTTCAGTGGCGGCAAGCACATCATGGGACCGCAGGCCACGGGCATCCTCGCCGGCCGGCGAGATCTCGTCCTGTCGGCCGCGTTGCAGCACCAGGACCAGGACGTCTACCCGGAGACGTGGCCCCGTCGCCACCTCCTCGAGCAGGGCATCATCCCGGGCCCGCCGCATCACGGCATCGGGCGGCCGATGAAAGTGGGCAAGGAGGAGATCGCCGGACTGGTGGCCGCACTCGAGGCGTACGTCCAGCGCGACTTCCCGGCGGAATACGCGGGCTGGCTGCACAGTCTCGACACCATCGTCGAGGGCCTCGACGGGCTACCCGGAATCGTCGCGCGGCGGGAGGACCCGGAGGCGGGCGCGCTCCCGCAGGTCCCCATCGCAAACGTCCGGGTTGACGAGGCGCGGGCGGGCCTGTCCGCTGTGGACCTCATCAACCGGCTTGCCGAGCGGGACCCCATCATCGTGCCGACGGAAGGCCGCGCATCGGCCGGTGTCGTCGGCTTCCTGCCGAACGGACTGCTCCCCGGCGACGCGCAGGAGATCGTGGCCGCCATCCGCGCAGAGGTCGGCCGGCGCGCAGCCGCGGGCTGATCGGCGGCCGACGCCGCGCGCGGTTCGCTGCCGGACCGGGCTCTCCGGGGCTGCAGGGGCGCACCGGCACGCGGACGAGTAGAATTCCGCGGCGGTGCGGCCGGCCAACCGCCGCTTCCGCGGGGCATGGCCGCCACGTCACAGCAGACCGGCGACAGCGTCCCCGCGGCCGCCCGGCAACGGATCAACGGATCAACGGACCAGCGTGCAGGGACGCGTCGCTGGAACAACCGGAGGGCGCGTGACCACCACGATCGATGGACCCGCAGCGAAGGACGTCACGGTCCAGGACCTCGAACGGGTAACCATCCGGTTCGCGGGCGACTCGGGCGACGGCATGCAACTGGCCGGGACGCAGTTCACGCGAACGGCCGCGGTCTTCGGGAACGACATCAGCACATACCCGGACTTCCCCGCGGAGATCCGGGCGCCTGCCGGCTCCCTCCCCGGCGTGAGCGGCTTCCAGATCAGCTTCTCGTCCAGTGATATCCACACGCCCGGCGACGCACCAGATGTCCTCGTGGCCATGAACCCCGCCGCCCTCAAGACCAACGTGGGCGACCTCCCGGCCGGCGGCGCTCTCATCGTCAACCAGGATGCGTTCACCCAGCAGAACCTGAACAAGGCCGGCTATGCGTCCAACCCGCTGACGGATGGCTCGCTGAAGCAGTACAGCCTCTTCGAGATCCCCATTTCCACGCTCAACGCCCGTGCCCTCGAAGGGCTGGACATGAGCTCCAAGCAGATGGACCTCACGAAGAACTTCTTCGCACTGGGCGTGATGTTCTGGCTGTACGAGCGGTCCATGGAGCCCACGCTGCGCTGGATCGACGCCAAGTTCGGCGCGAAGCCGGTCATCGCCGAGGCGAACAGGCGCGCTCTCACCGCGGGATACGCGTTCGGCGAAACCACCGAGATCTTCCATACGACCTACCACGTCGCCCCGGCCCGCCTGGTGCCGGGCAAGTACCGGAACATCACGGGGAACGAGGCCACCGCGCTGGGATTCCTGGCCGCTTCCAAGCTCGCCGGCCGCGAACTCTTCTACGGCTCCTACCCGATCACGCCGGCCAGCGACATCCTCCACCAGCTGTCGGGCTACAAGAACTTCGGGGTCAAGACCTTCCAGGCAGAGGACGAGATCGCCGCCATCGGTGCGGCCATCGGTGCGTCCTATGGCGGCTCGATGGGCCTCACCGCAAGCTCCGGTCCGGGCATCGCACTCAAGACGGAGGCGATGGGCCTGGCCGTCATGGTGGAACTGCCGCTCGTGGTGATCGACGTCCAGCGCGCCGGCCCGTCAACCGGCATGCCCACCAAGGTGGAGCAGGCAGACCTGCTGCAGGTCATGTTCGGCCGCAACAGCGATTCACCCATCCCCATCGTTGCGCCGGCAACCCCGGCCGAATGCTTCGACTACGCGATCGAGGCGTGGCGGATCGCGCTCAAATACGTCACCCCGGTCGTGTACCTGTCCGATGCGTTCCTGGGCACGGGCGCCGAGCCGTGGAAGATCCCGGACGTCGCAGATCTGCCCACCATCGGCGTGGAGAACGCGACAGATCCCGCAACGTTCCAGCCCTACGCGCGTGATCCGCGGACGCTGGCACGCATGTGGGCCGTGCCCGGGACGAAGGGCCTGGAGCACCGTGTCGGGGGTCTCGAGAAGGCCGACATCACGGGCGGCATCAGCTATGACCCAGAGAACCATCACCGCATGCAGATGCTGCGAGCCGAGAAGGTCGCGCGAATCGCGAACGACATCCCGGAACTCCAGGTCTTCGGACCGGCCTCCGGCGAACTCCTGATCCTTGGCTGGGGCTCCACCTACGGCTCCATCAGGAGCGCCGTGGAGCGGATGCAGGCTGCCGGCCTCAGCGTGGCACATGCACACATGCGACACCTGAACCCGTTCCCGGCGAACACGGGCGACGTTCTGACGAGCTTCCGTCACGTGCTCATCCCGGAGATCAACCTGGGTCAGCTCTCGATGCTGATCCGCGCTCGCTACCTCATCGATGCCGTGGGGCTCAACAAGGTACGCGGCAAGCCCTACCGGATCACGGAGATCGAAGAAGCGGCCATGGCGATCCTGGCCGGGAAGTGAGACGAGCCGAGATGGCGACCAATCATCCGGGCAACGGCAGCAGCCCAGCCACCGGCTCGCCGCCCATCCCCGCCGGCCTGAGCGCCGAGAACCAGGCGATCATCAAGCTCACCCGGAAGGATTTCGCGTCCGACCAGGACGTGAGGTGGTGCCCCGGCTGCGGGGACTACTCCATCCTCGCCCAGACCCAGAAAGTGATGCCCGACTTCGGGTACCCCAGGGAGAACATCGTCTTCATCAGCGGGATCGGCTGTTCCGGCCGCCTGCCGTACTACATGAACACCTACGGCTTCCATACCATCCACGGCCGCGCGCCGACACTGGCGACAGGCCTGAAGGCCGCGCGCCCCGAGTTGATGGTCTGGGTGATCACCGGCGACGGCGACGCGCTGTCCATCGGCGGCAACCACGTGCTGCACTCCATGCGCCGCAACGTTGACTTCAAGCTGATCATGTTCAACAACCGCATCTACGGGCTGACCAAGGGCCAGGCCTCGCCGACCTCCGAGATCGGGAAGATCACCAAGTCCACGCCGGCCGGCACCATCGACAACCCCATCATGCCGTTGTCGGTCGCCCTCGCCGCCGAGGCCACGTTCGTGGCGCGGTCCGTCGACACCCACACGGACCACCTCCAGCAGACCCTGGAGCGGGCCGGACACCACAAGGGATCGGTCTTCGTCGAGGTCCTGCAGAACTGCAACATCTTCAACGACGGCGCATGGCGCTCCTTCACGGACCGCGATGTCCGCGAGGACCGCACCCTGGTCCTCGAACATGGCCAGCCCATGATCTTCGGCAAGGACCGCGATCGCGGGATCCGGCTCCGGGGACTCCGGCCGGAGGTGGTCCAGCTGGGGAACGGGATCACGGAGGCGGACCTTCTGGTTCACGACGAGACGGACGAAGATCCCTACCTCGCATTCATGCTCTCGCGGATGTTCTGGCCGGAGTTCCCCGTGCCGGTGGGCGTCCTCCGGAGCATCTCGCGGCCAACGCACGATCAACTCATGACGGGACAGATCACCAATGCGGTCGCAAAGCAGGGGCCCGGCGATCTTCGCCGGCTGCTGAACAGCGGCGAGACCTGGGTCGCGGACTGACGACCGGCGCGAGGGTGCCTGGCGGGGGTGCAGGGCGTCCCGTCGGGGCCAGGCGGGGCCGCGCTTGACGCGCGTTCACAGGCCGTACATAGTTGCATCAGCAACAAGTTGTACAGAGAGCCCAGGACGCCCGCCCATGCCCGCCATCACCGTCAACGACATCATCGTGCTGCCACGGATCCAGGTCCCGGATCCCACCATCGCGCGCCAGCGGCCCGTCCGCAGCATCACGATTGCCCCCAGGGGCTACGAGGGCGAGGGGTTCCCCGTACGGCGCGCATTCGCCGGCGTGGACCTGGCCGACCTCGACCCGTTCGTCCACCTCGACCAGATGGGCGAAGTGGAGTACGCCCCGGGTGAGCCCAAGGGAACACCGTGGCACCCGCACCGCGGGTTCGAGACCGTCACGTACATGATCGACGGAACGTTCGAGCACAGCGATTCGAACGGCGGCGGCGGTGTCATCACCAACGGCGACACCCAGTGGATGACCGCCGGCGCCGGGATCCTCCACATCGAGAAGCCGCCGGAGGCGCTCGTCGCGAGCGGCGGCCTCTTCCACGGCTTCCAGCTCTGGGTCAACCTGCCGCGCAGCGTCAAGTGGTCGGCGCCCAGGTACCAGGACATCCGCGCAGGGGAGGTCGCGCTGATCTCATCCCGCGATGGCGGCGCGCTGGTCCGCGTCATCGCCGGGGACGTCGCCGGCCACGCCGGTCCCGGCAGCACGTATTCACCCATGACCCTGGTACACGCGACGCTCAGCCCCGGGGCCCGGCTGTCGCTTCCCTGGCGGACGGACTACAACGCGCTGGTCTACGTGATGGCAGGCCAGGGAACGGTGGGCCCGGAGGCGCATCCCATCCAGACAGGCCAGCTGGCGGTGTACGGGCCGGGCAACACCCTGAGTGTCGCGGCCGCAATGGTCCAGGAGAGCCGCAGTCCCAACCTCGATGTGCTCGTCCTCGGCGGCCTCCCCATCCGGGAGCCTGTCGCCTGGATGGGCCCGTTCGTGATGAACACCCGCGAAGAGGTTCTGCAGGCGTTCGCAGATTACGAGGCGGGTCGCCTTGGGAGCATCCCGGCGATCCACAACGCACCCACCGCGCTCCAGGAGTCGGGGCGCACCAGGACGCCACCCACGACATAGCGGGCGGTGCGCCGCCGCACATCCGCCCTCTGGGGAGCCGGACCCCGTACTGAAGGGCCATAGGCGGTCGGGGGACCCCGCGAATACGTTCGCGCTGGTACGCGATTCGCGTCCCGACCGCTCCTTCCGTCCAGGGCAAACCTGCCGCGAGGCAGGGACGCAAAGCCAGGGATCTGTCACCCGTCATTGACGGGAGCAGACCGCCCGGTTGCCGGAGAGGGTCGCAACGACCTGTACGAGGTGCTTGAATCGTGAAGGCGAACCTGGCTCGCTTCACCTACGCCCTGATGGTATTTGCCACCATGGCGATCACCCTGGCTGCCGGCAAGCGGTGGTAGTCCGGGCCCGTTCAGCATTTGCTGAACCGGCCCGGCGGCACTGTATTCCGCCGGCACCCCACCCGATCACCCGCGGTCGCGATCTGCGAGCCGCCAGCACGCACTGATCCCCACCGACCTGGCCCGGGTCAGTACTCGAGAGGACCGTCCGAAGGGATGGTCCTCTCGTCCGTTTGTCAGGGCCGGTCGCCGCGCCGCTCCCCGAGCACGCTGCGAAGCAGGAACGCCATGTTGGCGGGTCGCTCCGCCAGGCGTCGCATGAAATACGGGTACCACTCGCGGCCGAAGGGCACGTAGACCCGCACCGTGTATCCGGCCGCCACCAGCCGGTCCTGGAGGTCGCGACGGATGCCGTAGAGCATCTGGAATTCGAACCGCTCCGGGCCGATCTGCGCACGGCGGGCAATGGCGATCGCCCGACGGACCAGGCGCTCGTCGTGCGTGGCAAACGCCGGATACGACCCCTCGAGCAGCAGGCGCTCCATGAGCGTGGCGTAGCTGCGGTCCACCTCGGCCTTGTCGGCGAAGGCGATCGACGGCGGCTCCTGGTAGGCCCCCTTGCAGAGTCGCACGCGGACCCCATCGGCCACCAGGGCGTCGACGTCCGCTGCGCTCCGCCGCAGGGCGGACTGGATCACCACACCAACGTTGCGGTGGGAGGTCCACAGCCGGCGATGCAGATCCAGGGTCGTCTGGGTGGTCGCGCTTCCCTCCATGTCGATGCGGACGAAGGCGTCCAGGGACGCGGCGTGCGCGACGATTCGCACGAGATTGGCGTGGGCCAGGTCCGGGTCAATGGCCATGCCCATCTGGCTGACCTTGAGGCTCACGTTCCTGTCCAGCCCGCCGGCCGCGAGGACATCGAGTGTCTCGACATAGCGATCGACCGCCGCGGCGGCCGCCTCAGGGGATGTCACCGACTCACCCAGCAGGTCAACGGTGGTGCGAAGGCCGGACCGCGACAGCCGTTCGAGGTGCGGCACGGCTTCGGCCAGTGACTGGCCGGCGACGAACCGGTTCACGAACGGCCGCGTCAGTGGCGTCGCGGTGGCGACCCGGCCCAGCACCCGCCGGCGGGACAGGGCGAGAAGGCCCGACCGGAGCGCGCGCTCCGGAGCCATACGGAACGCGTGCCCGATGCCGGCAGTTCCCATGACCGGGATGCTACTCGTGCGACCGATACCCGGTTCGGCGCCCGGTTCGGGCCCGCGGCCCGTCCGGTGCGGTCCCGCGATTTCGCCGCGCGCGAGGGCTAGACTTCCGGGCGTGAATGGGCTGCCGGGGTTGGGGTCGGGCCCGCTGGACATCGTGGTCCGGACGCTGGTGATCTACGTTGCCGTCGTGGCAGGGCTCCGGCTGGGCGGCAAGCGGGAAGTCGG
>JANPDJ010000303.1:0-5914 GCA_031431395.1 Chloroflexota bacterium | reverse complement strand
GCTTGTGTTGCTGGTGATCGCGGGGCCGGCGGCGTTCGTCCTTGCGTCCACCACGCCGCTGCTGTCCGCATGGTTCGCACGGGAAGACGATCCGTGGTGGCTCTACGCAGTCTCCAACGCGGCGAGCTTCCTGGGCCTGCTCGCGTACCCGTTCCTTGTTGAACCGAACCTTGGCCTGCACCTCCAGCGCACGATCCTCTCCGTCGGCCTGATCGCCTATGCGGGATCCGTGGCCTGGATCGCGGTGGGCGGGCGCGGCATCCGGCGGTGGCAGGCGACGCGATTGACGACGCCGACCGAACCACCCACTGCCAGGCGCCAGGCCCTCTGGCTCTTCGCCGCCTTTGTGCCGGCTGGGCTCCTGGCGGCGACGACGAACGAGTTGCAGACGGACCTGGTCTCCGCTCCGCTCATCTGGGTGGGGCCGCTGGCCGTCTACCTGGCCAGCCTGGTGGTGGCCTTCTCAGCGGCGGGGCGGCGGGCACTCCCGGCCTTCGAACGGCTGGCGCCTGCGGCCGCCACGCTCCTCTGGATCCCGTTCATCGTCCCCGGCGGCTGGTCCGTCCTGGGCCTGCTGCTGGTCGAATTGGGCGCGTTCTTCGTGCTGGCGGTCACGGTGCATGGCCGGCTGGCACTGGATCGGCCCGATGAGGGCCACCTGACACGCTTCTACCTGGTCCTGTCCGCCGGCGGGGTGCTGGCGACCGCGTTTGTGGCGCTGGTGGCGCCGCTGGTCTTCTCGGCGATCTACGAATACCCGCTCCTGATCGTGGCCGGGCTGGCGGTGCTGGTCGTCCTGCCCGGACCGAAGATCCTGCCGGGCATCGACATCCAGGCGGACCCGAAGCGGGCGCTGCGCGAGCTTGGCTGGCGGCTGGCGCCGCTCGTTGCGGTGCTGGCGGCGCTGGGCCTGGTGTTCGGTGGATCGCCAGCGCTGTTTGCCGGCACCGGCGTGCTGGTCATCCTCATGAGCGTGATGTCGGTGGGCCTGTCCGTTGCCCCATGGGCGGCGGCACTGGGTACGGCGCTGCTGATCCCCACCTTCATCGTGGTGACAGCCGGCCATCCGCTGCTCCGCGAGCGCACGTTCTTCGGCGTGATCGAGGTTCGCACTGCCGAGAACGTGATCGTGGAGTTCTCCGGCACAACGCTGCACGGCCTGCAATTCACGGACGGAGACCGGACCCGGGCAACGACGTATTACGTGCAACCGGGGCCCGTTGGCGCGCTGTTCGACGATCTCCGTGGCCGCACGTCCGGCGCCTCGATCGGCGTGGTGGGACTGGGCGTGGGAACGATCGCCTCGTACGCGCGGGAGGGCGATTCGCTGACCTTCTACGAGATCGACCCGGCGGTGATCCGCATCGCCTCGGATCCGCGCAATTTCACGTATCTATCGGGCGCGGTCGTGGCGCCGCGGATCGTCACCGGGGATGGCCGGCTGTCCGTGGAGGTGGCGACGCCGGGATCCTTCGACCTGCTCGTGCTGGACGCCTTCACGTCCGACGCGGTGCCGGCCCACCTGCTCACCGCCGAAGCGATGCGGGCCTATGCGCGGGCCCTGAGGCCGGCCGGCGTGATCGCGTTCAACGTTGCCAACCGGTACTACCGCCTGGCGCCCGCCCTGGGTGCGACGGCGCATTCGGTGGGACTCTCCGCGGCCGGGATCGTGTACGTGCCGGACGCCGCTGCCGAGGATGCGTACGCCGCCAAGGGGTCCGTGTGGGTGGTGGTGGGCGCCGATCCGGACGTGGCGCGCTTCGTCGGCCGCGGCTGGACGGCGCTGGCCGCCGGCGGCCCCATCCTCACGGACGACTACCCCGACGTAACCCGAACGCTGACGCTGGGCCAGTAGGGGAGCGGGCGCGGGGGGCGGGCGCGGGGGGCGGCGCGAGGGGCGGAGCCAGCCCTCTCCCCCACGTTCGGGGGACACGTAAGGCTCCGATAAGCCGCCCGTGACATCATCCGTCCGCGCGTCACGACCGTTGGCCGAGAGACCCTTGCCACGCGAGTACTCTTCCTGCGGGCCGAGGTAGCCGATGCACCGCGTCCCCGGCGGCGAACGAGTGTTCGCAAGCGGAGGTACGAATGCTTCAACCGATTGGCAGGATGATCCGACTGCAAATCGCCGGGCTCTGGCGGCATTGGCGCTCTCCGCTCGCAGGTCCGCGGCACAGCGCCCCCGGTCGGACCTATCCGTCCCCTGACGATTTCGATCGCATGGATGCGACCGAGTTCGACGCCTACGTCCGGCACGTGGGATTTGACGCTCGAATCACGGCCGCGCTAGCGGAGTCCGACGCAAGTGGCGAACACGCTGGTGCCAACGACCGCGTACCTGGCCGCTCGAGGCAACCTTAGGCCGGACGCTCGCGTTGCCCTCCAGATTGTCGAAGAGGACATCGCAGATGACCCCGACCATCGGCACAGGAGGCATGAGCGCGTCGAGGGTGCCGTGGTTGACTGGAGTGCGGAGGGTCTCCTCGTCGCCTTCCGCCGCACTGGTCCCGCGACGGTGGTGCTCCTGGACGTCATTGACCTGAAAGAAGCGCCGACTTGGCCGTGGTGAAGTTGCCCGGCGACGATGCGAGGCCGAACGTCCATTCGAGGATCTCGTGGGCCCACCCTTCTGGGGCGGAACGAAGCGCAAGTTCACAAGGTAAGCGTCGAAGGCCCGGCGCGACATCCCAGGTGGGTCGGTTTCGCAACTCCGAATTCATTTCCGGGCCTCTCGAGCGCCGCGAGGGCGTGGTTGTGGCCCGGTCGTGAACCTGTAGTTCAAAACCGCCGGGGCCGAGCGCATCGACCAATGGCCACCTCAATCAGCCTCAGACAGAGACCCTCGAGGGATCAGCCCAACCTCAACGCTTGACCGGGCGCGGGAGATCCGACTCGCTCTTCGCGGCTCGGCGCCTTCCCGTAACTCGGAGGGTGGGAGTCCCACGACGGGCATCGTGGATCACGATGTCGGCCCTTTTGCCGAGGCTACGGAGCAGAAGCGCGAGCGTGTCCAGTTCGATGTTCTGTGGGTGGCTGAGTTTGCGCGACACAAACGCGCGTTCCCGTCCCATCCGGCGGGCGAGCTCAGCTTTGGTCAGCTTCTGTTCGACGCGCGCGCGATCGAGCTCCTGGGCAAGACCGAATTCCGCGGACCCCTCTTCGAATCCCACTCGAAACTCATCGCTCGCCTCGAGGCGATGTCGTAGTCGCTGGTCAAATCGGCTCATGATCTGGGGCCTCCGGGCTCACCCGTCTCGAATGCAGATAGTCCACCAAGTACTCGGCGGCGCGGCGCAGATCGGCACCGGGCGTGATCTCACCGGTCTGCTTCGCGACGCCGTGCAAGAGGACCAGCCGGGCCGGATCCACCCGTCCGTCGAGTACGACAATGTACCGGGCGAGCCCCTTGCTGTAGATCGTCCGGATCTCGTACAGCCCGGGATACTTGCGGACCTTCTCGAAGAGTCCGCCACCGATTGAGCGCGGGAGTTCCTGCGCCACGCTGGCCGCGACGCCCTGGAGCTTGCCAAGGAGTTTGGGCGATTGCCGGAACAGCCCGTCCTCGAACTCCTCTGCCGGCTGGCGATCATCCTGCCCTTGGGCGTAGTACTCGATGTCGTATGCCACAGGCTGCCAGCGTAACTCAAGAGTCACGCTTGGTCAAACTCCACGTCTCGCCAGACTTCGCGGGGCTGTTGCCTGGGTCGGGCCTTCGGCCGGTCAGTCGTGGGCGTCGGCCGGTCGGTCGGTCAGTCGAACCCTGCGCAGGGGCTGGTTCAGGCCGTCAGGTCAAGATGTTCGGTGGATTCGGGCCTACCCGGCGGCCCGCATGGGGCACATCCTTCTGCGGCGGAAACGAAGCCCAAGTTGACAAGCCAAGCGCCGAAGGCCCGGCGCGACCTCCCAGGTGGCCGATTTCACAACTCCAGCTTGCTTTTCGGGCCTCTCGCGGCGCCGTGAGGGTGTGGTTGCGGATCGGTCGTGAACCTGCAATTCAAAACCGCCGACCCGGCGGACTGAGACCCAGCCGACCCCGCCTGGGCTCAGGAGCGGGTGCGCCGCCCGGGCCCTCGGCCAGGCTCACTTCCGCGACCGGCGCCGGGTCAGTCGAGTGCGTCGATCGCCATGCCGGACGACGCGGCGGCGGTCACCTGCGTCTTGTTGATCAGCAGCAGGTCGAAGTGGCTGATCACTCGCCGGTCCGCCAGCGAGCGGGTCTCCACCTTGATCATCGCCACGAATCGTGGATCCGGCGACTCCACGAATGATGCGACGCCCAGGTCCTGGAAGACGAAGGCGTCCCCCGTGATGATGTGGCCCGGGGTGAACAGGACGAACCGCCGGTAGACCTTGGGGATGGCGGGTTGGCCGAAGTCGTGCGGACGCACCGTCTCTGCCCCGGGGACCGGTCGGGGTGCACCCTGCCGCTGGCCGACGAACGTGATCTCGTCCCGGTTGACCAGCAACTCGGTCATTGTCAGGCTGGTGGGATCGCCGTTCCGCTGGAGCAGCCGCGCCTCGCGAAGGCGCAGGTAGCCCTGGCTGTGGTTGACCAGGTCCGACAGCCGCCGAAAGCGCCCCAGGTTGACGGTCCCGCTGACGCGCAGGTGCGGCCCCAGGATCTCGATTCCTTCGTCGGCGCCCACGCGGTCGTCAAGGTCCGGATCGGCGTCCGCGCCGGCGCGGAACAGATCGAACGGTCCCAGTTTGGGGTGGCTGGTCATTCCGATTTCCTCTCGGGGGCCACGGTTGCAACGACGCTGGCACCGATCGCGGATCGTAGCGCACAGCGGCTGGGCGGCCCCTGGCGGGCTGGTCGGGTATCCTGCGCGCCATGAAGAGACCAGCTCGTTCGGCCCTTGCTTCGCTGACCCTTGTCATCCTGATGATTCTCGTTACCGCGAGTTCCGTGTCCGCCGCCACGCAGGTGCGCCGGACGTGGCGCGCTGCGGTATCGGGCAGTGGCGGCAGCGGCAGCGCGGCGCTCGTCCTGTTCCCGAACAACAGCGGCAGCATCACGGTGACCATGAAGGGCCTCAAGCCGTCCACGGTGTACGCACAGCAGATCTACAGGGGCTCGTGCGCCAAACCCACCACGCTTGTCAAGCTGGCCGGGCTGAAGACCAACAGCACGGGCGAAGGGACGAAGACAGTAGCGCTCCAGCCGAACCACGGCGTGGCGGTGTGGTCCGTTGGGCCCAACGGCACGGTGGCGTACCGCATCTCCACTGGAACCTGGGCCAAGTGCGCCACCCAGAAGTTCGCCCTCGCGACACGGGTCGTCATCTCGAAGTTCGGCATCGACCTGCCGGTAATCCACCAGCCGGACGGCCGCTACCCCTACTGCAACGTCGCCATGTACGTGTCCGCGCTATCCCAACCGGGCGAGGCCGGGCCCACGATGATCTACGCCCACGCGCGCACGGGCATGTTCCTGCCGCTGCTCACGGCCTCCAAGGTCAACAACGGCAAGGCGATGCTCGGGATGGTCGTGAAGGTCTGGACCAACACGAACAACCTCTACACGTATGAAGTGACGCAGGTCGTCCGCCACGTGGACATCAGCCGTCTGCCCAACCAGGACTTCACGTCCGAGCGGCTGTGGCTGCAGACCTCAGAGGGTCCGCGGGGATCGCGGACGAAGCTGTTCCTGATCGCGACGCGGGTCTCCATCACGGTCGCCGCGGTCACTGCGGCTCACCCCACGCCGCACCCGGTAGCCTGCCACTGACGGTTCGCCGCGGGGCGTGGCCAGACCTGCGGGCCGATCCGACCGGGGGGCGTCGGCCCGCAGCAGCCCGCGGTTCTCCCTAGTTCTTCGGGGCGTGGTTCCTGTGGGCGTGGATCTTCGGGGCGTGGAGCCCGGGTGCATGCACCTTGGGCGCAAGCACCATGGGGGGCTGGGGCGTCGCGG
>JANPDJ010000302.1:0-34331 GCA_031431395.1 Chloroflexota bacterium | reverse complement strand
CCTCGACCAGGTCTACATGTCGGCCGTGCAGGCGATGACCGGCAGCGGCGGCTGGCCGATGAGTGTCTTCCTGACGCCGGAGGGTCGTCCGTTCTACGGCGGCACATATTTCCCGAGCGTCGCTCGCCACGGACTCCCCTCGTTCCGGGACGTGCTCGCGGGCGTGGCCGATGCGTGGCTGACACGTCGTCGCGAGATCGAGGAGTCGGGCACGCGGCTTGCCGGACAGCTGGGCGCGTCCGCGAGCCTCCCCGTGGCGCGCTCGCTCGTGGACCGGGGCATCCCGGACCGCGCGGTGGCATCCCTGCAGCAAGCCTTCGACTCACAGAACGGCGGCTGGGGCGGGGCCCCGAAGTTCCCGCAGCCGATGACGGTCGAGTTCCTGCTGCGGCGATGGGCAACGGCGGGGGATCAGCGCGCGCTCGCGATGGCGAATCGCACGCTTCGGCAGATGGCGGCGGGCGGTATTCACGACCACCTGGGCGGCGGTTTCCATCGCTATGCGACGGACACTGTCTGGCTGGTGCCGCACTTCGAGAAGATGCTCTACGACAACGCCCAGCTTGCACGTGTCTACGTCCATGCGTTCCAGGCCACGGGCGAGCCGGACTACCTGGAAGTCGCGCGGGACACGCTCGATGCGATGCTGCGCGACCTGCGCCGCGACGACGGGACCTTCGCCGCCAGCCAGGACGCCGACACGAACGGCGTGGAGGGCCTGACGTTCGTCTGGACGCCCGCCGACGTGCGCGAAGTCCTGCCGGGCCCCGATGCCGACCTGTTCTGCACGGCATACGGTGTCGTGGACGGCGGCAACTGGGAGGGGCACACGGTCCTCTCGCGCGTTCGCGACGACCGCGACCTGGGTCGGGTCCACGGCATTCCACCGGAAGACGTGGAGCGACGACTGGCTGCTGCCCGCGCCGTCCTCCTCACTGCTCGCGGCGGGCGGCCCCAGCCGGCTCGCGACGACAAGGCGCTCGCCTCGTGGAACGGTCTTGCAATCGCCGCGTTCGCGGACGCCGCCCGGGTCATCGGCGGCGCGGACGGCACCCGCTACCGCGAGGCGGCCATCGCAGCGGCGGAGACGCTCATCGCGGCCCTGCGGACACCGGAGGGCAGGCTGCGCCGGTCGTGGAAGGACGGCCGCGCCGCCCACGACGGCGTCCTGGAGGACTACACTCACCTGGCCGAAGGTCTCCTCGCCCTCTACGACACCACGTTCGAGGAGCGGTGGTTCGTCGCGGCCCGGGATCTCATGGAACAGGTACTCGCGCGGTTCGCGGATCCGGCCGGCGGATTCTTCGATACCGCCGTGGATGCGGAAGTCCTGGTGACCCGTCCGAAGGACCTCCAGGACAACGCGCTGCCCTCCGGTAACGCGGTGGCAGCGACGGTCCTCCTCAGGCTGTCTGCACTGACCGGCGAGGGCAGGTTTCGTGACGCGGCGGAATCAGCACTGCGCCTGGTCGCGGCCTTCGCCGATCGCCACCCACTGGGGTTCGGCCAGTGGCTGAGCGCCCTGGACTTCGCAATGGCCGAGGTGACGGAGATCGCCATCGTGGGCGCACCGGGGGATAGGGAAACGCGGGCGCTGCTCGCCCCGACGGAGGCCGGCTACCGCCCGAACCAGGTCCGTGCGGTGGCGGCCGATCCCCGGGCTTCCGTAGTGCCGCTGATGGCGGGCCGCGTGCAACGCGACCGCCGGGCGACGGCCTACGTGTGCAGGAACTTCGCCTGTCGCCAACCGGTCACAGACCCGGAGGACCTGCGCCGCGACCTTGCGATCGACGGGGCGTAGCCGCGCTCAGGCGGGTGGTCCGTCGCCCCGCTTGTCCATGGCGGAGCGGATTTCGCGCGCCTCGGCCTTGGCCCCCTTCAGGCCGCGGCCCAGCGCCTGCCCGATCTTGGGCAGCGTCTTGGGTCCGCGCCACATGAGGGCGAAGATGAGGATCACGATCAGGATGATGACGACGTCTGCTCCCATCACCGGATAGTACGTCCGCAGGGAAAGACCCGCGTCGCCCGATCTCGCGAAGATTCGTCAACACCGCTGGCGGTTCGGGAGGCTGATCACCGCTGGCGCTACACGCAACCGGGGGCCGCGCGTCGCGTTACCCTCCCACCGTGCCTGATGGTCCCCTGGTCGTCTTCGGTCCCCGCTCGCTCACCTATGACTTCGGACCGGCGCATCCGCTCACGCCGCGCCGGTTCGGGCCGGGCATGGACCTCCTTGCATCTGTCGGGGCCACGCCGGGCCTCGCTCCCGAGCCGGCGCCGGACCGGGACCTGCTCCTTGCCCATTCGGAGCAGTACCTCGCCACGGTGAAGCGCCTCTCGCAGGACCCGGACGGGCCGGCGGAAGCCGGCATCGGGCGCGGCGGCGACGACCCCTCGTTCCCCGGCATGCACGAGGCTGCGGCGTCGGTCGCGGGAGGCTCTCTCCGGGCGATCGAGGCGATCCTCCGGGGCGACGTTGAACACGCGTTCCATCCGGGCGGAGGCCTCCACCACGCGCTGAGGGAGCGGGCAAGTGGCTTCTGCATCTACGACGACCCGGCCCTCGCGATTGCGCGGGCCCGCCGCGACGGGTTGCGCGTGCTGTACCTCGATTTCGACGTGCACCACGGCGACGGAGTCCAGGCGATTCACCTGAACGATCCGGGTGTCATGACCGTGTCGTTCCACGAATCCGGCCGCTACCTCTTCCCGGGGACGGGGTTCGTCAACGAGCTTGGCTGGGGCGCCGCGGCAGGCACGAGCGTGAACGTGCCGTTTCAGCCCTCGACCGGCGAGCGCCCCTGGCTCGCATCGGTGCGCGCCCTCGTTCCAGCGCTCGCTGCCGCCTTCGGGCCCGACATCCTGGTGTCGCAGCACGGCGCCGATTCGCACGCGTTCGATCCACTGGCGCACCTGCTGGTCACCACCACCGCAATGGGCGAGGCGGCCCGGCTCGTGGATGCGGTTGCCCATCGGCATGCCGGCGGCCGCTGGCTGTCCACCGGTGGCGGCGGGTACGACGCCTATCGCGTGGTGCCCCGGTCGTGGAGCCTCGTCTGGCTTGCAGGCGCCCATCGGGAGGCTCCCGACGAAACGCCGCGCGCGTGGCGCGAGCGGTGGGCCGGCGAGGCGGCCCAGTATCACCAGGCACCGCTGCCGGATACGTTCCAGGATCCACCGAACGCCGGCATTCCGATGTCGGCGGATCAGCAGAGCGCGGACGCGGCGTCGTCGAGCACGACCTCCCTCGTCCGCCAGATCGTGCTGCCCAGGCTGCTCCGGGCCGCCATCGAGGAGCGCTGGTGGTTGCCCATGGGGCCGGCGCCCGACACCGCAGGCATCGGCGGCGGGGCGCCCGACCTGGACCCGACGATCGTGAGCAACGTCACTGCCGAGCAGTTGGAACGGCTTGAGCTGGCGGCCCGGGTCATCGCACCCGCGGACCCGGCCGCGGCCCGGTCGTTGCTCGTCGCCGCGGCGCGCGACGGTGCGCGGATCATGGGCGCCATCAGCGGTTCCGCGATGGTCGGGGTGGCCGTCCTGTGGCCGGCGCGGCCGCATCCCTCGGACGTGATCCCGGCGTGGGAGCTGCTTGCACTCGGTGTGGCGCCGGCGTTCCGTCGCCGTGGCCTGGGCACTGCGCTGCTGGCCGCGGCCGTGGATGCTGTCGCGGGCGATCCCGTGGTGGCGGGCAGCGGGGTCGCGGAACGCGACGTCGTCGACCCACTGCCGGTGGAGACAAGGACCGCGATTGCGCGCAGCCTGTTCGGAGGCAGCGGCTTCAGCGTTCGGGCTGCAGACGGCGCCGTCGGCCAGACCGACGCGGCGGCCCTGGTGGCACGCCACGATTGACACCGCGCGATTCCGCCGTGATGCTGCGTGAAGGCGGGCCGTTCGGCCCGGTCCGGACGGCCCAGGGGCTGCGACACGGGCTCCCGGGATGAATGTGCCGGTGGAAGCAGGAGGAGGGGCCAGTCGGCACGACCACGGGGGTTTGTGTGGACCTAGCCTGAGCGCGTCAACGGAGGCCGTCACGGGGCGTGACAACAGAGGGGTGCTGAGATGAACGAACTGATGAAGACACCGCTGCGGATGGCAGCCATGGTGCTGGGGGTCGTCGCCGCCCTATCGCTGTTCTACCTCGTCAACCCCTGGGCCAAGGCGAGCGGCGACATCCGCAACGTGACAACCTGGGTCTTCTGGGTGGCATCCATTGCGCTTGTGGTGGTCATCTACCTGGAGCGAAAGGACGCCCCGGAGAGCGACGCCGTGGAGATGGAAGGTCCGGCCTTCGCCCGGTTCCTGTTCAACAACCGGCGCGCCGGACTCGTCTGGCTGCCGATCCGCCTGTTCCTCGGCTTCTCATGGATCGAAGCCGGCTGGCACAAGTTCGAAGGCAAAGGCTGGATGGACGGTGGCTCGGCCCTGCTCGGGTACTGGAAGAACGCCACGGCGATCCCCGCGGCCCCGGCGCGGCCGGCCATCACGTTCGAGTGGTACCGCGACTTCCTCAACGTTCTCATCAATGGCCACCACGAGGGCTGGTTCGCCGTACTCATCACGTTCGGCGAGATGGCCGTCGGACTTGGACTCCTCCTCGGCGCCCTGACGGGGATCGCCGCCTTCTTCGGGGTCATGATGAACATGAGCTTCCTGCTCGCGGGCTCCGCCTCCACGAACCCCGTCCTGTTCACGCTCGGGGTCGGCCTGATCCTCGCCTGGAAGGTGGCCGGCTACTACGGCCTGGACCGGTACCTCCTGCCGGCCCTTGGCGCTCCATGGAAGCCGGGGATCCTGGTTGCGCGACGCGGATCCGGCTCGGCCCACGCGACGTCCTGAACCTCCGGGCGGCCTGGCCGCCTCCAGGCACGAAACCGGCGGGTCCTCGGACCCGCCGGTTTTCATTTGGAACAGGTGGTCGGATTCGACCGCGCTCGGTATACTTCGCCGTCCCTTGCGGACCCGGCGAAGCCTCTCCGAATCGCCCGCCTCCCCCGGCGCCACCAATGACGTGCTGGATCTCTTCCGGCCGGCAACCCGCGCCTGGTTCCGCTCGACGTTCGCGGAGCCCACCCAGGCCCAGGAGCAGGGCTGGCGGGCAATCGCCGCGGGGCAGCACACCCTGATCCATGCACCCACCGGCAGCGGCAAGACCCTGGCGGCCTTCCTGTGGTGCGTGGACCGCCTGACCGGGGAAGCGCCCCGGCCCGGTCCGGGCGGCCGTCCCCGGGCCGGCGTGCGCGTCCTGTACATCTCGCCGCTGAAGGCATTGACGTACGACGTGGAGCGGAACCTGCGCGCACCGCTGGCCGGCATCTCGCTCGCGGCGGCACGCCTGGGCGAGGCGATGCTTCCCATCGAAGTGGGATCGCGGACCGGTGACACGCCGGCCGACGAGCGACGGCGGACAGCCAGCCACCCGCCGGACATCCTCATTACCACGCCTGAGTCGCTCTACCTCCTCCTCACCAGCCAGGCGCGCGAGATCCTCCGGACGGTCGAGCACGTCATCGTCGATGAGATTCACGCGATGGCCGGCTCGAAGCGCGGCGCCCACCTTGCACTGAGCCTTGAACGGCTGGAAGCCCTGGTCGACGTGGGCCGGCCTCCCCAGCGCATCGGCCTTTCCGCGACCCAGCGCCCCCTGGAGACCATTGCCCGATTCCTCGGGGGAATCGGGGAGGGCAGGGGAGTCACGCTCGTCGATGCCGGCACGCGCAAGCCGCTGGAGCTCCAGGTGGTCGTCCCCGTGGAGGACCTGGGCCGGCTGGGTGAACCGCTTCCGCTCGACGAGCAGCCGGGTGGCCCGGGTGCCGGTCCAGAAGCTCGCGTCAGCATCTGGCCTGCGATCCATCCCCGGATCCTGGAATTGGTGCGCCAGCATCGGTCGACGATCATCTTCTGCAACAGCCGGCGCCTGGCCGAACGGCTGTCCCAGCGGCTGAACGAGCTGGCCGGCGAGGACCTCGTCCGCGCGCACCACGGCAGCGTCGCTCGCGAGCAGCGGCTGCAGATCGAGGAGGACCTGAAGGCCGGACGCCTGCCGGCCCTCGTGGCCACGTCCAGCCTCGAGCTGGGCATCGACATGGGCGCGGTGGACCTGGTCATCCAGGTGGAGAGCCCGACGTCCGTGGCCCGCGGCCTCCAGCGCGTGGGACGTGCCGGCCACCAGGTCGGCGTGCCCAGCAAGGGCGTCATCTTCCCCAAGTACCGCGGAGACCTCCTCGAGTGTGCCGTCGTTGCCGAACGCATGCACGAGGGCGCCGTCGAGACGACCACGCTGCCGAGGAACCCGCTGGACGTCCTGGCCCAGCAGATCGTTGCGATGGCGGTAATGGACCCGCTCACGGTGGACGGGATCGCCGGCCTCGTGCTGCGCGCGGCCCCGTCCGAGCACCTCACCCGTGAGGCGCTGGAGGGCGTGCTCGCGATGCTGGCGGGTGCCTACCCGTCGGATGAGTTCGCCGAGCTGAAGCCGCGCATCACGTGGGATCGTCTGACCGGAGTGATCGAGGGTCGCCGGGACGCGCGCGTCGTGGCCGTCACGAGCGGCGGAACCATCCCGGATCGCGGGCTGTTCGGCGTGTTCCTCGTCGGGGAGGCCGGGACGCCCGGTCGCCGCGTGGGCGAGCTGGACGAGGAGATGGTCTACGAAACGCGCGTCGGCGAGGTGATCACCCTGGGCGCGTCGTCCTGGCGGATCGACGACATCGGCCCGGACCGCGTGCTCGTGACGCCCGCGCCCGGCCAGCCCGGGAAACTGCCGTTCTGGCACGGGGACACGGTGGGCAGGCCCATCGAACTCGGTCGGGCGCTGGGGGCGTTCGTCCGCGAACTCGAGGCGGACATCGACCGCGGCGAGCGCGGACACCGGGCAGCGCTACGCCGGCTGGGCGAACGGCACGACCTGGATCCACTCGCGGCGCGGAACCTGCTCGCGTACCTCGTGGACGAGCAGGAGGCGGCCGGCGCCCTTCCCACGGACCGGCGGATCGTCGTCGAGCGCTTCCGAGACGAACTCGGGGACTGGCGGGTGTGCCTTCTGACGCCGTTCGGAGCGCGCGTGCACGCGCCATGGGCACTGGCGCTCGAGGCACGGCTCGCCGAGCGCCTGGGGGCCCAGGTCCAGACCATCTGGACGGACGACGGGATTGCCATCCGGCTGCCCGAGGGGGACCTCCAGAGCCTGGACGACATGCTCTTCCCGGACCCCGACGAGATCGAGGACCTGGTCGTGGCGTCCGTGGCGAACTCCGCCCTGTTCGCGTCCCGGTTCCGGGAGAACGCGGCACGCGCGCTGCTCCTTCCGCGCCGCCGGCCCGGTACCCGGACGCCCCTCTGGCAGCAGCGCCAGCGGGCGGCCAACCTGCTTGCGGTGGCATCGCGGTACGGCTCCTTCCCGATCCTCGTGGAGACGTATCGTGAGTGCCTGTCCGACGTCTTCGACCTGCCGGCGCTCCGGGACGTCCTGGCGGGCGTCGCGCGCCGCGAGATCGCCGTGCACGCCGTGGAGACGGTCCGCGCCTCGCCGTTCGCGTCGTCGCTGCTCTTCGACTACGTCGCGACCTACATGTACGAAGGCGACGCCCCGCTCGCGGAGCGCCGCGCCCAGGCACTCACGCTGGACCGCGATCTGCTGCGCGAGCTCCTCGGCCAGGAGGAGCTTCGGGAGCTGCTGGATCCGGCGGCCCTCGTGGACCTGGAGCTTGCCCTCCAATGCCTCGCGGAGGACCGGCGGGCGGGCACGGCAGACCAGGTGCACGACCTGCTGCGCCGGTTGGGCGATCTCACGGACGACGAGGTGAGCGCGCGGGTGGAGGGCACGGCGGAAGTCAGTCGAGCCTGGCTACGGGAGCTCGAGTCCGCTCGACGGGCCGTCCGCGTCGGCATCGCGGGTCAGCTGCGCTGGATCGCCATCGAGGACGCGGGCCGCTATCGCGACGCGGTCGGCGCCCAGCCGCCTTCGGGTGTCCCGGAGGCGTTCCTGGGCCCCGTTCCGTCCGCGCTGGAGGGTCTCCTCGCACGATGGGCCCGCACCCACGGGCCCTTCCTCACCCCCGAGCCGGTTGCGCGATGGGCGCTCCCGATGGGTGTCGTGGAGGACGGGCTGGATCGCCTCATGGCGAGTGGCGCCCTCGTCCGGGGGGAGTTCCGTCCCGGCGGCGCAGAGCGCGAATGGTGCGACCCGGACGTCCTGCGCCAATTGCGCCGGCGTTCCCTCGCGCGGTTGCGCCACGAGGTGGAGCCCGTCGGCGCCGCCGCCCTCGCGCGCTTTCTGCCGGCGTGGCAGGGGGTGGCGCCCAGCGGCGCCCGATTGCCGCCGCTGCGCGGCAGTGCAGCGCTCGAACGACTGGCGGTGGTCGTGGACCAGCTGGCCGGCGTACCCATTCCGGCGTCCGTCCTGGAACGCGACGTCCTGCCGGCCCGCGTCCCGGGCTATCAGCCACGACTGCTCGATGAACTCGGCGCGCTGGGCGAAGTGGGCTGGGAGGGTCGCGGGGCACTCGGGCGCGACGACGGCCGGGTCGTGCTGTTTCGCCCGCAGCGCAACGTGCTGCGCGACCTCGCCGGGACGAATCGCGAGGTCGATCCGCCGGACAGCCCGCGGCACAGGGCGATCCGCGAACTGCTCGCAACCCGCGGTGCGACCTTCTACCGGGAGATCTACGCGGCCGTCGGTGGCGGCACGGATCGGGACGTCCTGGATGCGGTCTGGGATCTCGTCTGGGCGGGCGAGGTGACCAACGACACGTTCACGCCGCTGCGCGCTCTGCGATGGCGGCGCCCAGGCACTGACCCGCGCCGGCGCCCGTCACGCCTCACCAGCCTTGGGCCACCTGAAGCCGCGGGCCGCTGGTCGCTCAGCCGTGATGCCGGCCGGGAAGTCGCCGCTGCCGTGAGCGTCACGGAGCGCCTCCACGCCTGGTCGCTGGCCCTGCTGGAACGCCATGGCGTCCTGACGCGCGAAGCTGTCGTCGCGGAGGGCGTTGTTGGGGGCTTCACGGCTGTGTACCCGGTCCTCCGGGCGATGGAGGAAGCCGGCCGGATCCGGCGCGGGTATTTCGTCGAAGGCCTTGGGGCGGCCCAGTTCGCGCTGCCTGGAGCCGTGGACCGGCTGCGCTCGTATCGCGAGCCCCAGGCGATCCCCCAAGTGCACCTGCTGGCGGCCACGGACCCGGCGAACTCGTTCGGTGCGGGACTCCCGTGGCCGCGACGACCCGACGGCGACAAGCGGCCACCGTCGCGTGCGGCCGGGGCGTACGTGGCGCTCGTCGGCGGCGAGGCCGTCCTCTATGCCGAGCGCGGCGGGACGGCGTACCAGGCCTTGCCGGCGGCCCTCGACCCGGCCGTGGCGGCGATGGCCGTCCGGTCGCTCGCGGAACTCGTCGCGGATGGCCGTGTGCGCGAGGTCGTCGTCACGCGCGTGGACGGCCGCCCGGTGGCGGAATCGCCCATCCGCGGAGCGTTCGTTGCGGCGGGCTTCAGCCCGGGCTACCGGGGGCTGATCCTCCGCGGCAGCGGCCGCGAGACGTCCCCGGCGGGTTCCCGCGGCGACGGACCCAGCCGCGCCTCTGACCGCAATGTCGCAGAGCCAGGGCCCGCCCGGGTCCTGGCCGGACGGCCTACGATGGCTCCTCAGCGCGATGCGTCCCCGGGTGTCGCCCGGCGAGTCGCGCACCGGAAGCCGGTGTGACGGTGGGGGCGGGCACGGCGGGCGACGCGGGAGAGCGACCTAGCGAGCGGTTGCCCCTGCGACAGCTGTACCAGTTGTCCATCTACTGGTTCGGCATTAACGCCATCTGGGGCGGCCTCAACATCGTCCTCCAGGAGCGCGTGCCCGGGCTGGCGCCGGCGGGGGAGTCGGGGCGCTACCTCGCGTTCCTGGACATCTTCGCCGTCATCGTGGCGATCACCGTCCAGCCCACGGTGGGATCCATCAGCGACTACACGATCAGCCGCTGGGGCCGGCGCAAGCCATATATTGCGATCGGGTCCGTCCTGGACGTCGTATTCCTGGTCGGGGTTGCCACGTCGCAGACGTACCTCGCCATCCTCGCGTTCGTGGTCCTGCTGCAGTTCAGCTCCAACTTCGCACAGGGACCGTTCCAGGGCTACATCCCGGACCTCGTCCCGGCGTCGCAGGTGGGCCTGGCCAGTGCGCTCGTGGGTGTGATGTCCATCCTGGGCGTTGTCGGCGGCACTGCCATCGTCTATGCAGGCCCGCACCTGGGGTCGTACGTCCTCCCAACGATTGCCCTTGGCCTGATCGAGCTTGCCACCGCGATCGGCACGCTGCTGTGGGTGCAGGACGGTCGCGCACCAAAGGACCGGGACGGACGTTCCTGGTTTGCCGTGGCACGGGAGGCGTGGGGCCTGGACGTGTTCCGACATCGGAGCTTCGTCTGGCTGGTCGCTTCGCGGCTGTTCGTGCTCGGCGGGGTGGCCGTGCTGTCGAAGCTCGTGGTCTTCTACCTCGGCCGCTCGCTGGGCATCGACGAACAGGGCAGATCGATCTGGGTGCCGGCAACGACGGTCCTCCTGGCATTCTCGGTGGTGGTCAGCACGATCCCGGCGGCGCGGATCTCCGACCGGATCGGCCGGAAGCCGGTGATCTACGCCAGCTGCCTCATCGGCGCTGCGGGGTCCGCGGTGATCTCCGTGGCCCCTACGATCCTGGTCGCCGAGATCGGCGTGCTGGCGCTTGCGGTATCCGCGGGCGCGTTCCTGTCCGTGGACTGGGCCCTGATGACGGACATCATCCCCAAGGCTTCATCGGGCCGGTACATGGGGATCAGCAATGTGGCCACGGCCTGCGCAGCCCCGCTCGCGCTGCTGACCGGCGGAACGATGATGGACCTGGTAGGTGGCCGGGCAGAGACCGGAGCGGGGCCACGAGCTGCGTTCGCCGTGGCGGTAGTTCTCTTCCTGATCGGCGCGCTCCTCCTGCGAAACGTCACGGAGCGCCGGGTGGAGGACGACGACGGGACGGCGCGAGCGCCGGGACGGCGGCCCGTGGGCAGGTGATCGCGCAGTGCTAGGCTGGTCCGCCGTGCGTGGATGAGCCGGGTACCGGGGGAGTGGCCGGCCCGGCGCGGAGGCCCAGGAAGTCGCGGACCAGGCGTGCTCCGGCCCGCCGCGTTGCGCCAGCCGTCTTCGCCGGGTTCGCCCGCCAACTCTGGAACCACGTCCGTGCCTCGTCGCGAATCGTGTGCGCGCTGGCCGGCCACGAGCGCGGCCTTGCCCACCAGAACGGTGCGGGGTGCCGCCAGAACCACGGCACGGTCGCCCACAGCATGACGAGGTAGTCCAGGCGAAGGGGCCGCGCTCCGAACCCGAACAACGCCTGGAACTGGACGATGGTCAGCGGCAGGGTCGCGACGCTCAGAAGGATGGCGGCCCCGAGCCAGACGAGGCCCCAACCGCGGGCTCGGGGTGCCAGGACGAGGATCAGGGGGGCCGGGACCCACTTGACCCATGTCGCCATGCCCCAGAGCAGGCCTGCCAGCCTCGGTCCGGCGAACTGGGCACCCCAGAGCAGCAATGCCAGGATCAGTGTGATGTTGCCGGTGTCGATGTTTGCCGCGATCGGGAATGCCAGCGCGGCGGCGACCAGGGCCGTCGCGAGTGGACGGTCGTGGTACGCCCAGTGGATCGTCCACAGGAGGGCGAGGATCGTTGCGCCCCGCCAGACGAACCACGCGACGTCCCACGGCAGGAGCGCCCACGGCGCGAAGACCGGCAGCATCCACGGCGCGTAGACGTAGGGGAGGAACGGCCCCGTCGGGTGGTAGGGATCGCCGCCGTTCAGCCAGATCCGGACGCCGGCCCAGTAGGCGCGCGCGTCCGCCCCGGCCGCTTCGCCACGCGAGAGCAAGCCGGCGGCAAAGACGCCGCCGATCACAGCAAACAGCACGATGGCGAGCAGCCGATGAGGATCACGCAGGCGTGACGTCTCACGCCGGAGCGCACGTCTCCAGACGCCGGCCCGTCGTCGGGTCGGCCTGTCGATCAGCTCGCCGGGCCGGTTGCCACCGGCCACCTGCGGCCGCCCCGGAACGATCCTGGCCTGAGACGGGGAGTCGGCATCGCGCATCGCGCTGTATGGTCGCACGCGACCGCAACCATGGACACGATGCGGCGCTTGGTATCCTCGCGCGGTCGGAACGCATGCTACGGATGGATCTTCGTGCCCGAAGGAACCGTCATCGTCATCGGCGGCGCAGAGGACAAGGTTCGGGACCGCGTCATTCTGAACCGGTTTGTCGCGCTCGCCGGGGGCGACCACTCCGCCATCGCGGTGATCAGCACGGCCTCGTCGCTGGGGCCGGAGGCCGGGGAGCGCTACCGGCAGGTCTTCATGGAGTTGGGGGCGGGATCCGTGCGGCCGCTGCACCTGGTGACGCGTCCGCAGGCGAACGACGAGACGGCCTCAATGGTGGTCCGCGATGCAACCGGGATCTTTCTGACTGGCGGCAACCAGCTGCGCCTTGCGTCCACGATCGGTGGCACCCGGGTGGCTGATGCGATGTCAGCCCGCTTCCGGGCCGGTGCGGTGGTCGCGGGCACGAGTGCCGGGGCAAGCGCGATGAGCAGTCATATGATCGCGTTCGGGACGAGTGGCGCCACGCCAAAGAACCGGATGGCGCAGATCGCGGCCGGCCTCGGCCTGCTGCCGGGCGTGATCATCGACCAGCACTTCCAGCAACGGAACCGCCTGGGCCGGCTCCTGTCATTGATCGCCCAGAACCCGGGGCTCCTTGGTCTCGGCGTTGACGAGGACACGGCCGGCGTCGTGGGCCCCGATCACGTGATGGACGTCATCGGCCGGGGCAGCATCACGATCGTGGACGGCGCTGCGTCCGAGACCGACGCATGGGACGTGCGCGGTCATCGGCCGCTGATGATCAGCAACGTGGTGCTCCATTCCCTCCCCACGGGCTACCGCTTCGACCTGCGGCGCCGTCACCGGATCGCGACGCCCGCCCTGCGTGCGGTACCCGCCGGAGAGGCGGCATCCACCTGACGCCGGACCCGACACCGCCCCGGCGCCGCGCGAAACCGCGCGCGCCTGCCTCTGCCGTGACCACGGCGACGCCCGTCCGGGCTGCCGCCGCCGCTCGCCCGGAGCCCTCCCTGCGCGTTCTCGAAACACGGATGCTGCGAGGTCCCAACTACTGGGCCCGCGAACCGGTCATCCGGATGCTCGTGGACCTGGGGTCCCTCGAGGACTTCCCGTCGAACGCCATCCCCGGGTTCGTGGACGCCCTCGTCGAGCTCATGCCGTCACTCGAGGATCACGCATGCTCGCTGGGGCGTCGTGGAGGGTTCCTGACGCGGCTGCGTGACGGGACATGGGCCGGGCACGTCGCGGAGCACATCGCCCTGGAGCTCCAGAACCTGGCCGGAATGGATGTCCGGCACGGCAAGACCCGGTCCGCCCCCGGTCGCGGCCGGTACAACGTCATCTACGAGGTCCGCGAGGAGCAGGTGGGCGCCGACGCCGGCCAGTTCGCGGTCCGCCTCGTGAACCACCTGGTCGCGCCGGATGACCCGGCCCAGGCGTTCGACTTCGCGTCCGAGCTGGAGCGCCTGATCCGGCTGGCCGAACGCCAGGCGTTCGGCCCGTCCACCCAGGCGCTCATCGACGAGGCCGTGAGTCGCGACATCCCGTACATCCGCCTCGACCGCCACAGCCTGGTTCAACTGGGGCAGGGCGTCCACCAGCAGCGGATCCGCGCCACGATGACCTCGAAGACCGGCGGAATCGCGGTCGACATCGCCTCCGACAAGAGCCTGACGAACCGGCTCCTCGATTCCGCCGGTCTGCCCGTCCCGCGGGCCGAAGTGGTGGAAACCGCCGACGAGGCGGTGGCCGCGGCACGACGCCTGGCCTATCCGGTCGTCGTCAAGCCGCTCGACGGCAACCACGGCCGCGGCGTGGCCCTGGACCTCCGCTCTGAAGAGGCCGTCCGCGAGGCCTTCGACGGCGCGCTGCGGGAGACCCGCTCCGGCACGGTCGTCGTCGAGAGCTACATCACCGGCAACGACTACCGCGTCCTGGTGATCGGCGGCCGCATGGCCGCCGTTGCGCAGCGTGTGCCGGCGTCGGTCACCGGCGACGGGCGCCACACCGTCCGTGAACTCGTGGACATCGCGAACCGGGACCCGCGCCGTGGGATCGGTCACGAGAAGGTCCTCACGCGGATCAGGATGGGCCCCGCCGCGGACGACCTCGTCCGCTCGCAGGGCTTCGAGCCGGATTCGGTGCCGCCCGAGGGCGTCCGCGTGAAGGTCGCCCTCACGGGCAACATGTCCACCGGGGGGACGTCCATCGACCGCACGGTCGAGGCGCACCCCGACAACGTAGAGATCGCCGAGACGGCCGCCCGGGTGATCGGCCTGGACATCGCGGGGATCGACCTCATCGCGCCGGACATCGCCCAGCCGGTCCGGGAGACCGGCGGCGGGATCGTGGAGGTCAACGCGGCACCTGGCTTCCGGATGCACACGCACCCTACGGAAGGCGAGCCCCAGTACGTCGCCCGGCCCGTGATGGACTCGCTGTTCCCGCCGGGGACTCCGGCCCGCATCCCCATCGTGGCCGTCACCGGCACCAACGGCAAGACGACGACGGTCCGCATGATCGCCCACGTTCTCAAGCTCATGGGCCGCCGCGTGGGAATGACCTCAACGGACGGCATTGTCATCGACGGGCGCATGATCCGGAAGGGCGACATGTCCGGGCCCCGTAGCGCTCAGATGGTGCTCCAGAACCCGTCCGTGGACACGGCCGTGTTTGAAGTGGCGCGCGGCGGGATCCTTCGCGAGGGGCTCGGCTACGATCGAAACGACGTGGCCGTTGTCACGAATGTCACGGGCGACCACCTGGGCCTGGGCGGCATCGAATCCCTCGGCCAGCTGGCCAACGTGAAGGCCGTCCTGGTGGAAGCCGTGCCGCGATCCGGGACCGCCGTCCTCAATGCCGATGACCCGCTCGTCGCCCGGATGGCCCGCCACTGCCCCGGCCGCGTGGTCTATTTCTCAATGTCCACGCAGAAGGGCGACGAGGGTTTCGATCGCGTGGACGGCCACGTCGGTCGCGGTGGTGCGGCGTTCTCGCTCCAGCAGACGCCGGAAGGCGAGCTGATCGTCCTGCGCCTCGCGGGGCGCCAGATGCCCCTGCTGTACACGCATCTCGTCCCGGCCACGTTCGGCGGACGGGCCCGGATGAACGTGGCCAACGCGCTGGCTGCGGCGGCCGCGGCGTGGTCGGCTGGAGCACATCTGCACGATATCCGGCAGGGCCTGCGGACGTTCTCGACGTCGTTCTTCCAGGCGCCCGGCCGGCTCAACCTTGTCGAGCTCGACGGCGTGCGCGTGATCATCGACTACTGCCACAACGTGGACGGCATGCGCAAGCTGGCCGATTTCGTGGAGCGGATGATGGTTGACACGCCGCCGGCGGGGGACCGTAGGGCCGCCGGTGATGGGCCGCCGCGACGCGGTCGTGCCCTGGGCGTGATCGGCATTCCGGGCGACCGGCGCGACGAGGACCAGCTGGAGTACGGCGCGCTCGCGGCGACCGCCTTCGACGAGATCATCGTCCGGGAGGACGAGAACCTGCGCGGGAGACCGGCCGGCGTGAGCGCTGACAACGTGCTGGAGGGAGCCCGGCGCGCACGGGCGGACGGCAGCGGTCGCGTGGTCCGCACGGAGAAGATCCTCGACGAGCTCTCGGCCGTCCGTGCGACGCTGAAGCGCGCCGTCCCGGGCGACCTCGTGGTGATGTGCGTCGATGACGCCGTCGCCGTCTACCGGGAGACCATGTCCTCGGCCCGCCGCCCAGGCACGGCCACTGCCTTCGCGGATCCCGGAGAGCTGAGCGCGCCCGCCGGCTGACGGACTGGCTGTTGGGCCGGGGACGGCCACGTGGCGGCGTCCGGCTACGGCCGGGGTCGCTTCTGCAGCCGCGGCATCAGTGCCGTGAGCTCGCTCGCCACGTCCACCGGTCGCCCGCCCAGCTCCTCGATGAGGCGGAAGACCTCGGAACGCTCCTCGTGGCACATGAGCATGATCACCCGGGCCGCGTCGGGTTTGGTCCCGGCCGGGCGAACGGCATTGCCGCCCGCCAGCTCCGTTCGCAGGGCGACGGTCTCGGACGGGTAGACCGGCACATCGTCACGCGAGACGCCGGCACGCTCGATGCCCGCGAGCAACTCGCTGATGACCGATTCGCGCGTGCGACCGCGCAGGTATCCGGGCGTCTCCTTGACGGCGACGCGCTGAGCCTGCCGCCCGGCGATCTCCCCGATGCCGCGCAGGGTGTCCGACGGACGGTCGCCAGCGGTGCCGATGATCGCGGTCACGGGCGCGGCACGGCCCGCGGCACCTCCCGCGATGCCGCCCGCCACCTCCAGGACGGCAGCAAGGCCTGCCTCGTTGTGCGCGAAATCCACGATGACCACGTGGCTGCCCACCCGGAAGATGTTGAGCCGGCCGGGGGAGCGCTCCACGGACGGACCGAAGTCGCGCAGCCCCTGGGCGACCTGCTCCACGGATGCCCCCATCGCGCGCGCGCCGGCGGCCGCGGCGAGGGCGTTCGCCAAGTTGTGGCGCGCAAGGCCACCCAGCGCGATCGGGACATCTGCCACGGCGACGATCGTCGTGGTCCGGTCGGCCTCGCGTTCCACGATCCTGTCGCGGTCCACCACGTACGCCCGGCCTCCGGCCCGGAGGTGACGCCGGACGATGGCCGCCGGCGGCCGAGCCAGCGAGAAGAACGCCACGTGCGCCTTCACGCGCCGCGCAATGGCTGCGACCAGGGGGTCATCGGCGTTCAGGATGGCCCAGCCTTCGGGCTTCGTCATCCGCGCGATCACGGCCTTGACCTCGGCCAGCTCCGGCAGGGTATGGATCCCCTGGACGTCGAGGTGGTCTGCGCTGATGTTCGTGATGACGCTGGCGTCGTTGGACTCGTAACCCACGCCGCGCAGGAGGATCCCACCCCGGGCTGTCTCCAGGACGGCCACGTCCACGCCGGACCGGCCAAGGATCTGCTGCGCCCCGCCGGGACCGGTCCAGTCGCCAGCCTCGACCAGGCGCTCGTCCACGAGGATCCCGTCCGAGGTGGTCGTCCCGACGTGGTGGCCGGCTAGCACCAGGATGTGCGTGATGAGGCGCGTCACTGTCGTCTTGCCGTTGGTGCCGCTGATCGAGATGACGGGCACCGTCCGATCGGCGTCACGAACGAGCGTGGGCGGTGCTGCCCCTGCTGCCCGGATCCGGCCCGCCAGCCGGTCCAGGAGCCGCTGCTGGGTCCCGGTGAGGCGTGCCGAGCGGGCCGGTGACACATCCCGCCCGGCGAGTGCGACGGCCGCCTCCGCGATTTCACGGGCGCGCTCCGCACCGCTCCATGGGGCGGTCACGATCCATCGCCCGGGATCCGAGGCGCGGTGCACGGCGACGCCACCCGGGCCTTCCTCGTGGTCGGCCCGGAGCCGGCGCAGCCACGCGACCAGGCCCGCGATGTCATCCGGCCACTCCCGGGCGGGCACACGGGCGGCCAGCTGGACGACGGAATCGCGCGACGGCTCCCGCTGGCCGGACCACGTCCGGCGACGGCCGACGGCCACCTCCACCTTCGCCACCGGCTCCATCCGGTAGACGTTCGGGCCCTCCAGCAGGCGGATTTCGACAAGGCGCATGACGAGCGAGGATAGAGGTCCCGAGCGCTGCCATCCATGCTGCCGCGTAGACTGCCCCGGATGAAGACCCTCTCTTCCACTGACGGCGTGTCGCCGCGCGAGCTGTCGCGACTCCACGAGCTGGCCGTGCAGTCGCTGCCGGCCTACCTCGAGGACCTCGCCACCCTGGTCGGTATCGACTGCGGCAGCTACTCCAAGGCCGGGGTGAACCGGGTGGGCCGGTGGACGGCGCGCTTCCTCGAGCGGCTCGGCGCGAGCGTCACCCTTCATCCGAACGCGGACCTGGGCGACACGGTAGTGGGGACGATCCAGGGCACGCCCGGTGGCCCGAGGCTCCTGCTCATCGGGCACCTCGACACGGTCTTCGCGGACGGAACCGCGGCGGAGCGTCCGTACCGCATCGAGGGCGGGCGCGCCTACGGGCCGGGCGTCGCGGACATGAAGAGCGGCCTGCTCGCCGGGCTCTACGGGCTGATGCTGTTGCGGGCGCTGGCCGAGTCTGCACACGAACCCGGCGCGCTGCTGCCGTACGAGCGGGTCACCTTCGTCGCCAACCCGGACGAGGAGATCGGCTCGCCGGCATCCGGCCCGGTGATCCGGGACCTCGCTCGCCAGGCGGACGTCTGCTTCGTGCTGGAGTGCGCCCGCGCCAACGGCGATCTCGTCTCGGCCCGAAAGGGGATCGTGGACCTGCGGGTGACGATCGAGGGGCGGGCGGCCCATGCCGGCGTGGAACCCGAGAAGGGACGCAGCGCGATTCTCGAGGCCGCCCATCTCGTCATCGCGCTCCACGCACTCAACGACCGCTGGCCGGGCGTCACCTGCAATGTCGGCGTGATCGAAGGCGGCACCCGGCCGAACATCGTCGCGGAGCGGGCGGTCCTGCAGGTGGATCTGCGCGCACGGACGCGAGAGCACCTGGAGGCCGCGGAGGCCGAGGTGCGGGCCCTCGCTGTGCACCCCACGCTCCCCGACGTGCGCGTCGCGGTGGACGAGATGAACCGCCACTGGCCGATGGAGCGCCTGCCGCGTTCCGCCCGCCTCATCGCGCACGCGCAGGCGCTCGCCGGACGCCTCGGGTTCGACGTGCACGACGCTTCGACCGGGGGTGCGGGGGACGCGAACATCACGGCGGGCCTTGGCGTGCCCACGCTCGACGGGCTGGGGCCGATCGGCGGCAACGATCACGCCCCGACCGAATACCTCGAACTGGACTCCATCGTGCCGCGGACCACGCTGCTTGCCGCGCTGATACTGGCCACGGGGCGTGATCGCGAGGTCGCCTCGTGGCGGCCGGCGGGCACGTGATGGCAGGCCGGCGGCGGACCATTTCGTCGGGTGGTCCGTGGGAGGCGGCCGCGGGCTACAGCCGTGCGGTGGTGGTGGGTGACGACTGTTTCGTCGCCGGAACGACGGACGCCGGACCGGACGGGGCCTCGCTGCACCCCGATGACATGGGCGGCCAGGCCCGTGCGGCGCTGGAGATCATCGCGCGCGCGCTCACTGAAGCGGGCTTCAGCCTCGCCGATGTCGTCCGGACGCGAATGTTCGTAACGGTCATCGGCCGAGCCGGCGAGGTCCTGGCAGTGCACGGCGAGGTGTTCCGCGACGTGCGCCCGGCGGCAACGATCGTGGAGGTGAGCGCGCTCCTCGACCCCAGCCTCCTCGTGGAGATCGAGGTGGACGCCCGACGCGCTGGGTAGCGGTCGCGGCTCAGCGCAGGAACGTCTTCCCGCAGGTCCCGTCGCAGACAACGTAGGGCGCGTGGAGGTCCACCGCGTAGCCGGCGACGTGGAGCAAGCCCGCGCATCCCCGGGTCGGGCATTTCCAGACCCAGGACCGGTCCTCGTCCGACGGCAGCGGCGTGGTCTCCGTCCGGAGTTTCGGCCCCAGGTCGGCGCGGGCAGCGACCAGGCGGGCGATCACGGCGGCGCGATCTGCCTCGGTCTCGCTGGTGTACGGGTAGTTCTGGCCGACGTTGGACGTCAACGGTCTCTCCACGATTGCGGTCTGGGCCAGGTCCGGGCGTCGCCGGTGGCGGTCGGTCGTGAGCGCAGCGCGCCACCGGCAGCGCCGAGGATAGCGCGACTCACGCCGTCCCGGCGACACGGTCCCGGGACGCGGGCCTGCTGCCCGGGACGGCCGCCGACCCGCGAGGCCCGGCCCGGTGCGCGCCAACAGGTACAGTCTCGGGCGTGCAGCGTTCCCTCATGGCCGTCCTCTTCGGCACCTTCACCCTGCGGTTCAGCACGGGCCTGACCGGGGCGCTCCTCGCGTATTACCTTGCCGACCTCCCGAAGCACGGCGGCGAACCCGTCCAACCGATCGTGGTGGGCCTGTTCAGCGCGGCATTCTTCGCCGCGGAACTCGTCCTGTCACCCATCTTCGGGCCGCTTGCGGACCGCTGGGGCTACCACCGGGTGATGCAGTTCGGCCCCCTCTTCGGCGGCGTGGCCGTCATCCTCACCGGGCTCACCACCAACCTCGGGCTGCTGGGCGCCACGCGCGTGCTCGAAGGTGCGTCCACGGCGGCCAGCGTTCCGTCCATCCTGGGCTACATCGCGATCGCAACGGCGATGAACGAGCAGCTCCGCGGCAAGACCGTGGCGCGGTTCGAGGCGGCGACCCTGGCCGGCATCGGTGGCGGGCTCGTTGCGGCCGGCCCACTCTTCACCCTGTTCGACGGCATGGGGTTCGCGGCCGGTGCGTTCTTCCTCAACGCCGTCATCTATGCGGGCTCCCTCGCGATCTACCGGTTCGGGGTTACGGACCCGCGCTCGGAACACCAGCGCGGGGAGAAGCAGAGCTTCGGCCTCCGCCGCTACGTTGCGCTGCTCCGCTCGTCCCACGTGTGGCTCCTGGCGCCCACGTGGATCGCGATCAACGCGGCGCTGGGCCTGTGGACCACGCAGTCCCTGTTCCAGCTGGTGCGCAAGCCGGACCCCCGGTTCGCGGATCAGATGCTGATGGGCGGTTTCGAGCCGGTCAGCGTGAGCGCCGGCCTTGGCGTGGGCCTCCTGATCTTCTTCGCGGGGCTGATCTACTGGGGCAATCGCTTCAAGTCGCTCCGGCGCACGACGATCATCTTCTACGGCCTCGTCGGAGGGGCCGTTCTGATCTTCGCCGCCGTCCTGATCAATCACAGTCGGGACCTGCCCTCCGTGGTCGCCATGGCCTTCGCGGCAGTGGCCGTGGCGGGGCTCTTCGTGCTGGCCGGCGCGACTCCCGCTGCACTGGGCCTCCTGGCTGACGTCTCGGAGCGGTACCCGCATGACCGTGGGGCGATCATGGGCCTGTACAGCGTCTTTCTCGCGCTCGGCCAGATCACCGGTAGCCTGCTTGGAGGCGCGGCCGCGGAATACCGTGGCATCGACGGGCTCCTGGGCGGCACCCTTGTCCTGCTCGCCGTCGCGCTCGTCCCGCTCTCACGCCTGCGGCGCTTCGAGCACGAAGTGGACATCGACCCGGCCACGGGCCCGAACCTCCCCGTAGAAGCCGACGCCTCCCCCTGACAGGCGGGTTGTCCGCCGACGGCGGACGACGTGCGAACCTGCCGACGGCGGACGACGCGCGAACCTGCCGCCGGCCCGCTGACACACGCCGGCCCGGCCGGACGAGATGCCGCCCCGGTAGCATGGAGAGAGCCCCGGCCCCGGGGAACGGAAGGGTTTGCGGAGGACTCGTGCGCAGCGTCACCGCCCGCGATCGCATCCGGTACCGGGTGGACAACGTCGTGGCGCGCGGCTCGGCCCCGCTCATCGTGGGCCTGTTCGTGGTCACGATGGCTGTCGTCGCCGTCGTCTCCCTTGCAGTGTGGGCCCTGGGCGCGGCGGATTCGGCCCACTTTGACCTGTTCGACGTCATCTGGCGCGCCATTCTCACCACGATCGACACGGGGGCCGTGGGCAACTACACCGGCGGGGACGCCGGCCCATCGTTCCTGCTGGCGATGCTGGGCGTCACGCTCGTGGGGATCTTCGTCACCAGCATCTTCATCGGCATCCTGGTCACCGGCCTCCAGGGCCGGCTGGAGGAACTGCGCAAGGGCCGCAGCCTCGTCATCGAGTCCGGCCACGTCGTCATCCTCGGCTGGAACCAGCAGATCTTCACGGTCATCGCGGAACTGCTGGTGGCGCACGAGAATGAGCCCGGCAGTGCGATCGTGGTGCTGGCAGACCGCGACAAGGTGGCGATGGAGGACGAGATCCGGTCACGCGTGAAGCGCAGTCGCGGCACGCGGATCGTCTGCCGATCGGGCAGCCCCGTGGACGTGGGGGACCTTGCCCTTGTGAGCCTCCAGACCACGAAATCGATCGTCGTGCTGTCGCCGGACTCGGCCGACGCCGACGCGTCCACGATCAAGACGATCCTCGCGATCACCAACGGTCCGGACCGGCGGCCTGAGCCGTACCACATCGTCGCCGAAATCCGGGACGCAGCGAACCTCGCCGTTGCCCGAATGGTCGGTCGCGACGAGGCCCAGCTGATCCTCGTGGGCGACGTGATCGCCCGGATCATCGCCCAGACGTGCCGGCAGTCGGGGCTGTCCGTCGTCTACACGGAACTGCTCGACTTCGATGGGGACGAGATCTACCTGGCGCCGCCGCCGGAACACCTGCTCGGACGGCCCTTCGGCGAGACGTTGCTGGCCTACGAGGACTCGACCGTGATCGGCATCCTGGCCGCCGGTGGGGCCCCGCGGCTGAACCCGCGCATGGGCACGCTGGTCGCGGCCGGTGATCAGCTCATCGCGATCTCACGAGACGACGACACGGTGCGTGCCGGCGGGCGAGCGGGCGAGGCGGTCCGGACGGATCTGATCGTGTCTGCCGAGCCACGGACCCCGGCGCCGGAGCGGACCCTGATCCTGGGCTGGAACAGGCGCGGTCCTGCCATCGTGCGAGAGCTGGACGCCTACGTGGCTCCACGATCCCGGATCGTGATCGTGGCGGATCTGCCG
The DNA here is from genome assembly GCA_031431395.1 of Chloroflexota bacterium. Taxonomy (GTDB): domain Bacteria; phylum Chloroflexota; class Limnocylindria; order Limnocylindrales; family CSP1-4; genus VGPE01. The sequence goes on along the minus strand of JANPDJ010000302.1, from coordinate 11,666 downwards.
GACGTGGATGCGTCGCTCGCGGACGTGCGGCCCGGATTGCGCAACGAGACCGTCGAGGTTCGCCGAGGGGATACCACCGATCGCGCGTTGCTCGACGCGCTGGATCCGCGGACGTTCGATCACCTCATCATCCTGTGCTACTCGGACGTGCTGGAACTGCAGCTCGCCGATGCCCGGACGCTGATCACGCTGCTCCACCTGCGCGACATCGCCGCGCTGCTCGGCCACGACTTCTCGATCGTCAGCGAAATGCTGGACCTGCGAAACCGCGCCCTTGCGGAAGTAACGCGGGCCGACGACTTCATCGTCAGCGACCGGCTCACCAGCCTGCTGTTGAGCCAAGTGGCGGAGAACCGCCATCTGAAGGCGGTCTTCGATGACCTGTTCGACCCCGAAGGCTCCGAGGTCTACCTTCGCGCCGCCGCCGACTACGTGGTGTCTGGTCAGCCGATGTCGTTCGCCACGGTCGTGGAAGCCGCCCGACAGCGCGGCGAGATCGCGATCGGCTACCGCCGCCAGGCCCGCACGGGCAGCGCCGCCGACGCGTACGGCGTCGTCCTGAACCCGGTGAAGACGACATCGATCACGTTCGAACCGAACGACCGGGTCATCGTGCTCGCCGAGCACGGGGCCTGACCGGCGAATCGCTGCCGCGGAGGCGAGGTGGAGGAACCATGAAGATCGCCGTCATCACCGATTCCGCGGCGGATCTGCCGCCCGCCACCGCCAACGCGGCGGACATTCGCGTGATTCCGCTCAGCGTCTCCTTCGGGGAGCGGTCCTTCCAGGCCGGCGTCGACCTGTCAACGGACGAGTTCTGGCGCCTCATGACGGCGCCCGACGCACCATTCCCCACGACCGCTGCGGCGAGCCCGGGGGCGTTCCACGACGCATTCCAGGCCGCCTTTGCGGACGGGGCCGATGCCGTCATCTGCGTCGACGTCACCGAGACGCTGTCGGCCACGATCAAGAGCGCGCGGGTGGCGGCCGCGATGCTGCCCGATCGCGAAATCCACGTGATTGACGCGCACAGCGCCTCCATGGGCGTGGGGCTGCTTGCCCTGATGGCCGTGGAGCTCGCAGGGGCCGGCCTGCCAGCCGCCCAGGTTGCGGCCCACGTCGCCGAGCGCGCCGGTGACATCGACCTGTATGTCGGACTGGACACGCTCGCGTACCTGCGCAAAGGCGGGCGCCTCGGCGGTCCACAGGCGGCGATCGGCACGCTCCTCTCGATCAAGCCGATCATCACCGTCAAGGACGGACTGGTCGAAGTTGCCGACCGGCCGCGGACGCGCTCCCGGGCGCGTGCGCGCGTGCTTGAGCTGCTCACTGCGCGGCCGGTGGAGCGGATCGCGATCCTCTTCACGCCCCCCGCTGACGCGATATCCTTTCGCGACGAGCTGGTGGCGCGCGTCCCCGGCGGCATCCACCCGGCACACGTGTCCGTCCAGCCCGTGGGGCCGTCCGTGGGCCCGCATCTCGGGCCCGGCTGTCTGGGTGCCGTGGTGCTCTACGCGCGCAGCTGACCGCCGCATCCGGGCCGCAGTTGGAGCGCGGCCCGACCGGGCTGCGGCTGGCGTGCCCTGCGTCCGGGCAGGCCGAGGGCCGTTCGACGCGCGACGGACGGTCGTTGCGCTCTTCGCCTACGGCGGTTCGGCTCGGGCGGAGCACCCGCGACCCCCGGCTATACTCGGCCGATCCGATGGCTGCGCCTTCTGCGAGTCCCTCCTGCACCTCGGGCGCTGCGTTCGCGGCGGAAGAGCGTGCGCATCCGCCGGCCCGCGCAGCGCGGTCCGCCGTCGTTCCGTCGGGCCCGAGCTACGGAGGATCTCCGAACCCATGACCACCCAGCAGGTTGCCGCGCCCATCAATCCCTGGCACGTGGCGCAACACCAGTTCGACCTCGCCGCCGATCGACTCAGCCTCGATCAGGGCCTGAGGCGGGTCCTCCGGGAGCCTCGACGTGAGCTGACGGTCCACTTCCCGGTCCACATGGACGACGGCACGGTGCAGGTCTTCACCGGCTATCGCGTCCAGCACAACCTGGCCCGGGGTCCGGCGAAGGGCGGCATCCGCTACCACCAGGACGTCTCACTCGACGAGGTCAAGGCCCTCGCGATGTGGATGACCTGGAAGTGCGCCGTCGTGGGGATCCCATACGGGGGAGGCAAGGGCGGGGTCATCGTGGATCCCAAGAAGCTGTCGCTCCGGGAACTCGAGGGCCTGACACGCCGGTACACCACGGAGATCTCCGTGCTCATCGGCCCGGAGCGCGACATCCCGGCTCCGGACGTCAACACGAACGCCCAGACCATGGCCTGGATCATGGACACGTACTCCATGCACGTGGGCTACACGGTCCCAGGAGTCGTCACCGGCAAGCCCATCGCGCTCGGCGGCTCGGAGGGCCGCCATGAGGCCACGGCACGCGGCGCGGTCGTCTGCATCGTGGAGGCGGCCACCCACCTCGGCATGGACCTTGCCCGGTCGCGTGTCGCCGTGCAGGGGTTCGGGAACGCGGGCTCCATTGCGGCGCGTCTGATCGCCGCCGAAGGCGCCACCGTGGTTGCGGTGAGCGATTCGTCGGGCGGGATCGCCAATCCGGCCGGGCTTGGCGTGGATCGCGTCATCGCCTGGAAGGGCGAGCACGGCACCGTTCGAGGGTTCCCCGGAGCCACGGAGGTCACTAACGGAGAGCTGCTGGAAACGGACTGCGACATCCTCATCCCTGCCGCGCTGGAGAACCAGATCACCAGTCGCAATGCGGCGCGGATCAAGGCGAAGATCGTCGCCGAGGCCGCCAACGGCCCCACCACGCCGGATGCCGATGCGATCCTTAACGACAGGGGCGTGTTCCTGATCCCGGACATCCTGTGCAACGCCGGCGGCGTGACGGTCAGCTACTTCGAGTGGGTCCAGGATCTCAATCGTGACCAGTGGAGCGAGGCAATCGTCAACGCCAGGCTCAAGGAGATCATGACGCGGTCCTTCCACGAGACGCTGGCGATGAGCGACAAGGCCAAGGCGAGCATGCGCCTCGCGGCCTACCTGCTGGCCGTCCAGCGCGTCGCCGAAGCGACCGCCATGCGCGGCCTGTACCCGTAGCTCCGCCGCACCGGGATGGGGCGCCTCGTCGGACCGTGGCCGGCGCCTTGTCGGGCCGTCTGACCGCCGGACGGCCGGTGCTACCATCCGGCGCATGCTCGATCACGAAGAGAAATTCCTGTTCAAGGAGGAGATCCTCCACCTCGCGAACTCGGTGGCGGAGACCGGCATCCTTGACAACGTCGAGGACCTTCTGACCGACGTCATCACCAGCCCCCGGTTCGATTCCGAAGTGTTCACGCTGGAGCGCTCGCTCCAGGTGATGCTGGGACCGCGTGCGGGGACCACGCTCGTCGGACTGCTGACCGTAACGCCAGAGGTCTTCGACGAAGTCGCAGAGGTGCGGATTCCGCCGGAAGTCCACGAGCGCCTCGTGGCGTGGCGCGCCCGGTTCGGCCTGGCGATCGACAACGCGCTCAACTTCCTGAACAACCCGGACGGCATCCAGGGACACAACTTTGCGACCCAGATTGCCCACGTCGAAGAGCGCCGCGTGCTCCAGGGCCGCCTCACGCTGGTCCGCTACAACAACGAGCCGCAGTTCTTCGTGGCAGACGCCAGCGTGTTTTTGGGCCTCGTGGCTGACCTGATGGAACGCCTCGGCCCGTACCTTGAGCCGGACGGCATCGATGCGGACACGGTCTCGCGCCTCAAGGATGCCGTGCAGCTGATCGAACGGAAGACCACCGCCCGGCCATAGGGACCGGAACCAGGGCGGAAGGCGGCGACGGCGTGCGGCAGATCTACCTCGCCGCCACGGGCATGAACCGTGGCAAGACCACCGTGTGCCTCGGCTTCCTCGACGGATGCCTGTCCCGCGGTCTCGCCACCGGGTTCCTGAAGCCTGTTGGCCAGCGCACCGTGATCGAGGACGGCGTGCCCGCGGACGAAGATGCCGTGCTCATTCGCGACGTGTTCAGGCTGCCGGACCCCATGCGGACCATCAGCCCCGTTCATATTCCGCGCGGCTTCACGAGAGCGTACATCCGTGGGGAGGTGGTGGAGGATCTCGGGGCGCGGATCCGGACCGCGCACCAGGCCGTTGCGCAGGACCGGGAGGTCGTCCTGATCGAGGGGACCGGCCACGCCGGTGTGGGTGCCGTGGTGGGGTTGTCCAACGCGACAGTGGCCGCGATGCTGGGCGCGCCGGCGATCATCGTCAGCGAGGGCGGCGTCGGCAGGCCCATCGACGAGATCGTCCTGAACGCGTCCCTGTTCGCGAGCCAAGGGGTGAGCGTGGCCGGCGCGATCGTCAACAAGGTCCGGCTGGATCAGCAGGCGGAGATCCGCGACATCCTCGAGCGTGGACTCCGCCGGTACGGCATCCCGCTGCTGGGCGTGCTGCCCTACAGGCCCATCCTGTCGAATCCCACCCTGGGCATGATCCTCGAGGGCGTTCACGGCGAGACCATCTGGCCGGGCCCGGACCTGGACCGCGTGATCGACGGCGTGGCCATCGGCGCCATGGAGCCGGCACACATGCTCGAGCGGGTCGGCCCCGGCACGCTTGTCATCGTCCCGGGTGACCGAGAGGATGCGATCCTGGCGCTGCTGCGGTCGGCGGAGCAGGGCGCGCGGCGACACGGTGTCGGTCTTGTCCTGACCGGCGGCTACCGGCCGCGGCGGCCGATCATGGACGCGATTCGAGCCGCCGACCTCTTCGCGACACTCGTCAACGACGACACGTATGCCGTTGCATCGGCGATCCACGATCTGCTCGTGAAGACGCACTCGTCTGACGCGGAGAAGATCGCGCTGATCAAGGCGCTCGTCGCGGACCACCTCGACATCGACCGGATCCTCGACGTGGTCGCAGAAGCACCAGGCACGGTCCGGCGGGCCCGCCCGACCTGAGCCCGACCTGAGCCCGACCTGAGCCGGGGCCGGCGTTCCCAAGGGGCTCGCCGCGGCGCTCAACGAGGATCGCGGCCACGGCTCACGCGTCATGTCCGCGGGTCATGTCCGCGGTTCAGGTTGCGTGGAGTGCCGTGTTGTCGATGAGACGGACGGCGCCGAACCGGACCGCCATCGAGAGCAGCGCCGGGCCATCGACCTCTGCGTGCTCCTCGAGTTCCTCGAGTTCGCGGCCGGGAACCAGCGATGCGACGCTGACGTACTCGGGGACTGCCAGCGGCTCGGCCGAAAGGACCTCCCGCATCGTGGCGCGGAGAAGATCCGCCGACCGTTCCCCCGCGCGGTACCGGGCCTCGGCGGCGGCCAGGGCACGATGGACTACGGGCGCCGCCCGGCGTGCCTCCGGTGCGAGAAGCGCATTGCGCGACGAGAGGGCGAGACCATCGGGCTCGCGAACGGTGGGACACGGGACGACCGCCGTGGGAATGCCCAGGTCGCGCGCCAGGCGGGTGATCACCATGACCTGCTGGGCATCCTTCTGCCCGAAGTAGGCGACGTCCGCTCCCACGAGGTTGAACAGGATCGAGACGACGGTCGCCACCCCATCGAAGTGGCCGGGACGAGCCGCACCTTCCAGGACGTCTGCGAGGCGCCCCACCGAGACCGTCGTCGAGAAACCCGTCGGGTAGACCTCCTCGACGCCTGGGGCGAAGACGAGGTCGACGCCCTCCTCGGCCGCGATCGCGAGGTCGCGTGCCTCGTTCCGCGGGTAGCGGTCGAGGTCATCCGCGTTGTTGAACTGCATCGGGTTGACGAACAGCGTCATGACCGTGGTCGGGTTTTCAGCGCGAGCGCGGGCCACGAGCGAGCGGTGGCCCGCGTGCAGCCAGCCCATGGTTGGGACCAGGCCGATGGGGTGGGGGAGGCCCGCCAGCGCGGCCCGGAGGTCGCTGCGGGTTCGCACCACGCGAACCTCGGAACTCGGACTGGCGGAAGCCGCGGAGCGGTTGCTCATGAACCGCAAGCGTACGCACCCTGGCCCGGATCCGCAGAATGTGCGTACATGAACCGCTGCGAATGGGCCGGCGCCGACGATCCCCTCATGCTCCGCTACCACGACGATGAGTGGGGTCTCCCGTCACGTGACGAGGGCCACGTCTTCGAGATGCTCCTGCTCGAGGGTGCCCAGGCGGGCCTCTCGTGGTCCACGATCCTGCGCAAACGCGAGGGCTATCGACGCGCATTCGCCGGGTTCGATGTGGCGGACGTCGCTGCTTTCGGTCCGGACGATGTCGCCCGCCTTCTGGCAGATGCCGGCATCGTCCGCAACCGCCTCAAGATCGCGTCCGCGATCAGCAATGCGCGCGCCGTTCTCGCGCTCCGCGATGCCGGCACGTCGCTCGCGAGTCACCTCTGGTCCTTCGTGGACGGTCGGGCCGTCCAGAACCATTGGCAGGCGCTGAGCGAGATCCCCGCCGAGACGGCCGAATCGCGGGCCCTGAGCCGCGACCTCCGTTCACGCGGGTTTCGCTTTGTCGGGCCCACGATCTGCTATGCGCTGATGCAGTCGATCGGCATGGTCAACGACCATACGGTCGATTGCGTTCGCTGGCGAGAGGTCGCCGGACCCGGTTAAGGAAACGCCTCGGCCGTTGGCCTCGGGGGTCGCGGCGCCCACGACGGGTTGCCGTGCGCACACCCCATGTGCGCGATCCGCCGGTCGCCAGTCAGATTCACGCCCGGTGCGCAACTGGGGATCCATTGGCTCGCCGGCCTCGTCGGTCGGTCACCGCGTGTGCGCCTGACTCTCGCCGAGGACCGCGGCTTCGTCATGCTGACCCGTAGGCTCTCTCGTGCACGCCCCGCGTGCATCTGGCCGCGAATCCCGCCGTCCAGCGTCGATCCGGTCTCAGGTGTTTACCCGGTGCGAATCCGGCAACCGCTGGCCGGGCCCAGAGGTCGCGCTCGAGCCGGATCCCTCCGGCGCGAATCCGGCATGCCGGCAGCTTGCCCGGGTCTAGAGGTCGCGGTCGAGCGGGATCCCTTGGGCCGGCATCCCGGCTCCCGCGTCCAGCGGCGAGTGGCCCAGCACCTCGGCCAGGATCTCGTCGTCCATCTTCACCGTTTCGGCTGCCCCGGGGAACGTCCCCGCGGCCACGTCCGTGGCGTAGTCGCGGACCGCATCAAGGATCACGACGCGCAGGTCCGCATAGGCGCGCGCGTGCCTCGGCCGCCAGGCGTCCAGGCCCAGCATGTCGGTGATCACCTGCACCTGTCCGCTGCACCCGGCGCCGGCACCGATCCCGATCGTCGGCACGCGCAGGCGGCTCGTGATGGCCGCCGCCAGCTGCTCCGGCACCAGTTCCAGCACGATGGCAAACGCACCCGCCTCCTGGAGCGCGTGGGCGTCGGCGAGCAGCGAGCGGGCCTGGTCGCGCGTCTTGCCGATCACGCGGACCTTGCCGGCCTGGTTGGCAGCCTGGGGCGTCCAGCCGATGTGGCCCATCACGGGGATGCCTGCCCGCACAATCGTCTCGATGGTCCGGGCGCTTCGGACGCCGCCCTCCACCTTGACGGCCTGCGCCCCTGCCTCAGCCAGGAACCGGCCGGCGTTGGCAACAGCCGCTTCTGGCGTGGCATACGAAAGGAACGGCATGTCGCCGATGACGACGGCCCGACGTGCGCCGCGGGCGACGGCCGCCGTGTGGTGCAGCATGTCCGCCATGGAGACCGGGATCTCGTTCTCGTAGCCCAGCATCACGCGGCCGAGGGAATCCCCGACGAGGATCATCGGGATGCCCGCTTCGTCAACCAGCCTTGCCGTGGGGTAGTCGTAGGCCGTCAGCATCGCGATCCGGTGGCCGTCGGCGTACAGCTTGCCAATGTCGGCTACGGTCATGCGTCGGATGGGTGCGGCGGGGTCCGGCGTTGCGCTCACAGTTGCGGCTCCGGCTTCACCGCACCAGTGTGCGCCGCCATCCCGGTCGCCGTCCACTCGCAGGTTCCAGGCGGGCGAAGGTTCACCGTCGGCCCGGCGGCGGTGCGGGCGCAACCGCGGCGGCATCCCGCTCATCAAGTGCCGCGGCCATGCGATCCAGCAGCCGGTCAGCGACGTCGCGTTTCGAGAGCAGCGGCCACGCGTCCGGTTCTGCGTCAGGCGTGTAGATCGTGACGCGGTTCGTGTCCGTGCCGAAGCCGCTGCCCGCCTCCGCGACATCGTTCGCCACCAGGAGGTCGACGCCCTTCGCCCGCAGCTTGCCCGCGGCGCGCTCCAGAGATCCCGTTTCGGCCGCGAAACCCACGAGGAACGGCCGTGGCGCCACCGGTTCGCGGGTGGCCGCGCCCTGGCTGTCGATGCCGCGAACGATGCGTCCAACCTCGGCGAGGATGTCGGGCGTGGGCTCCAGCTGGAGCGTCAGCGACCCGCCACGGACCAGCTTGGTCCCGGCGGCCCGCGAGGGCCGGAAGTCGGCCACGGCTGCGGCCATGATCAGCGCGTCGAGGCCGGCCGAGTGGCCGTCTGGCCCGACCAGGGTCGCGAGCACAGCGGCACGCATGGCGCCGGTCGATTCGGCGCGAACGAGGACCGCCCCGTTGGGCGGCGAGACGCTGATCTGGCCCGCGATGAGCGTCACCCGCGCTCCCCGTGCGAGAGCTGCCTCCGCGATCGCGATCCCCATCTTGCCGGTGGAACGATTGCCGATGAACCGGACCGGGTCGATGGGCTCTGCCGTGCCCCCGGCCGTCACGACGAGGTGCCGGCCTTCGAGGTCCGCCTCGTGCACGGGCGCCGCCAGGGGTGGCCGCAATTCGGCCGAAGGCGCCCGAACGGGCGTGTCGCGCACCGCCTGGACCACGGCGTCCACGATGGATGGGAGGGCCGCCAGCCGCCCGACGCCGGTCTGCCCGCTGGCAAGCGGGCCGCGCTCCGGCTCCACGATCCGGTAGCCGAAGGACTCGCGGAGGCGCCGCGCGTTGCCCTGCGTGGCCGGATGCGCGTACATCTCGCCGTCCATCGCCGGCGCCACCACGACTGGGGCGGAGGTCGCGAGACAGGCGGCCGTGATCACGTCTCCGGCGAGGCCGCTCGCCATGCTGGCCAGCCAGTGTGCGGTGGCCGGGGCCACGACGATGGCATCTGCCGAATCCGCGACCACGATGTGACCGATGCGGCCGTCGGGCAGAAGCGCCAGGACGTCGCTCTCCACGGGATGGCGGCTCAGCGCCTCCAGGGTCAACGGGGCGACGAACCGCGTTGCCGACTGCGACAGGAGGACCACGACATCGGCGCCCTCGGCCTGGAGCAAACGAACGAGCTCGGCGGCCTTGTACGCCGCGATGGATCCCGTCACGCCCAGCGCGATGAGGCGGCCCTCGAGCCGTTGAACGCCGGTCACGGCACTCCTTCCACCGGCGGGCCGATCACGTCCATGTAGAAGTGGGCAAGGCCTTTCAGGGTGAGTTGCACGTCCACCACGTCCGCGCCGATGGCCCTGGCCCACGGGCCGCCGGCGAAGCCGCCCGTCAGGACCGACCGGACCTCCGACTCGGCCACGCCTTCGAGCTCGGCAAGTTCGCTGCGCACCCGCGCCACGAGCCCACGGACGAGATCCTCCCAGCCGAATACGGCGCCGGCCTGGAGGGCGTCGCCCGTGTTCCGCCCGATGGCGCGCGGCGGCGGCGACAACGGCACATGGGGCAACTTCGCCGTGTGCTCGGCGAGTGCACGCAGGGCAAGTGCCGGTCCGGCCGCGATGGCCCCGCCGAGGAACGCGCCGTCCCGGCCGACGGCGTCGACCGTGACCGCCGTGCCCACGTCGGCCACGACAAGGGGACCGCCATGGAGCCGGTGAGCGGCGTACGCGTCCACGAGGCGATCCGTTCCCACCTCGTGCGGGTGATCCACGCGAACCGGCAGCGGCAGGTTCGCCGTGGTCGCGAGCACGAGTGGCCGTGTTCCGAGTCGGCGGCGGCCCACGGCCTCAAGCGCGTCGGTGAGCTGCGGCACAACAGAGACAGCCGCCACACCTGAGACGTCTTCGAAGGTATGTCCGGCCAGCGACAGCAACCCGGCCAGGAGGATCTCCAGGTCGTCGGCGGTCATCTCACGTCGGGTCGCGGCACGGTGGACCCACGCCGGCGTGTCCGGCGCACCGAATCCGGCGGCCTTGATCGTGGAATTCCCGATGTCGATCACGAGCAGCACGTCGCGATCATACGGCGGACGCCGAACCCGCCAAACCGCCGGCCTCGCCCGGCCCGCCGAACCCGCCAAACCGCCGGCCTCGCCCGGCCCGGCGGACCGGCGGCGGCGACCCCATTTCCGGTCCGTCCCTGCGCTACCATCGATCTTGGCTCCGCCCCCTGCCCCCATCTCGCCGCAGCATCCCGGAGTGAGCGTGTCGTCCGTCCCCCCCGCGAAGTTCTTCGTCAACCGCGGGATCGTGTCCTCCCGGACGGACGTGTACAACCTGCTGCGCCCGCTCCTCAAGCAGACCGTCACATACCGCTATCTGCGCGGCCGCGAGCTGGTCTCGCAGGGCGCCGGCTGGGTGGAGCGAATCGTTTCGGACCATCCCGAGGTGTCCACCTACTTCACGCCACTCGCGATCTGCCTGAACATCGATTCGTTCGAGCACCTGGAGTTCGAAACCCGTGCGGACCAGATGCTCGTCTACCGCCTCGTCCAGGGAGACGAGTCGATTCTGCTGGAGTTCGCGCCCGTGAGCGCGTCTGCCGCGGAGACGTCCGGGTCGCGCCAGCTCGAATTCGACACCAGCGGCTTCGTGCAGATGGAGCTCCTGGGCCTGGAAACGGGGGAGGACGAATAGGCGAGACGTCGGGCACGAGCGACTGAGCTGCCGGAGCGCAGCATCCCGGGCCGCCAAGCGGCCCACTTCAAACGAGGAGAGGGAGGTCTCGGGTGGAGTCGATCGCGGCGTATTTCCGGTTCGCGGACCGCAGGACGAATCTCGCAACAGAGGTCCGGGCGGGCGTGACCACGTTCATGGTCATGGCCTACATCATCTTCGTGAACCCATCCATCCTCGGCGCGGCCGGGATCGATCCGGGCGCCGCGGCGGCGGCAACGGCACTCGTGGCCGGGATCATGACGATCGCCATGGGCGTCCTGGCGAACTACCCGCTGGCCCTTGCGGCCGGGCTGGGAATCAACGGCATTGTCGCGTTCACGCTGATCATCGGCCGGGGACTCACGCCCGCCGGAGCGATGGGCGTGATCGTGATCGAAGGCATCGTCATCACGGTCCTCGTGCTCGTGGGCTTTCGCGAAGCGATCATGAACGCCGTCCCGTTGTCGCTGAAGCGGGCCATCGGTGTCGGCATCGGGCTGTTCATCCTGACGATCGGGTTCGTCAACGGCGGCCTCGTGGTCAAGGGCGAGGGGACCCCGGTCACGATCGCCTTCCCGAACAGCCCGTCGGTCTTCGTCTTCCTGATCGGCCTGGTCCTCACGATCGCGCTCTACGTGCTGAAGATTCGTGCGGCCCTCATCATCAGCATCGCGGTCACCACGCTCATCGCATTCGCGGCAGGCGTGACGTCGGTCCCGAAGGACCTGGTCCTGACGCCCAGCTTCTCGACCATCGGGCAGGTTGACCTCTTCGAGGTCTTCAGCAAACTCGGCCTCATCTCGGCATTGCTGACGATCTTCGCGATCATGCTCAGCGACTTCTTCGACACCATGG
>JANPDJ010000301.1:0-26548 GCA_031431395.1 Chloroflexota bacterium | reverse complement strand
CGGACGCGCGGCCGGAAGCTGCCCCCGGCAACGGCCGCGAACGACCCGGTGAAGCAGCTGTCCCAGCGGCGCTCGGAAACCGATTCGGTGGCGTCCAGGTCCGACTGCTGTTCCACGCTGCTACAGAAACAGGTCGGGCACAGGAGCGTGCAGGCCCCGCATGCCAGGCAACGCTGAGAGATCTCATCCCAGCGCGGACTCTCGGCCGCGGCGCGCAACCGTTGCGGCAGTCCATCGACCGCCACGGTGGTCGTCATCGATTCGGCCGTGGCGGCCAGCTGCGCCACGCGCGCGGCCGCCTGTTCCTCCGCGGCCGGCGCCAGCGAGAGGCGCGCCGCCACGGCCCGCCCCGCATCGCTCCCGGCCCGGACCAGGAAGTGGTCGGCCAGTTCGGTCAAGGCGAGATCGAAGCCGTCTTCCGCGCCCGGCCCCGTCCCCATCGACGAGCAGAAGCATGCGCCGCCGGAAACCGCACACTCGACCACCACCGTGAGAGCAGCGGCACGGCGGCGGCGCTCGTCGTCATCGCCGAGCACGGCGCGATCCAGGATCCCCAGGGCGGCCAGCTCGCACGCGCGGACGCCCAGGAGCGCGAGGCGCGGCGGATCCTGCGTGACCGTGGTAAACGTGACGTCACCATCGGCCGTTCGGGTTGCCACGGACAACGGGAGCCGGGGCGGATACGTGAACTGCTTCCACGATCCGGGCCCGATGCCGTAGTCGAACACGCGGCCGTCATCGGTCCTGCGCAGACGATATGAACCCGGCGCCTGGTCGGATCGCCAGCCTTCGGGCAGATCCTGTGGGCCGTCGATTTCGTCGAGGACGATGGCGCCACTGGATGCGCGCGGGCCAATGACGCGCCGGCCGTCAGACCGGAGCGCATCGAAGAGCCGCCCGAGATCAGCGCGGGGCAGGAGCCAGGGGCCCGCGCCGGCGGTGATCACCGGAGCGCCGCGCCGGCGGCTGCAGCCGGTTCGTCGAGCACCGGCAGAAGAAAGCGGTCCTCGCGTTCGAGATGGCACCGGATGACCGCGTCCAGCCCGTACAGCCGCGCGGGCAGATCGCGCAGCCGGGACGGGGCCGCACCGTGCGACAAACTGTCACGTTCGACCTTCAGCGCCTCAATCCGCTCGCGGATCTGCTGGTGGTCGAAGCTCAGAAGCCGCGTTGGCCACGCGCTGCCGGCGAGCTGGTCAAGCCGCGGGTAGAGCCACTGCTCCTCCCAGGCAGCGTGCGGCTCCAGGGACGATTCGAGCCATTGCAGGAGACCGTTCGGCGCTCCCACGACGTCCGCTGCACTGAACCGCTCGGCCTGCCCGGCAACTTCGGTGATCCGCCCGAGGCCATTGGCGATCTCGCGGTGCTCCCGCTCAAGGAACCGCCGCTCCACCGCGTCAGCCTGCACACTCCTCGTGACCATGGCACGGTCCTCGGCTCCAGCGCTGCTTCGACAGGCCGATCGTCGCCTGAAGCCGCGACGGACGACAGAGCCGAAGGACCCCGGGGCCAGTGCGGGATGGCCGGGAACGTGGTGACGCGCGCAGCCGCCTTCGAAGCCCGCGGCCCGGCCGGTTACGGCAGCCGGACGGCCCCCGGTCAGGACGACATTCGGCACACCGCGGGGTCACCAATGGCACTCATGCGCACGAGTGCATATGTCGATGATGACGCCATGGATCCCATCTACACGCTCCAGGCCGATGTGCTGAAGGTGCTTGCCAACGCTCGCCGCCTGGAGATCCTCCACGAGCTTGCCAAGGGCCCGTGCGAAGTGGGACGGCTCGCGCAGGCACTGGGAATGAGCCAGCCCAACCTGTCCCAGCACCTCGCGGTGATGCGGACGGCGGGCGTCGTCGACGCCGAGCGTGGTGGTCGCGAGGTCCGCTACCGGCTGGCGGACCCGGACGTGATGGCGGCGTGTGCGGTGATGCGCGGCGTGGTTCAACGCCGGCTGGACCGTCTCGCAGAACTGACGGGACCTCGGGCGCACCCGCGCCGCGTGGCCGCCGCCGGAGGTGACGCATGAGTGAGACCGACCCGCTGAACGTGGTGCTCTTCTCCGGCACGGATGACCGGCTGCACTCCGCCGCCGTGCTGACTGCCGGCGCCGCTGCGCTGGGCCGGCCGGTGAACATCTTCCTGCAGTACTGGGCGCTCGACGCCTTCCGGGCCGACCGGATCGACCGGGATCACGGGCTGGCCCCAGAGGCGGGACCGGCGGGCCGCAGGGCGGTGGATGATCTCGCGCGGGCCGGCCAGGCACCCTGGGCGGAAACGCTTCGCCAGGCGAAGGACCTTGGTGGTGTCGACATCGAGGCGTGCTCGCTGTCCATGGACCTGCTCAAGCTGGAGCAGGCGGACCTGGATCCTCTCGTGGACGGGGTGGAGGGCGTCACGGCCTTCTATCTCAACGCGGGCGAGGGACAGATCCTGTTCATCTGAGCGTTGTGGCGGCCGGGGATGGCCGCGGAATTCGGGCGGCGGACAGTCCGCCACAAGCGTCCCGGAAGGGAACCTCAGTCATGACGGTGCTGGAAGTGACTCAACGCGTGGATGCGCGGGGACTGTCCTGCCCACTCCCGATCGTTCGCACGGCGCAGGCCATGAAGACCCTTGGATCCGGCGACCTCCTGGAGGTAGTCGCCACCGACCCCGGGTCCGTCAAGGACTTTGCGGCGTGGTCGAAGGCGACCGGTAACCCGCTCGTCGAGTCGAGCTCTGAAGGCGGCATCTACCGCTTCGTGCTGCGGCGGAAGTGAGGAACACGAAATGACGGCAATCGCAGAACGCCCGACCGGGCTCGTCGGTCTTGACGCAATCCTCGCCCCGACTCCGGCGGCAACGCCCGAGATGGAGGCGGAGGTCCCGGTGAAGGACCTCCTGATCATCAACTACAGCGGCGACCTGGAGAAGGTCTGGGCCACGCTGATCCTCGCCTCCACTTCGGGGGCGATGGGCGTGAAGACCCGCGTCTTCTGCACGTTCTGGGGACTGCAGAACTTCGTCAAGGACTCTCACCGGATCACCGGCGAGACCTGGATGCAGAAGATGATGTCGTTCATGCAGAGGCCCGGCATCAGCCACCGCAAGCTGTCCCAGATGAACTTCCTGGGCATGGGGCCCTGGATGATGGGGACCCTGGCGAAGAAGTACAACGTCGCGAGCCCCAAGGAGTTGCTCGCGGTCTCGCAGGAGATGGGCGTCGAGTTCATTCCCTGCCAGATGACCATGGACATGTTCGGCCTCAAGCCGGACGACATGATCGAGGGCATGGCCGAACCCGTGGGCGCGGCCACCGTCATCGGCCTGCTCACCGAGAACTCCATCCCGTTGTTCATCTAGGCGACGCGCGTCGTTAGCGCGGCGAACGGACGCGGAAGGGCCACTCCAATGATCGAAACCACCCACACCCCGGCGATCACCCGGACGATCGACGCGCGCGGGAGCTTCTGCCCGGGACCGCTGATGGAGCTGATCCGCGGCATCCGCGAATCCGCGCCGGGCGACATCCTGGCCGTGCTGTCCTCGGACAAGGGCAGCAGGACCGACATTCCCAAATGGATCGCCAAGGCGGGCCATCGACTTGTGGCCGTCAACACCCGCGAGGGCTTCGACGAGATCGTCGTCGAGAAGACGCACTGAGCGTCGGAGGCACACCGTGAAACGCATCGTCATCGTGGGGGGCGGCGTCGGCGGGACGCTCGTCGCCAACCTGCTCCAGAAGAAACTCCGTAGCGACATCGACGACGGCGAGGTGTCTCTGGCCCTCATCGACGAGCGCGGCGAGCACGTGTACCAGCCGGGGTTCATGTACATCGCCATGGGCAGCCAGACCGCCGAGAAGCTGGTCCGGCCCGAACGATCGCTGCTCGAGCATCGGGTCGAGCTGATCGTGGGCCGGGTGACCCGGATCGACGAGGAGCAGAAGCTGGTGGAGCTCCAGGATGGGCCGCCGGTGGCCTACGACGAACTGGTGCTCGCGACCGGTTCGCGGATCGTGCCGGAGGACATCCCGTTCTTCGACACGGAGGCGCATCACTTCTACTCCGCAGACGCCGCGCTGCGGCTGCGCCACGCCCTGGATGCCTTCACCGGCGGGAAGATCGTCATCGGCATCGCCGGGATGCCCTACAAGTGCCCGCCGGCGCCGCTGGAGGTCGCGTTCCTCATCGAGGCCGAGTTACGTGAGCGGCATCTCCGCGAGGCGTCCGAACTCCATTTCTGCTCGCCCATCGGTCGTGCGTTCACGATCGAGAGCGTGAGCGAGATGGCCACTCCCATCCTCGAGCAGAAGGGCATCGAGCTGCACACGTTCTTCAACGTGGAGACGATCGACCCCGCGCGCCACGTGGTGGCAAGCCTTGAGGGCGAGGAGCTTCCGTACGACCTGCTGATCCTCGTGCCGCCGCATCGCGGGGCACAGGTGCTGATCGACAGCGGCCTCGCGCCGGCGCCCGGTGGATGGCTCCCAACGGACCGGCACACCCTCCAGGTCGGCGGGCGCGAGAATGTCTTCGCGCTGGGCGACGCCACGGACCTGCCGCTGTCCAAGGCGGGGTCCACGGCCCATTTCGAGGCGCCGGTCGTCGCGGAGCGCATTGCGGCCCGTGTGCAGGGCCGGGAGCCGAATGCGAAGGCCGCCAGCTACGAAGGCCGCGTCATGTGCTTCTTCGAGATCGGCGACGGCAAGGGCACGCTGCTGCGCTTCGACTACGACCATCCGCCCAAGCCGCCGAAACCCAACCGCCTCTGGCACCTGGGCAAGCTCGTCTTCAACAGCACCTACTGGCACACCGTGCCGAAGGGCCGCATCTAGGCCCTTCCGCGTCCCCCTTCCGCGCCGACGCCCCGGCCGCAGCACCCCGGGGCGTCGGCGTGTCCGCGCGGCGTCGCCGTCTCCGCGTGGCGTCGGCCGCGACCTCCGGCCGGACAGCCGCCGCCGCGATCAGATCGCGTGCGTGCGGCGTGCCTGGGCAGTGAGTTGATCCCGGAAATCCGGGTGCGCGATGGCGATCATCGCGATCGCGCGCTCGCGAATGCTCCGGCCGAACAGTTCCGCGACGCCGTATTCCGTCACGATCGTGCGGACGTGGGCCCGCGTGGTGACGACGCCCGCCCCCTCGCGGAGAAACGGCACGATCCGCGAGGCGGTGCCACCGGCGGCGGTGGACGGCAGCGCCACGATGGCCCGGCCGTTGGCCGCCAGTGCAGCGCCGCGGATGAAGTCCATCTGCCCGCCAACGCCGCTGTACAGGCGCGTGCCAATGGAATCGGCAGCGACCTGGCCCGAAAGGTCCACCTCGATGGCCGAGTTGATCGCGGTCATGTGGCCGAACGTCCGGATGACGTGCGTGTCGTTCGTGAAGTCGACCGCGCGCATCTCCACCATGGGGTTGTCGTGTACGAATTCGTACAGGCGCCTGGTGCCCATCACGAACGCCGTCACGATCTTGCCCCGGTTGCGCTCCTTGCGCGCGCCCGTGATCGCGCCGGCCTCGACGAGATCCACCACGGAATCCGTGAACATCTCCGTGTGCACACCCAGATCCCGCTTGTCGGTCAGCAGCTGGGCGGTCGCGGCCGGGATCGCGCCGATCCCCAGCTGGAGCGTAGCGCCGTCCGGGATCAGATCCGCGATGTACGCGCCGATCTGGCGCTCGATCTCGCCGATGTCGGGTCGCGAAACCTCGAAGGGCGGCGCGTCCACCTCCACCGCCAGGTCGATCTCGTTCACGTGGATGAAGCTCTCGCCCAGCGTGCGCGGCATCGAGCGGTTGAACTGGACGATGACCGTGCGGGCGGCTGCGATGGCGGAATGCATCGCCTCAACGGAGGTTCCGAGGGAGCAGAACCCGTGGGCGTCCGGCGGCGTGGCGTTGACGAACACGGCATCGAGCGGGAGCGAGCCCGACGCGAAGAGTCGCGGCACGTCGGACAGGAAGACCGGGACGTAGTCGGCCCGGCCCTCGTTCACGGCCTGCCGGGCGTTCGGACCGATGAACAGGGCCCGATGCCGGAAATGTGGCGCCATCTCCGGCTGCAGATGGGGTCCGGGACCCTCCGTGTGGAGGTGGACCACGGAGACGTTCTGGAGCTCCGGAGCGCGCTCCACCAGTGCGTCCAGCAGGACCTCCGGCGTCGCCGCGGCGCACTGCAGGTAGATCTGCTGGCCTGACCGGATCCCCGCGACCGCTTCCGCGGCGCTCACGATTCGCATTAGCCAGAACGCCTCGCATGCAATTCGGGGCCGCATGAACCCGACGCCACCATGATGCGGGAGCCGAGAACATCCGGCGACTCGCGGGAGCGCCCGGCAACGCCCCCCACATCGGACGGCTCCCCGCCGAAGTGGGCCGTTCGGCCCGAACGGTCCCCCGATTTCGGGTCGGTGGCCCCTTTGGCCGGGGATCCCGGCGCAGTACGGTCCACGCGATCGAGGCGCGCGGCCAGACGGCCACCCGAACCTGACAGCTGCACCAGGGCGGCGGGCCCTCTCCCCCCGAGGGCCCGCCCTTCTGTTCCGTGGTGCGCGTGGTGCGGCTACGTTCCGATCGCCCGACCTACGGCCTCCTCCGCGTTCAACCGGCGTCCGCGGCGCCGGGCGGCGTCGAGAGTGGCAACGTCGAGCATCGTCTCGATTCGAGCCTGGGCCGCGTCGTGCTCGTCGCGCTCGAAGGCCAGCATTCCCGAGCCCGACGCGGTCCGCAGGCCATCTGCCGCGGCCAGAAGCTCTGCGGCCCGCGCGGCGTCGTCCCGCACGAGCGCGAGATAGGCGAAGCACTCCAGCTGGTGGGCGATGGCGCCGCGATTGCCGAAGCGCTCCCAGCCCTGGATGGTCTCGCGATACATCCCCTCGGCCTCGTCCAGAGCGCCTGTCCGGCGCAGAGCATGGGCGAGGTCGCTTCGAGCGGCCAGCGCAAGACGGCGGTCCCCGATCTCCGAGTACCGCGCGAACGCCGCAAGGAAGTACGTCCTGGCCTCGTCGATCCGCCCGGTCCAGCCCAGAGCCCGGCCCCTTGCCAGCGCGGCGTACGCGATCGCCGCCGGATTGCCCGACTGCAGTGCCTCATCGGATGCCCTGCTGAATTGCTCGTCGGTCTCGCCTTCGCCGGCCCAGGCGGACGCCGTGGCCAGGCTGGCGTGAATGAAGGCAAGGGTGGTCCATTCACCCAGCGGTTCGGCCACGCGGAGGGCCTCCTCCGCGAACTCCGTCGCGCCGAACGTTCGGCCCCCAAACGCGACGGAGATGGCCACGGCTTCGAGCGCCCGGATGAGCGTCCCGGACTCCCCCAATTCCCGGGCGATGGCAAGTGCCTCCTGGGCCCACGCCCCGGTTGCCGGACCCCCCTCGCCCACCGTGGACCGGACGAACGACGCAGCGGAGAGGACGTCGGAAGTGAGGGCTGCCCGCTCGCGGAGAGCTTCGGGTGCGGCAGGGGGCAGTTTGCGGAGCAGCGCGACGGCGCTCGCCAGCCGGGCGGCACCCTCGGCACCGTCCGACCGCATCGGCCAGTAGCCCCGCATCGCAGCGCAAAAGCGGAGCGCTGCTTCCGCGTCCGATTCGAACGCCCACTCGATGGCGGTACGGAGGTTGTCGGCGTCCGCATCAAGACGCTCCAGCGATTCGATCATCAGCGGTCCACGGAGCGCCCGGTCGGCCTCCTGGACAAGCGCCAGGAAGAACGCGAGATGGCGGGCACGGATCTCCTGCGCCTCGCCGGATTCGATCAGGCGGTCGCGGGCGTACTGCCGGATCGTCTCCAGCATGCGGTACCGCGTGACGAGGCCACGATCCACGCTGATCAGCGACCGTGCGGCAAGGCGCTCCAGGCCATCGAGCGTCTCCAGCGTGCCGTCGCCGACACCGTCGCCAGCGATGGCCTCGGCCGCCGCGAGCGTCCAGCCGCCGGCGAACACCGACAGCCGCCGGAGCAATCGCCGGTCCGCTTCGGTCAGCAGGTCCCAGCTCCAGTCAATGAGTGCCTGCAGGGTCTGCTGACGTGGGACAGCCGTGCGCCGGCCGCCGGTCAGGAGCCGGAAGCGATCACCGAGGCGCGTCGCGATCTCCTGCGGCGAGAGCACCGTTACCCGTGCGGCCGCCAGCTCGATCGCCAGGGGGATGCCGTCCAGTCGCCGGCAGATCTCCACGACTGAGGACGCGTTGGCACGCGTGAGCGCGAAGCTCGGCACGGTCGCGGTCGCCCGCTCCACGAAGAGCCGGACGGCATCCACCGCCCCCAGATCCCGGAGCGACCCCTCGTCCAGCACCGCCGACCCCTGGGCACCGCCATGGGCCAGCGGCGGGTCCACGACGGCCGGGACCGCGAGAGACGGGACCTGGAAGACGGCCTCTCCGGCGACCCCAAGTGCCTCGCGGCTGGTGGCGACGACGACCAGCGCCGGGCAGGCGGCCAGCAGGTCGTCCACCAGCTCAGCCACCGCGGAGATGACGTGCTCGCAGTTGTCGATGAGGAGCAGGAGTTCCTTGAAGCGCAGGAAGTCAACCAGGCTGGCGAGCAGTGCACGTCCCGGCTCCTCGCGGACGCCCAGCGCCCGCGCCACTTCCGCGACGATGAGGTCCGGATCGCTCACGGGCGCCAGCTCGACGAGCCATGCGCCGTCCCGGTATCGTGCGGCCGCGCCGGAAGCCACCTGGATCATCAGCCGGGTCTTGCCCGTGCCGCCCACCCCGATCAGGGTCACAAGGCGATTGGCGCCCAGCAGGCCCGACACGGCCCCCATCTCTCGCTCCCGCCCCACGAAGGACGTCAACTGGGTGGGCAGGTTCGTCAGTCCGGAGCCGGTGGAACGGAGCGGCGGGAACTCTGAGGGCAGATCCGGCACGGTCAGCTGGAAGACGTGCTCCGGCTGCTCGAGGTCTCGAAGGCGATGCTCGCCCAGGTCGCGCAACCTCAGTCCGGCCGCCAGCCGGTCGCCCGCCAGCGCGGCCGCGACGCCGGACAGCAGGATCTGCCCGCCGTGGCCCAGGGCGAGGAGGCGCGCCACGCGGTTCAGCGCCGGGCCAAAGTAGTCGCCCTCTCGCGCCTGGGCGCTCCCGGAGTGCAGCGCCGCGCGGACGCGGAGCGGGGCGGCCAGCTCCCAAGGACGGGCGGCAAGGGCGCGCTGGCTCTCCACCGCCGCGGCAACGGCATCCGACGATTCGTCGAATCGGGCCAGGATCCCGTCCCCGGTCGTCTTGACGACCATGCCTCCAGACCGTTCGACGGCACTCCGGAGGATCGCATCGTGGGCGGCGAGGGCGGCGGGCATCGCCTCCGCCTCCTGTTCCCACAGCCGGGTGCTGCCGGCAATATCGGTCATCAGGAACGTTGCGGTCCCCATCACAGGAGTCGCGGTGGTTCCCGTCGGACGGTTCGTCTCGATGGCGTCGGTCATGACGTGGACGGTGGCATGGAGGTGGCGTGGCGTCAATGTCTGCGGGGCCGGGCCGCGTGCTCGGCGAGGCGCTCGGCCCGATGGGGCCAGCGCGGCCGGTGCGGGGCTTCGACCTGCCTTGGGCCGGCCCAACCCCTCGCGTCAGCCAACCTCGGCGAGCGCCTCCGCGAACTGGCTGTTGTACAGCTCGAAATAGAAGCCGCGCCGCTCCAGCAACTGGTCGTGGCTGCCCTTCTCCACGATCGCGCCGCGGTCGAGGACGAGGATCGTGTCCGCATCGCGGATCGTGGACAGGCGATGCGCGATGACGAACGTGGTCCGTCCGTGCATGAGGCGCGCCATGGCGCGCTGGATGAGGACCTCCGTCCGCGTGTCCACGGAACTGGTGGCCTCGTCCAGGATGAGGATGGGCGGGTCGGCAAGGAACGCCCGCGCGATCGTCAGCAGCTGCTTCTCGCCGGCGGAGAGGTTCGTCGCGTCGTCGTCGATCACGGTGTCGTACCCGTGCGCGAGCGTCCTGACGAAGTGGTCCACGTGGGCCGCCTCGGCGGCCGCCACGATCTCCGCGTCCGTGGCGCCCTCGCGGCCGTAGGCGATGTTCTCGCGAATCGTGCCGCCGAACAGCCACGTGTCCTGGAGCACCATGCCGAACGTCCGGCGGAGGTTGTCGCGCGTCAGCTCGCGGATGTCGATGCCGTCCACGGTGATCCGGCCCTTGTCGATCTCGTAGAACCGCATCAGCAGGTTGACCAGCGTCGTCTTGCCGGCGCCCGTCGGACCGACGATCGCCACCGTGCTGCCGGCCCGTGCGACCAGGTCCAGGTCATCGATCAGCGGCTTGTCCGGCTCGTAGCGGAACGAGACGCTTTCGAAGGCGACGCCGCCGTCCGCCCGTCCGAGGACCTTCGGAACGACGGGATCCGGCTGTTCTTCGGCTTCGTCCAGGAGTTCGAAGACCCGCTCCGCCGAGGCGACGGCAGACTGGAGGACGTTGACCACGCCGGCGGTCTGGATGATGGGGAACGTGAACTGGCGCGAGTACTGGATGAACGCGACGACGTCCCCCAGGGTCATCTGGCCGCTCGCGACACGCAGGCCGCCGATCACCGCGATTGCCACGTAACTGAGGTTGGAGACGAAGTTCATCGAGGGCTGGATGAGACCCGAGATGAACTGCGCCCGGTAGCTGGCCTCGTAGAGCTTCTCGTTCTCCTCGTTGAACCGCGCGATGGCCTCGTGCTGCCGGCCGAAGACCTTGACGATCGCATGGCCCGTGTGCAT
Source organism: Chloroflexota bacterium (assembly GCA_031431395.1). Classification (GTDB taxonomy): domain Bacteria; phylum Chloroflexota; class Limnocylindria; order Limnocylindrales; family CSP1-4; genus VGPE01. The sequence goes on along the minus strand of JANPDJ010000301.1, from coordinate 15,868 downwards.
CTCCTCGACCTGGCCGTTCAGGGTGCCGGTGGAGGCCCACTGGGCGATGAACTGCTTCTGCGAACGGCTGACGATGAGGATGGTCACGACCAGCGATGCCGGCACCGCGAGCAGCGAGACGACGGCGAGGATGGGGCTGATCGTGAGCATGATGACCAGCACGCCGACGATCGTGAGCAGCGCCGTGATGAGCTGCGTGAGGCTCTGCTGGAGCGATTGACCGATGTTGTCGATGTCGTTCGTGACGCGGCTCAGCAGGTCGCCACGCGGATGGCCGTCGAAGTAGCGCAGGGGCAGTCGGCCGAGCTTGCGGTCCACGTCCCGGCGCATCCGGTAGACCGTTCGCTGCGTCACGCCGGCCATCAGCCAGGCCTGGATCCAGCCGAAAAATGAGCTGAGCGTGTAGAGGCCCACGAGGACCAGCGCCAGCTGCCCGATGGCCCCGAAATCGACGCCTACCCCGGGGGTCAGGTGCATCATCGCGAGCATGTCGGCAAGCTGCCCCTGGCCCTGCGCCCGCAGGGCCGCCACGGCCTGCTCCTGCGTCACCCCGACGGGGATTCGCTGCGACAGCGCGCCCTCGAAGATGCGGTTGACAGCTTCACCGAGAATCTTGGGACCCAGGATCGCGAACAGCACGCTGCCGACCGCGAGCAAGAAGACCGCACCGATCAGCGGAGCCTCCGGGCGGAGGTGACCGACGAGCCGGCGGAACGACGCCCGGAAGTTCTTCGACTTGGCCGGGGGCGGGCCCATGCCGAACATGTGGGGGCCACGGCCGCCGGGGGGTCCGCCCATGCCCGGCCTGGAGCCTCCGACGGCAGGTCCACCCATGGCGCCCGGACGGCCGCCTGCCATCCCCGGGCCGCCCATACCCGGGCCACCCATGCCGGGGCCGCCGGCAGCCCCGCCGGGCCGGCCGCTCATGCGACGGCCTCCGCCTCGGTGAGCTGCGAGAACACGATCTCGCGGTACGTCTCATTGGTGGCGAGCAGGTCCCTGTGCGTCCCGATCCCCACCGCCCGCCCGGCATCCATCACGACGATCTGGTCGGCGTGCATGATCGTTCCAACGCGCTGGGCCACGATGATCACCGCGGAGTCGCCCAGTTCCCGGTTCAGGGCAGCCCGCAGCCGGGCGTCCGTCGTGAAGTCGAGGGCGGAGAACGTGTCGTCGAAGACGTACACCGGCGCCCGCTTCACGAGCGCCCGGGCGATGGCGAGGCGCTGGCGCTGGCCGCCGGACACGTTGGTGCCACCCTGCGTGATCGGTGCGTCCAGGCGCCCCTCCATCTCCTCGACGAAGTCGCGCGCCTGCGCGATCTCGAGTGCGGCCCACAGCGCATCGGCGCTCGCCTCCGCATCTCCGAACCGCAGGTTGGTGGCGACGCTGCCGCTGAACAGGAACGCGCGCTGCGGGACGAACCCGATCCGATCCCAGACATCGGCCATCTTCATCGCGCGGACGTCCACGCCGTCGAGCAGGACGGCGCCACCCGTGGCGTCGTACAAGCGCGGGATCAGGTTGACCACCGTGGACTTGCCGCTGCCGGTGCTGCCCACGATGGCGGTGGTCTGACCCGGCCGCGCCGTGAACGAGATCCCGCTGAGAACCGGGTGCTCCGCGCCCGGGTAGCGGAACTCAACGTCGCGGAACTCCACGACACCGCGCCGTTCTGCCGGCAGGACCGGCGATTCCGGGTCGCGCACCGACGGCTCCGTGTTGAGGACCTCGCGGATGCGCCCCGACGAGACCGCCGCGCGCGGAATCATCACGAACATGAAGACCGCGGTAAGGACGGCGAACATGATCTGCACCACGTATTGGAGGAACGCCGTCAGGTTGCCGATGGGCATCGCGCCCGCGTCCACGCGCATTGCGCCGAACCAGATCACCGCCACGGTTGACAGGTTGAAGATGGCCGTCATCACCGGAAAGGTCAGCGCGAAGAGGCGGCCCACCCGGAGACCGGTGTCGAACAGGTCCGCGTTCGCCGTGTCGAAGCGCTCGTCCTCGTGGCGCGTGCGCACGAAGGCGCGGATCACCCGGACGCCGGCGAGTGTCTCCCGCATCACCTGGTTGATCCGGTCCACCTTGACCTGCATGGACCGGAACAGCGGGATGGCACGGCTCATGACCAGGCCGATGACCAGTGCCATGAGCGGCAGAACCACCAGCAGGAGCCCGGACAGGGGCACGTCCTGGCGGAGCGCCATGATGATTCCGCCGACGATCAGGATGGGCGCGGAGATCATGACCGTCAGCGCCATGAAGACCAGCATCTGGACCTGCTGGACGTCGTTGGTGTTGCGGGTGATGAGCGACGCCGGGCCGAACCGGTTGACCTCCACCTGCGAGAAGGTCTCCACCTTGCCGAAGACGGCCGACCGCAGATCCCGCCCAAAGCCCATGGCCGACCGGGACGCCAGGTACACCGCCGCGATCGACGCGATGCCCATCACCAGCGTCACGCCCAGCATGACGATGCCGGTCCGCATGATGTGGTCGTTATCGCCCCGGGCGATGCCGTTGTTGATGATGTCGGCGTTGAGGTCCGGCAGGTAGAGGTTGGCCAGCGCCTGCACCAGCAGCAGGGCCATCACGAGGCCCAGCTGGGCGGCGTACGGGCGGAGGTAGATCCGGAAGAGGCCCGTCATCGCGTAAAGGATGCGTCACGGACGTCTGCGCCGTCGACCGCGTCCGCGCCCATCGCGTCCGCGTCCACCGCCGGGCGGCGCGGCCGGTCATGATGTCCGTCGCGGTCGTTTCGGCCGCCTGTCGCCGGAGGGAGGTCGCGGTGATCCTGAGTGAGCAGCAATTGCGGGAGCGGTTCGAGTCGGGCGAATCGGCCGTCCGGGCACTCCGGGCGCTCGCGGACAACGTGGGCGCGACGCCCGTCACCGACTACACGTGGGAACTGGCCGGCGAACGCGGGCGGGTCCGGCAGCTCCGGCGCGCGACCCCTGTCGGGCTCGTGGGCCTCACGGAAGAGGCGGCCGTGAACGGTGGCGGCTGGTCACTCCGCGTCCAGGTCGTGTCGTGGAAGGCAACCGCGGACATCGCCATCGTCTGGCACGAGACGCCCGCGGACGGCTACTGGGAAATGCACCTGGGCGACGGCCATCCGCAGCGCATCAGGCCCGAGAACGTCGCGTCAGGGATGGCATTCGTCGCGGCAGCTCTTGCGGCCGTCGCGGCGGCCTCACCCGCTCGGGCTGCGGGCTGACGGCGGCGCCGCGGACGACCTCCGCCGATCGGGGCTGGCCCCGCGGCGCGGACGGGGCACAACCTTCTGGAGCGGAAACGAAGCCCAAGTTCACAAGGCAGGTGCCGAATGCCCGGCATGACGCCCCAGGTGGTCGGTTTCGCAACTCCTGCTTGAATTCCGGGCCTCTCGAAGCGCCATGAGGGTGTGGCTGCGGCTCCGTCGTGAACCTGCAATTCAGAATCGCCGGGCCGTCGCCCAACGCCCACCTCAATCGGCGTCAGCAGACCTCTGGGAGGACCATCAGGGACGCGGCTACCCTCATCACGGCGCCGGCTCAGCCGAGCGGCACCATCCGCAGCGCGTTCGCGGAGAACAGCTTCGTCCGCACCGCATCCGGAAGGTCCAAGCCCCGGAGGAGCTCCATCAGTTTGTTGTCCCAGTAATCCCGTCCGAACAGCAGGCGGTCCTGGTGGTCCAGGATGAACTGCCGTGCGTGCGCGGGATCCCGCGCGAGGGCGTTCAGGCCGGAGCCGGCGCTGAGGTCACAGGAGAGGTTCGGGAAGCGTTCGAGCAGGGGGACAAGGCGACCGCCCGGCTGGACCGGGCCGTGCGGGTACATCTCCTTTGTCGTGGTGGCGTCGCCGCTGATCTCGCGCCAGAACCCCGAGGCATGGCCGATGAACGTGGTGTCCGGGCACTTGGCCAGCATGCGCTCCAGGACATCGAACTCGCCGCCGTACCAGTAGCGCCGGCCGCCACCCGCCCCGAGCGTGGCGAAACCGCCCGGATTCGGCAGCTCGATCTCCAGGTGGAACAGGACCGGCAGGCCCAGCTCGCCGCAGGCCCGGAACATCTCGATGATGTCGAGGTCGTCGTACATCAGGCGCAGCTTCAGCTCGCCGTAGACGCGGACGCCGTACATCTTCACGGCGCTGCGCAGCCGCTCGATCGCATGGTGGCGGCGCGGGTCGATGGCCCAGCCCAGCACGAAGCGCTCCGGGTAGAGCTCGGCGGCCTTCAGGCCGTCCGCGAAGGGGATCCCCATCTGGTGCGGTGACATCGAGCCGTGGTCCGCCTCGCCGTACTCATCGAGCGGCGCTTCCCAGGTCAGCAGCCAGCCCACGTCGATCCCGGCCGCGTCCATGTTGCGAACCGCTTCCGGGATGCCCACGTCGTGATAGCTGACGTGGGTGTGGATGTCGATGATCCGCTCGGTTGAACTGGGCACCTTGGCACTCCATTCCTCGGTCCGGCCGCGGGACGCGAACCACGGCAGTGTCGCAGATCACCCGACGGGCGCCGGCCGGCGACGCTTCTCGGATCCCGGGACCCGAGGGTAGGCTGGAGGGGCACAGGACGTCTGCCACGATCGACAGGTGACCGATGGTCGAGGACCGCGCAACCGCTTCGACCTCCAGCTCGACGACGAGCAGGAGGCCACCGCCGTCACCTCGCTGCTCGACGTGATCCAGGGGGCCTGGGAGCGCGCCCAGCAGGGGCTCGCCGACGTCGCTGATGGCCGCGTGATCGTGCTCGACGACCTGTGATGTCGCGATGAAGCCCAACGGCCGAGGGAGCGGGCACGCCCGTCCTCCCGCTGCGATCGTGTTCGACTTTGACGGCGTGATCGTTGACTCGGAGGTTGCCGAGCTCGCCACCTGGCACGCCGCATATTCGGCCGTGGGCCTCGTGTTTCCCGAAGACCGCTGGATGGATCTCGTCGGACGAGCGGCCGTCCAGGGTGGCGGCTATTTCGACGCGTATGCGGAACTGGAGGCGGCGACGGGCCGCCAGCGCGACGCGCTGCGCGAGGAGCGCCATCGGCAGGTCCTGTCGATCGTGGAGGTCGGGCCGACGCTGCCCGGTGTCGAGACGCTGGTGAAAGCCGCACGGGCCGAGGGCATTCCGGTCGGGATCGCATCCAGTGCCGTTCACCGATGGGTGGACCATCACCTGAACCGCCGCGGGCTGCTGCCGCTCTTCGACTGCGTCGTGACGGCCGAGGATGTCGGTGGGGTCGGCAAGCCGGCGCCCGCGGTCTACCTCGAGGCCCTGCGCAGGCTGGGGGCGCATCCGGCATGGTCGGTCGCGATCGAAGATTCACCTCACGGCATCGCGGCCGCGAAGGCCGCAGGCATGCTGGCCGTGGCCGTTCCGAACGCGATCACCCGCCGGCTGGAGCTCACCGGCCCCGACATCGTGGTCGAGTCCCTGGCCGGGGTATCTGTCGCCGCCATTCGCGGGTGGTTCGGCTGATCTTGACGCCGCCACCCGGAGCGGCGGGGTTCACGCCTGGCGGATCTTCCAGAACGAATCCTTTCGGACGATCAGGCCGATCGCGCGCCCCCGTCGCACCGGAGGCGCTCACCGTCGGTTGTGGTTCCCGTGAGGGTCCATTCGGAGGCGCCGCGGTCGCCGCTCACGAAATGGCTGTCGTTCGAGTAGCGCACGTCCGGAATGCCCTGGAAGCGGGCCTTGAACCCTGCTCGAACGGCATCGGCTCCTTGGAACCGGCGGCCCCAGGGATCGGGCCCGCGCGGCGAGTCGAAGACGGCGTCAGGGGCAAAGTGGGCCATGATCCCATCGACGTCGTGCCGGTCGAATGCCTGTGTGACGGCGATGATCGTTGCCAATTCGGCTGCGTCGTGGCTCATCCGGGGACTCCCTTCACTGGGCAGAAGGTGTGCCGTCCACCAACAGAATCGCTAAACCAGCCCGTGGACCGCATCGCCAGCTTGAGGACCGCCCGGACTGCCCGACCGGCTTCGTCCTCGTGGGCGGACCTGACCCAACTGGCCGGAATTGACCGACCCAATGTGTATCGCCTAATCTGGGCGAACTTAGCCGATACTAGCCGGAGAGATCCGCGTGAGGCCGGTCCTGCAAGCCCCCACATTTGAAGAGTCGATCCAGAAAGCCGGGATCTCGGGCGAGATCCTGCCCGCCATCATTGCAGCAGGAACCACGGCGACCGAACGCGGTGAGTACCCGCACTGGGACGATATTCGTCGTCGACCGCCTCCGCCAGGATTGTCCCGCATCCAGGCGTGGTTCGGGATCAAGTTCGCCCGCGCGTCGGTGCTCCAACCCCTTCCGCTGATCGCCACGACTGGGCGACCGTTCAGATACTCGTTGCCGGATCCCGTCCTCGAGCTCCTCCACTGGATCGACCAGCACGCGTCGGGAGAGATCGCCGTCTCGGAGGCAATCCCGGACGTCGGCGAGCGGCGGCGCTATCTCGTGAGTTCGCTCATCGAGGAGTCGATCACCTCGAGTCAGCTGGAAGGAGCGGCGACCACCCGGCGGGACGCAAAGGAGATGCTCAGGACTGGGCGGAGACCCAGGGACCGCGATGAGCAGATGATCGCCAACAACTACCAGGCGATGTCCCAGCTTCGGTCTCTCCAGGGCCAACCGTTGACGATCGGCGTGATCAACGAGCTGCATCGGACGCTGACCGAGGCCACCCTGGACGATCCGTCGGCGGCTGGGCGACCGCAGCGTCCGGGTGAACGGCGCGTCCGGGTGGTCGACCCGGAAGGGAACGTCGTCCACGTCCCGCCTCCCGCCGAAGAGCTCGAGACCCGGATGCAGGCCATGCGCGACTTTGCGAATGGGGCTGTGACCGGCCGCTTCGTTCACCCTGTCGTTCGGGCAATCCTTCTGCATCTCTGGCTCGCCTATGACCATCCCTACCAGGACGGCAACGGGCGGACGGCCCGGGCCCTGTTCTACTGGGAGATGCTGGCGCAGGGCTATTGGTTGTTCCAATATGTTTCGATTTCTCGTCTGCTTCTCAAAGCTCCGGTTCAATATGCCCGTGCGTTCCAATACACCGAAACCGACGAGTACGATGCGACCTACTTCATTCTTCACCAGCTCCAGACAATCAAGCGCGCTATCGAGGAGCTGCTGGTCTTTGTCGAGCGCAAGATGCTCGAGACGCGCGAAACCGTCAGCATGCTTCGCCACACGGACCTGAACAATCGTCAGGTCGCCCTCTTGACGCATGCGCTGAGGCATCCTGACGCGATGTACAGCGTCACGTCGCACTCGGGCAGCCATCGGATCGCGCGCCAATCGGCAAGAACCGACCTTCTGGATCTCGAGGAGCGCGGGCTGTTGCGCTCACGACGCCCGGGCAAGGCCGTGCAGTTCTTCGGCGTCGAGGACCTGCACGATCGAATCGCTGCGCTGGGCGGGTAGGTGGCGTCCCGGCTCAGTTGCCACGAGGTAGCAGCTCACGCCGACCTTCACGCCACGACGAGTAGCCTCAACGCCGTGAGCACTACGGGGAGCATGCACCCTGACCGTGCGCCGCCGTCGCTGCGTCGTCCGGATTTCCGGCCGGGCTTGCCGCCTGCCTGGCTGCCGCGCTTCCGTTTTGACGACCGACGCTGGTCCGATGCCCAAGCCTGAATCGCCTTCCTGGCGAACCCCTGCCCCGTCAACCGGCGGCGAGGCACCAACGTCAGCCCTTCACCGGTCGGGTCGCCCCTGCACCACCAACACCTGGTCCGGAAGCACGATGCCGCGCTCCAGAGCCGCGTCGAACCACTCGACCTGGCTCCATCTAGTGGGTTCCGGATCCAAGCCTGAGCCCACGTGGTGACCTCCTGTCACCGCCCGCGATCCTCGAGGTCCCGCAGGAGCCGTTGCAGGGCGGGCTCGAGGGCTGGAACATCCCGATTCGCCGCGTCCCAGACGATGTCGGCGTCGATGTCGAAGTACCCGTGGACCAGGACATTTCGCATCCCGACGATGCTCGGCCACGGCACCTCAGGCGCAAGGGCACGGACATCCTCAGGGACGCCTCGCGCGGCCTCGCCCAGGATCTGCAGGTTGCGAAGAAACCACACCTGAAGCAGCTCATCGCGCTCGAAGGACGCTCTATCGCGATCGCGATAGCGCTCGATGGCTGCAATCGCATCGAGCATGTCCCGGAGCCGCTCCGCAGGATCTCTCACACCAGAACGGCCTCACGTAGCACGGTGCTGCGGATCCGTGCCTTCAAGCCACGCACGGTGACGACATCAACGGGGCGTCCCAGCAGTGATTCGAGTCCGACCTGGAGCCCGCCGAGGTCCAGGAGGGACCTGCCGGGCTCCATCTCGACGAGGAAGTCGATATCACTGGCTTCGTCTGCCTCTCCGCGGGCGACCGAGCCGAAGACCCGGATGTTGCGCGCCCCGTGTCCGGCCGCGATGCGGAGGATCTCCTCGCGCTTCCTCTTCACCAGCTGCTCAGTCGTCATATCCCAGCGCCTTCAGGTTTCTCCGTATCGTATCGTCCAGCTTCGCGGCCTCCTTGGGCGAGAGGTTCGCCAGATCGCCGCGGGCGAGGACGATTTGCCGCCGCGGATCTCCATGGACTCGAGGACCTGCATCGCCAATCTCCGCCGATCCGACCGGTGTCTCGTGGGATGGGAGCCTACGCCGCCCTCGCAAGCGCCGTTTCGTGCCTGAAACGATGGTAGGGGAGGCTGGATTCGAACCAGCGACAGGCGGTGTATAAGACCGCTGCTCTCACCGCTGAGCTACTCCCCCGCCGCCGGCCGATCGTAGCACCCGGTAAGCGGGGCTCCGCCGAACCATCGAGCCGGAGCGATATGCACCGAGACGCATCGTGGCCGGCGCCCCCGGCCTGCCGCAGGAACTCCACGGTCGAAAGGTGACGGCCGCCGGCCTGTCTTCCGACGACCGTCAGGGAACCGGATCGCCACCTCGGGCACGAGGGGCGATCCGATCAGGAACGGGATCGTGGCGGTCCGGACAGGCGGTCCGCCACGGTGGATCTAGTGGCCGGCGGGACGCACGAGTCGTCCGGCGATGGCTCGAAGGACCAGGGGGGCGCCGCGCAGGTGCGAATGGCCGTCCGCATGCACGTCGATGACCCGCGGAGGCCTCGATCCCGCTTCCGTGGTCTGCTGGCCGTAGGAACGCGCGAGAAGCTCTGCCGCCACTGCCTGGTCTTCGGGCGAGCGGTGGCGCTCGATCGGGAGGTCGTCAGGGCACAGCGGTAGCGAGGATTCGACGGTGGCCATTCGGCGCAGGCCGTAGGCAGGCGCACCGTAGAGCTTGGGCAGCGCTACATGCTCTTTGTCGGTCGACACGCGGGCCTCGTGAACGGGAGGGCCTTCGCCCTCTGGGCTTCGCGATCATCACCGTCCAGAGCAGGCACGAGAAATGGTACGAACGTCCCGAACGGGCTGCCCCTTGGCCGAACGTGGTGCGTGCGGGCCACGGGAGTGGCGCGGCCATGTTGGGCCACGGGGAGGGGACGCCGATCAGGCGCTACACGAGCAGTGGCTTCACCACCTGGACGACCGCGACGAGCACGAGATACGCGATGGGCACGGCCGCGAAGAACCCCAACGCGGCGCTCCAGCCCGATCGACGGCCGGGCCGGCCGGGCTGCGGCACGATGAGCCACGTGATGAGGCTCCCCACCACCAGCACAACCGCGACGAACGCGAGGACGAACAGTGTCCGAAGGTCCCCGCCCGGCAGCCTGGAGCCGCGGGTCAGCGCCACGTCATAGGCGAGGTAGAGGACCCCGAGGATCACCGCGACCGACAGATCGGCCACCACGGCCCGAACCACAGGCCGGGGCGCATTCCTGAACTGCCGCCACCGAACTTCCGCCCACGAACGTCGGCGCGCCTCGGTCGCGGGCCGGCGGGGCGCAACCGGCGAGGAGTCGAATCCCGGCCCGTCCGTCATCCCTGGCCGAGAATTGACAGCGCCGGCCGTCGCGGGAGCGTCTCGGGCGTATGTGCGGCAATCTCGGCCACCGCATCGCAGAAGCGGCCGATCTCCGCTTCGGTGTTGAAGAAGGCTGTGCTGATCCGGATGGCGTCGAGCGCGTCCACGTGTCGGGCGATCGCGAACGTGCGGCGCCCGAGCTCGTCCAGCACGTCCCCGGCGCTCCAGTTCGGAATCCGGAATGTGACCAGCGTCGCCAGCCGATCCCGCGAGGTGACCACCGTGACGCCGGGCGTCGCGGCCAGTCGCTCGAAGGCGACCCGCGCAAGGCCCTGTGCCCGCTCCATGATCCAGTCCAGGCCCACGTACATGGAAAGCCACCCACACGAGCGCGCCATGCCGACGATGGACGGAGCGTGGAAGCTGGAGGCCTCGAATGCACGCGCATCCCGGCGCAGGCCCTGGTCCGGGGCATGTGGATCCGCGAGCCCGTTGATGCCCGCGAACGCCGGCCGGACCAGGTCCGTGATCCTCGGCGAAACGTAGAGCGCGCCCACGCCGTCCGGTCCCAGCAGCCACTTCCGGGCCGGGAACGCGAGGAAGTCCACTCCCAGGTCGCCGACGGACACCGGGATCGCACCCACGGATTGCGCCCCATCCAGGACGACGAGCGCACGCGGCGCGGCAGCCCGCACGAGAGCCACGACCTCCTCGACGGGCAGGCGATCCCCGGTTGTCCATGCCACATGCGACAGGAGCACGATCCTGGTCCGCCCGTCCAACGCCCGGGCGAAGGCGGCCAGGGTCGCGGCATCGTCGGGACCCGGATCCACTGCTCGGACGGCCGCGCCGGAACGGTCGGCGAGCGCGGCGACGGCAGCCATGACCCCCGGGAACTCGACGGTGGTGGTCACAAGGTTGTCGCCCGGCTGCCAGCCGATCGACCAGAGCGCGGCAATCACGCCGTCCGTCGTGCTGTGGGTGAGGGCGACGGCATCCAGGTCCGCGTGGATGACGGCCGCCACGGCCGCTCGTGCCTCGTCCCTGCGGGCGTGCGATTCCTCGATGAAGCCCGGGTGCGCGCGGCCGGTCACCACTTCCCACTGGGCCAGTTCCGCCATCGCGGCGGCCGATTCGGACGGAATGGGACCGGCTGTCCCGGTGTTGAGGTAGATGCCGGCGCCCGTTGCGGGGAGCCCGTCACGCACGGCAATCAGCTTTTCGGCGTCCGGCATGAAGGGACTGACCATCGGACCGATAATACCGGCCATGTCCGTCTGCCCCGCTCGACCGAACCGCCCCGCGTGAAGGGCTACGCCCGTCCCGAACTGCTGGTATCCACGGACTGGCTGGCGGCCAACCTCGACCGGCCGGATCTGCGCATCGTGGACGTCCGCTGGCGCCCGGACGGGACCGGTCGCACGGCCTATGGCGCGGGGCACATTCCGGGCGCCAGCTATCTCGACTGGGCGCTCGAACTGGTGGGGGAAGAAGACCAGGGCACGCTGTTCCTGCTCGCGCCACCGGACCAGGTTGCCGAGGCCGCCGCCCGGGCCGGCATCCACGATGGGGACACGGTGGTGTTCTACGACGACACCGTAGGCCTGTTCGCCTCGCGCGCCTGGTGGAGCCTGCGTGCCTATGGATTCGAGGAGATCCGCATCCTCGATGGCGGCATGTCGGCCTGGATGGACGAAGGACGCGACCTCTCGAGCGCCACGGTTCCGCCACCGACCGGGTCGGTTCGGCCACTCGGGCAGCCACGCATGCGGCTCACCACGGCGGACGTGCGCGGAATCCTGGGCTCACCGGAGGTACTGCTCCTGGATGCGCGGGCGCCGGCCGAATACCTGGGCCTCCAGGGGAACGCCCGCCGGCTGGGCCACATTCCGGGCGCGGTGAACCTGCCGGTGGCGGCGATGCATCAACCGGGAACGCAGCGGTTGCGCGACGGCGACGTGTTGCGTGCGCAGGTGGCAAAAGCGGCCGTCAGCGGCGGCCGGCGGCTTGTCTGCTACGACGGATCGGGCGTGGCGGCGGCCAGGCTCGCGTTCGTGCTCACGCTGCTGGGCTACGACGACGTCGCGGTCTACGACGCCGGCTGGGCCGACTGGGGCGACCGGCTGGACCTGCCGGTGGAGCGCTGAGCCGCCCAGACTGCCCGGCGGCGGTTTCCGGCCGGTGGCAACCCGGCCGCTACTGCCCGGCGCACCCGCTGCTATTCCCCGACGGCGCTCGCAGCTCGCGATCCGGCCGTGACGAGGTGCTCCGGTCCGTGCTGCAGGCCCTGGAAGAGCCGCTCCACGGTCGCCAGCGTGTCGATCTCGGCGGCCGGCTTGTCCGTCCGCAGTCGCGCGATCCGCGGGAACCGCAGCGCGAACCCCGATCTGTGCCGGCTTGAGCGCATGATGACGTCGAAGGCCACCTCCACCACGACCTCCGGATCCACGAGCCGATAGCGTCCCATCTGCTTCACGGTATGCGCCTCGAACCATTGCGTCATCTGGGCGATCTCCGCGTCCGTGAGGCCGCTGTAGGCCTTGCCGATCGTGACCAGCTCGCCGGTCTCGTCGTTCCTGACGGCGAACGTGTAGTCCGACAGGACGCCGTGGCGCTTCCCGTGACCTCCCTCCACGCCCACCACAACGCAATCGATGGTCGCGAGCGCCCGCTTCATCTTCAGCCAGCCCAAGCCGCGGCGTCCGGGCGAGTAGGCGCTCTGCGGGTCCTTCACCATGAGCCCTTCGTTGCGGCGCGCCCGTGCGGCGTCGAAGACAGCGTCCAGTTCCGCCACGGAAGACACCGTCACGAGCGTGGAGACCGCGAACACGCCGCCCTGCTCCGCGAGGGGCAGGGCAAGGGCTTCGAGCAACGCACGACGTTCCGAGAGCGGCCGGGCCAGGAGGGGCTCGACGCCCGGCGCGCGTTCGGGTGGCTCCACGCCGTGCGGTTCGCCGACCCGGTAGGCCTCCGGGCTCAGGTCAGCTGTCCGTGGCCCGTGGGCCAGCAGGTCGAACGCCACGAAGATGACCGGCACCTCGGCCCGGACGGCCGGTGATGGCGCCTTTCGGCCCAGTCGCATCTGCAGCGACAGGAACGGCAGGACCTGCCCGTCCCGGTACGCGAGGAGTTCGCCGTCCAGGATGCCGTCCCACGTGCATTCGCGGGCCCCGTCGACGATCTCGGGAAACTGGTCGCTCACGTCGTGGAGATCGCGGCTGAAGAGCCGGACCGTAGACCCAGCGCGATGCAGTTGCGCCCGGATCCCGTCGTACTTGTCCTCAACCCAGACCGTGGGTCCCAGGCGCGCCAGGATCTCCAATGCGTCCTCAGCCGGCGAGGCAAGCATGAACTTGAGCGGATGGAAGAGCGCGAGGCGCGCATCCCCGAGCCGGTCCTCTGCCGCCAGCACGGCCGTGCGGCCGACGTCGCCCGTCAGCATCCCCGCCCACTTCACCTGGTCCAGCGGCTGGTCCCAAGCCTTCGCGATCGACGCCTCCAGCAGCCCCTCGCGGAGGCCGATGCGCAGCTCGCCCGTCAGCACCTTGACGATGTACTTGGCCGCCAGCGGCTCCGCGCGCTCCAGTAACGCCCCGAAGATGGCCGCCTTGCGGGCCGGGCCGGACGCCGCCTCGATCGCCGCGTAGGCCTCGCCAACCTCCACGACCGTGGGTCCATCGCCCGGTTCGCCCTCATGGCCAGCATGCGCGAGCACGTCGAACACGGCCTGACCCAGGTCCGAGGAGTTGTCGTAGGCCGCCCCCAGGGCGCCGGGCTGCCCATGGGCGACGGCCGCAACCACGCCGGCGATCGCCGCCCAGCCCAGGCCGGTTGACCGCCCGTCGGCCTCCGGAAAGGGTCGCCCGGAGAGGAACACGGTCGCCACGCGGAGCGCGTCCGGGTCGAGGGTCCGCAGGTAGGCGGCGAGGAGGCTCGTCTTCTCGGAGGTCCGCGTCGTGGACGCCACGCGATCGGCGAGCTCGCTCCAGCGATGCACGGCGGCGATGGTATACCTTCCCCTCCGATGGCTGAGCGAGCGTGGTCTCCCGATCGGCTCGCAGGTGAGCGAGTCGTCCTCCGCCGGCACGTGCCGGCCAACCTCGGCACGTTCATGCGCTGGTACAGCGATCCGGAGGTCACGCGGCTGACGCGCTACCAGGACGTGCCGATGCGGCCCGAGGAGATCGAGCGCTTCTTCACGGCCCGGGTCATCGGTCCGGACACCCTGACCATGGCGATCCATATTCGGGCGACGGACCGCCTCATTGGCAGCTGCGCGTTCAGCCAGCTCGACGCCGACAACGGCTCCGCCCTGTACCACATCACGATCGGCGAGAAGGATGCCTGGGGCCACGGCTACGGCACGGAGGCCACGGCGCTCATGCTCGAGCACGCGTTCGGCCACCTGGGCCTGCATCGGATCGCGCTGACGGTCTTCGCGTTCAACGAGCGCGCGATCCGCTCGTACAAGAAGACTGGGTTCACCGTCGAGGGCCGGGCCCGCGAGGCAATCTGGCGCGGCGAGCGCTTCTGGGACGAGATCTCGATGAGCGTCCTGAAGCAGGAATGGCTTGCCCGGCGCCGCGCGCAGGGGCAGTCCGACACCAGCCCGGCGAGCGCAGAACGAACCGCGGCCCGGGCCACGCGCGGCTCGGCAGGATAGGGCCATGGCCGACAGTTCCGCGGCCGGGGTGGCGCGCGACGCGTTCCGTGATCGCGCAGGTGCGACCGGCCACGCGGTGGAGAACGTCCGGCAGGCCGTCGCGGACCTGGAGCGCGCCATCGCCCGGGGCGACATCGCGCTGACGCCCCTGCTTGGCCAGATGCTCGCGGACCTGGGCGCGGCGATCCACCGGGACGATGACCAGAAGCTGGGCGGCAAGAGCGCCGAGGCGGCCAGGTTCATCGCGCGGGCCGTCGTGCACGAGCTCGATTCCCAGGTCCCGTTCGGGTGACCTGCCGGGATCGAGGGCGTACCAGGTGACGGGGGAGAAGCTGCCGAACAGCGCGCGGGTGGACCCGCGCGCGCTTGCCGCGACCCGCGTGGAACTCCACCACGTCGCAGTCCTCGTGTCGGGCGTCGGGCGTACCCTGGCCCGCCGCCAGCCCGGGTACCTGCATGCGAGCCTGCGCTGGGACGCCGAACTCGGCGGGCTCGCGGGCTGGCCCGTTGAGTCGCCGTCACGCGGACTGGTCCGGGCGGCCCTGGTGTTCGGGCCACCCCGAGTGCTCCTGCTGGACAGCCGCGATGGGCCGCAACGCGTGTGGATCGACCTCATCGGCAGCCGGTTCGCAGAGATCCAGGAGCAGCTCTCGGCCGCGTTGACGGATGCCGGCCTCCACGCCGTGGACTTCACTGTGCGGATCCCCGCCGACCTGCCGCCAGGCCCCATCCAGACTGGCGAGATCCTGGCACCGGATCCCGCCGCCGCGCGAGAGCTCGGACGCTGGTTCGCCTTCGCCGACCAGTGCCTGGCCAAGGTGGCGGTCAGGCACGATTCCCGGCTCCCGGTGCCGTGCTGGCCCGACCATTTCGACCTGGCGGTCGCCGTCCGGCTGGGCGCCGCTGGGGCACCGGCCCGGCCGGATCTGCCGAAGGACGCCACGGTGACGATGGGGTTCTCGCCGGGCGATGGCGGGATCCCGGAGCCGTACTTCTACGTCACAGCCTGGCCGGTCCCGAAGGGGGGGTTCGCGGCGCTCCCCCCGGCGCCACCCGGTGGCCGGTGGCAGCTTGACGGCTGGACCGGCCTCGTACTGACCGCCACCGCCATCCTGGAGGCGGGTGACCGGCAGGGGCTGGCCGCGGCCTTCGTGGCGCGGGGCTACGAGATCTGCCGGGATCTGCTGGGCGCGGCCTCACCGACGCCTGCCGTACCGTAGCCACACCGCTCACCCGATCGCCCCCAGGAGAGAACATCACGAGCGAACCCACCGGCCTCACCGAACGTCCGGG